>JAGVAS010000056.1 GCA_020060185.1 Desulfovibrio sp. | reverse complement strand
TCATTGCCCTGCTGGTAGGCTATATCAGCAAATACGGCAAAATGCGCGAGGATACCGTTATCGGCATTTTTTTTGTAACGGGAATGGCCCTGGGTATTACCCTGATTAGCTTTAAAGAGGGCTTTTACCCGGAGCTTTTCAGCCTGCTTTTCGGCAATGTCTTGGCTGTAACCGCTGCTGACCTCTGGTTTCTGGGAATTGTAATGTTTTTTGTCCTCCTTTTTATTTTTATCTTCTTTAAAGAACTTTTAACGATCTCTTTCGATGAGGAACTGGCCAGGGCCAACGGCCTTCCCGTGACACCACTTTACCTGGGTCTTCTGGCCTCTCTGGCCCTGACCGTGGTAATCTCTGTGCTGGTAGTAGGCGTTGTCCTCGCTTCGGCGCTCCTCGTCATTCCCGCTGCTGCCGGCTTCAAGCTCAGCAGAAATTATCGCGGTATGCTCCTCATAGCCGCGCTGGTCAGCCTTGCTAGCGGTTTTGGGGGGCTTAACATTTCCTACAATTATAACGTTCCCTCTGGTGCGGCTATTGTCCTTTGTGCCGCCGCCATTTTCTTTCTGTCTCTTTTCTCCGGCCTTACCTTCCGCTCCAGGCTCTTCCCCAGAAAAAAAGTAACAAATAAAATAAATTGACAAAAATATCTGAAATAATTACCAAAAAAAGATTTTAACAAGATGCGGTGGCAAAATTTGCAGGAATTTACATGTTTACATAGAAAGATAATTATATAAAAAAATTCCTTGATATATTACATCCGGGTGGGGGCGAGGAATTGCAGCAAAAAAAACAACTTGCTGATTTCCGCAGGGAAATAGAGGATCTTAAAAGGCGCTTTAAGCTTCTGGCAGCAGAGCTTGAACAGGCAGCCAGGGAACAGGGCTGGAAAGGACTTAAGGGAAAAGTTGATTCGCTGGCCGAACTGGAGGAGCTTTATTGCGGCCTGGAGGAACACCTGAACTTCCGGCAGGAGTATGATGCCGGCAGTATCAGTGACCTGTTGGCCAGGGCCGGGAGAATAGTCCTGGCCGGTGGGGAAAGTTCCGTTGATCTGGAACATTTCCGGGAAAAACTGAAAAATTATCAGGAAATGCTTTCCCTTGACGAAAAAAATGGCAAAACGGCAACCCTGCGGCGGCAATTCCTTGAGGGTAATCATCCTTTGAATGCCCTTTTGAGATTACTGGAAGAGGATTTGCCTTTCAGGGAAGCGGAAGAGATGTTTGAAGCAGCAGCGGCAGAGTTTGGAACTTCCCTGGCTCTTGCCGCCGCAAGGGGAAGCCTTGTATTAAAGGAGGAGCAAAACGGCGGGGATACTACTTTCCCGGTTGCCCCTGCAGCAGCGGCAGCAACCGGGGACAAAAGACCGCTGGAGAATTTTCCTGAGCTGTTATATAAGCTTATCAGGGAAGGAAAACTAAGCCCCGCTTTCTGGCTGGCTGCTTATTACGAGCAGGAGTATGGGACTGCACCGGTGCCTTCCTGGTTAATAAAAGCGCTGGAAGCAGCGGCTGTCGTTCGTAATGAAGAAGGTGCTGCTGCAGAGTGGCTTTCCTACCTGTACAGGAAACATGATTTTGCTGCACTTACCGGGGGAGAAACTGGTGGAAAACTGGCTTTTAACCTGCTGGTTTTTTCGGCCTTATTTCGCCCGGCCCTGGTGGCACCGGGGAGTGGAGCCCTTTCCATCCTGTTCAGGAGGCATGATCTTCCCAAGGAGCTTAAAAGCCTGGTTGCTGCAGCGGCAAGCGGCAGCAGCGGCACCGAAAGCAAAGCTGTCTGGAAAAGAGAAATGGAGTTTCTCTCCCGTGATGTTCAGAGCTGGAGCAAGCAGAACCGTAAACTGACCCTCGCTTCTCCCCTGGCCTCGCAGCTTTGGGATATCATGCTTGAAGAAGGAGGTTTGCTTTACAGGTTGCTCCAACCCATGTTGGTGAACGATGGGGAGACGCTGGAGGATATTCGTGAACTGGTGGATTTTCTGCGTGAAAGAGATAACCTTAAAAAAGAACTGGGCAGGCTCTACCGGGAGATACCCGGTGTCCCGGAGAACATGGAAATTTTTCATATTCCCGGCTCGTGGCAGGTGATTAACCGCCTTAAAAGCGCCCTGAAGCTGGCAGAACGGTATGTAAAGCTCTATGAAAGGGCGGCTGAAGGTTTCGGGAAAGATAACAACTCCCGGGCCGAAGAAATTTGCCGGCTCCTGGAGCCGGCCAGGAAAGAGCTGAAACAATTGGCTCACCGTTACGGGACTGATCACCTGCTGGAAACTGCTTTGGTCGTAACGGGGCGTGCTCTTGATTCAGTAGAAAAATATTTTCAGGAAAAGACAGAGGTGCCTGTGACACCGGAAGAGGCGGCTTCTTTGGAAGTGGAGGAAAATCCACAGTTGATGCTAAAGCCTTCCTGGAAACCCCAGAAAAAAACCGTAGAACGCATGGGCAAAGCCCTCCTGGAACTGCTTAACGATTATTTTTCCTCATCCCTTATAAGAGAGGATATGCCTTCCCCCGGCTTTTACCATAAAGAAGAGAAATCTGCCATTCCCGCCGACCTGGATAAATTATGCCGGAACGAGCTTTTAACACCGCAGGAACGGGAATTTATTCAGAATACGATTAAAAGTTTGCAAAACAATTAAGGGAAGGGGATTTATTTTGCCTCCTCCAATCAATGCTACAGGGATAATCTTTCACAGCGCTATAAAGGAACCTCCCCTGGCCGGGGAGGCTGTCAGGGCTGCAAATGCGGCAGCATCATCCCGGGGATGGCTGGAACAGCTGGCCGGTGAAGGCCTGCTTGAACAGCTTGACGAACTTCTCTGTACCCTTAGCGGAGCTGAAGATATCCTGGTAGCTAATAACATTCAGGCTGCGGCTTTTCTTGTGTTCCATGCCCTGGCACGCGGTAAGGAAGTTTTCGTCTCCCGGGAGGACCTGCTGGCCGATAAATTTTCTTCCGCTGTTGCTGCCATGTTAAAGCACAGCGGGGCAAGGCTGAGGAAAGCCGGTAAAAAGGAGCTCGCCATACTACTGGACTGCAACAGCTCTAGAAGTGATAATGATGCCGCCTGCCTGGTAAGTATTAACGGGTGGAACAGCCTGGTATCTGTAGAGGACGGCATACTGTCCGAACTTCGCCGGAAATCTAACCTTCTCGCAGTTAAGATCATGAGCTGTGCTGCACTGCTGGATCTGGCGCCTTTTGGCCTGCCCGGGGGGATGCAGGTTCAGAAACTCTTTGATGACGGTTTTGACGTAATCGTTTTTCCCGGAGACAAGCTTTTAGGAGGGCCACCTGTAGGGATTATCGCCGGGAAGGACAGGTATCTTTCCCAGGTAAAGAAAAACCCACTGAGTACGGCGTTAGGTGCGGACATAATGAGCATAGCAGCACTGGAAGCAACAGTAGAGCTTTATCTCGATGAGAGGGATGCCATGCAAAAAATTCCCCTGCTGCGCATGATTACGGCCCCGGTGGAGAGCATAGAAGAACGTGCCCGGCACCTGGCCCGGCACTCAGCTGAACTTCTGAGTGCCGGGGAGGGCAGGTATGATGTGGGGCTGGCAAATGAAGACGCCCAGTTAATGGGAAGACGCCGCGGCCAGGAGATATTGCCCAGTTGGCAGGTAACACTAAGCTCACCGGTACTTTCACCCCGGCAGATATGTGATCTTTTATATAAAGGGGACCCCCCGGTTATTCCCCGGTTAAAAAGGGGAAAAGTTCTACTCGATTTAAGGTCTGTCCCGGCGGGAGAAGATGAAGTGCTGCAGCGTTCCCTGCTTGCCTCCCTTGGGAAAAGGAACGCTGCAGAGAACGCGGTGCTGGATAGCGTTCCCAGCCTTATCTGGGTTCTAAACAGGGAAAACAACTTCACTTTCGTCAACAAGTCCTGCGCAGCTTTTTTGGGAATAGACACCAGCAGCCTTGTAGAAAGGCGCATTGAGGAAATACTTAAGCCCCGGGAAGCGGGAATATTGCTGGAGGCCGCAGCAGAGGTTTTTAAAAGCGGTGAACAGCTCCGCATGGAAGCAAGGATGGAAGATTTTAACGGCAGGGAAAGGTGGCTGGACATTATCCTTTCGCCGGTTTTTGACGGTCAACGCGAAGTTTCCGGGGTTACATTTACAGCCAGTGATGTTACCGAGCGCAAACTCAATGAAGAAGAATTGAAATATTACAGTATGCACGATCACCTCACGGGCCTTTATAACCGGGTATACTTTGAGGAGGAGATACGGCGCCTGGATACGGAACGCCACTACCCTATCAGCGTCGTGGTCTGTGATGTGGACGGGTTGAAACTTGTCAACGACATTATGGGGCACGGCCAGGGCGATGAGCTTTTAAAAACAGCGGCAGAGATTATCAGGAAGCCTTTCCGCTCCTCTGATGTGGTGGCCCGTGTGGGGGGAGACGAGTTTGCTGTTATCCTTCCATCGACTGATGAAAATATTGTAGAGGAGATTGCCGGACGTATTCATAAGGCCGTGGAGGAGTATAACAGGGAAAAGGATGGTATTCCCCTGAGCCTGTCTGTCGGTTTTGCCACCGGAAATCAGGCTTCCCGGGGAATCATGGAGATATTCAAGCAGGCCGACGGCAGCATGTATAAAAATAAATTTGAGCGCAGCGAAACAGTCAAAAAGAAGATTGTCGACTACCTGCTGTCCCTCCTGGCGGAGAAAGACTTCCGGGACGGGAAATATGAAGAGAGGCTGCAGCGCATGGTGCTTCTACTGGGACAGGCTATCGGCTTACCCTATGAGGAGTTAAAGGATATTATTCGGTTGGCGAAGGTGCATGATATCGGCAAGGTGGGCATTGACGAGTCTATCCTCTTTAAAAAGGAAGCCCTGAATAATGACGAATGGGAAGAAATCAAGCGCCACCCGGAAATCGGCTGCCGAATAGCCCGCAACTCTGAGGAAATGGCCCAGCTGGCCGATTATATTTTACAGCATCACGAATACTGGAACGGGAACGGCTACCCCAAAGGCCTCAAAGGGAATGAAATCCATCTTTATTCCCGTATCCTGGCTATTGTAGATGCTTATGAAGCGATGATCAGCCCCAGGCCCTACCGGGGTCCCCTTTCCCATGCCGAAGCGATCAGGGAACTGAAAAAAAACAGCGGTGTGCAGTTCGATCCCAGGCTGGTTGATATTTTTATAAGCCTGACCGAAGATCAATAAAAAATATCAATAGTATGGGGAAGCCTAATATGAATGAAGAAAATAAAAAATATTTATGGCAGCTTTATGCTCAAGTTTATGACGCTGTCATGCTGAGGTTTTTACCTTATCGCCAGTTAATAATAAATGTAACAAGAAGCCTTAATCCTCAGGATGGCTGGCATATTCTAGATGCTGGCTGTGGTACGGGAAATTTTCTTTATAACCTTATACGGGTTCATTCAGGAATAAAGGTCGTGGGGGTTGATTTTTCTCCGGCAATGCTTAGACGGGCCAGCTTTAAGGTAAAAGAAAATGATCTAAATAACCAGAAGGTCATCCTGCAGGAAGTGAATCTTAACCATCCCATTCCCTTTCCAGAGGATGATTTTCAGGGGGTAATCTGTGTTAATGTTCTTTATGCCGTGGACAATCCTACATTTTTACTGGGAGAAATTTACAGAGTTTTGAGAAAAGGCGGCAAGATGATCCTTGTTACCCCGCCTTTTCAACCCAAAATGGGACCGGTTTTTAAAGAACATGTTTACCAGCTTAGAGAAAGAGCCCCTTTATGGTGGCCTGTAATTCTTACCGGTCAGATTGTATACCTTATTCCGTTTTTAATTGTATTCCTGCTTATAAACTACTTTATTAAGGATCAGCAGTCCTTTCATTTCTTAAATGGCGAAGAGCTGTCCTTTATGCTAAAAAGCTGTGGTTTTGAACTTATTTCCATGGAGCGTGTCTATGGAGGGCAGGACTGGTTTTTGGAGGCTGTGAAGCCCTTCTCCAAGGGGGCTTGAAAGGAAGGATAAACATGAGGGAAGTGGTAATTACCGGACTGGGTGCTGTAGCTCCCAATGGCGTCGGGAAGGAGAGTTTCTGGAATGCTCTTAAGGAGGGCAAATCAGGTGTGCGCCGCATTACCCGCTTTGATCCCACAGGATATCCTTCCCAGGTAGCAGGTGAAATTCCCCTGGAATGGATTGAGGCAGTGGAGCCTTATCACGAAAATGGCAGGGCTTGGAGCACCCATCTTGTTATAACTGCGGCACGCCTGGCATTGCAGGATGCAGAAATAACTGAGGATGAATTCGCCCACTGTAGATCAGGTATCCTGGTTGGGATAAGCACATCAGATATGGGAGTTGTGGAAAAAGAATATGATTGTTTTAAACAAAACGGTTCAACAAAGCCAGAAGTTCTTTCATCTTCGTTTCCCCATGCGGCTGCCAGTGAATTGGGTACTGTATTTAATTGTTCAGGGCAGGTTATTACATTATCTGCCGGATGCCCCGGCGGGCTTTTCAGTATTATTTATGGTGTAGAATCCATTCTCAGGGGGGAAGCTGATCTGGTTCTTGCCGGTGGAGGTGATGCTCCCCTTACTCCTTTTGTTCATTCCTGTTTTTGTGCTATTGGTCTTCTTTCTTCTTTATTTAATCATGAACCTGCTTCTGCCAGCCGGCCCTTCGATGCTAAACGTGATGGCGGCGTACTGGCTGAAGGAGCGGGAGTACTTGTCCTGGAGGAAGCTGAAAGGGCTTATTCCCGTGGAGCAAGAGTATATGCCAGGGTTGCCGGGTGGGGGATATCCAATGCTGCCTCATTAAAACAATTACAAGCGTCTATTGCTTCTTCGATGACCCAGTCTTTGCAGAAGGCACGCCTCCAACCTTCTACGGTAGATTACATTTGTGCTCATGCCCCTGGGGATAAATTGATCGATAAAATGGAAACCAAAGCGATTAAAGAGGTTTTTGGGCGGCATGCTTATAATTTGCCCGTTAGTTCCATTAAGTCCATGATCGGCAACCCCCTGGCTGCTGCAGGCCCTTTGCAGGCCATTGCCGCAGCCCAGGTTATTCAAAATAAATTTGTTCCTCCTACCATAAATTACGAGTTTCCTGATCCGCATTGTGATCTTGATTGCGTTCCTAACAGGGGGCGAGTGGCCAGGATTGAAACGGCACTGGTAAATTTGCACGGCCTTGGAGGCTGCAATGCCTCTCTGCTTTTAACTAAAAGCTAGAAACTAAAGGATGGTTGGCCGAGATGGACTTTTCTTTTTTAGTTAAATGGCTGCTGGGTTTTACGGCGGCAGCAAACCTGGTTTTAGGGGTTGTTGCCTTTAGAAAGGCTCCCTATACTCTACTTAACCGTCTTTTTTTGGGGTTTGCCCTGAATGCCTCCCTTTGGACTTTTACTGTTCTGGTTATAACTCTTATAAGCGACTATGCCGGTTTATTATTCTGGATAAGGTTTTCTCACGCTGTAGCGGCAACAACTCCCTGGTTTGTTTATGCCCTTGTTGATGCTTTTCAAGATGAAAAAGCTTATCCTTATAAAAAAGTTATAATTGTTCTTAGCTTTAGTTTAATATTGGCTGTGTTGAGCTTTACACCTACAATAATTCCTGGTATAGGGTTCCCCCTGGAACACAAGGAGCCGCTTTATGGCCCATTATTTCCGGTATATCCTCTATTTTTTAGCGGAGTGACCATTTACACCATTTATAAACTATTCCGGCAGTTGCATTTGTCAAGGGGTATTGCTCGCAATCAACTCCGTTATTTTATCGGCGGCATACTTATTTCCTTTATTATGGGGACTTTATCCAATCTTTTTTTGCCTTTGCTTGGGGTAACTGCTGTTGATCTGCGCCCGTTCGGGCCGGTGTTTACCCTCATTATGATTGTTTCTATCGCTTATGCTATTGTGAAGTACAGATTAATGGATATACGGATAGCCGTGCGCAGGGTTATGGCTTATATTCTGGCTGTTATTCTTCTGGCCGGGATATATGTTATTTTGCTGCTCGTTATGGAAAAAAATTTCCGGATTTATTTGGAGTCTAATAATCTTCCTTTTACATTAGTTTTGGTAATCCTGGTGGCTATCTTTTTCCAGCCGTTAAAAGATAAAGCCCAGTCCCTGGTCGATCGCTATTTCTACCGGGGCGCCTACGATTATTATGATGCCCTGATAGATGCCAATAAAGCCATGGTTTCTATTTTAAGGCTGGACGAGCTTCTCCGTTTTCTGGTGGACAAGGTTGTAAATACCATTTATATCGAGCGAGGTGTTTTTCTACTGAAAAACAAGGATGGTTCCTTTATTGCTGCAGCCGAAAAAAGCATCGAGCCTTTTTCCCCCGCAGGAGATATCCAGCCATTGGAGCCTGGGAGTCATCTCTTAGCTTATCTCCAAAAAAAGCCTGACGTCCTGCTGCTGACGGATTTAAAAGATTTAGTAAGCGAAGGGGAGCGGGAACTGCTGGTAGCGGAGATGAGAAAACTACATGGCGAGGCAGTTGTCCCCATCATTATGGAAGAAAAACTGGAAGCTATTTTTTGCCTGGGATTTAAAATATCCGGAGAACCATATTCTCGAGATGATGTAAACCTGCTTTCCACTTTAAGTTATCAGATTGCTGTTTCCTTGAAAAATGCACGGCTGTACCAGGAGGTCCTGGAGATCAAGCAATACCTGGAGAATATCCTTACAAATATGGGCAACGGGTTGATCGCTATAGATGGACAGGGAAGGATAACTACTTTTAACAGCACGGCAGAAAGGCTGACCGGAATTGCTGCCGGAGAGATACTGGGCTGCAGGGCGGAAGAAGTCCTGGATGTAGGTCTGTATCGCCCCATAATACAGACGTTAAATAACGGGCATAAACGAAGCGAAGAGGAAGTGGAAATACAGGCAGGCAACCACACAAGTTTCCTGTGCTGCAGTACAGCCCAGGTGGAGTCTCTGGATACAGGGGAACGGGGAGCAATTATGGTCTTAAGTGATGTAACACGTATCAAGGAACTGGAAAGGGAAAAAAGCCAGGCAATGAGGCTTGCCTCACTGGGAGAACTTGCTGCGGGGATGGCGCATGAGATCAAAAACCCCCTTGTTTCCATTAAGACCTTTGCCGAACTTCTGCCCTATAAATATGATGATCATGAATTTCGCCACGGTTTTTCCCATATAGTCAAACAGGAAATTGAGCGTATTAACAAGCTGATAATGGAGCTTCTTAACTTTTCCCGAAGCCCCCAGCCCAATTTTGAAGATGTGGACATAAAGGTTGTGATGGATGAAATTCTCATGCTTTTAACTCCTCAGCTCAACACACAAAAAATCCAGCTCTGCAAGCTCTACCACAAGGATCTTCCCGCCCTTAAAGCGGATCGGGATCAGTTAAAACAGGCCCTTTTAAATATCTGCCTTAACGGTATACAGGCCATGCCTGAGGGTGGAGAGCTGGAAGTGGAGATATTCTCTGTGGAGAAACCTGCTGTTGAGGCCGGCAGGGGTGCTTTACCACAAAGAAAAGTAAAAATATTAATTAAAGATACGGGAACAGGAATAGACCCCCGCCAGAAAGAGAGGGTATTTGATCCTTTTTTTACTACCAAAACGGAGGGTATAGGAATTGGTTTAAGTATAAGTCACCGGATTATTACCGATCACGGGGGCACGGTCCAATTTAATAGCAGCTTGAAAGGGACGGTCTTTGAAATATGCCTCCCCGTGACCCTACTGGTTACAACAATGGAAGAAAATGAACGGCTTTAAATACAGCTTTATGTTTCGTACAGGTGGCACCTATAGAATCCCGAAAGAAGGGAAACATATTGAAACTGGTTATCCTTGTATGCAGTAAAGACAGCACTCTCAGGAAAGTAAAAGAATATATTGCGGAAGAATATACTTTCCTGGAATGCGAAATGGGTCCAAAAACCCTGCAGCTGCTGAAAAATCTTGTTTCCGGCATAATACTTGTAGATACAACTATGCATGGTATTTTACCATGGATACAAGAAGCGTGTTCCCGGAGGCCCGATTTAACCTACCTCGGCCTTATTGACGGCCAGGCTGCCGTGGAAGATTCCCTTTTGCCATATTTTTATGATTTTATTCATGCACCTTTTTCTAGCAAGCAGGTTAATATTAAGCTTGCGCGGGCCTGGGAGAGGGTTCAGCTTCGCTTTGAGATGCAGAACCTTAAAAAAGCTGCAGGTGATAATAACGGTAAGCAAGAGCTTCCAAACCATTTTTCACCGATTCTGCATAAAGAGCGCGTCTTACGCGAATTCTCAAAGGCTTTGAGCAACAATTTCAACAGGAACCGCCTCCTGGATCTTTTTATGAATGCCGTTGCCGAACTGGTCCCGGTGGGCAAGTTGTCGATCTTGTTATACGATGAGAACCTGGACCAGTATAAAATTGTATCGCAAAGAGGGCTTGACCCACAGTTTTCTTTTAGCTTGCGCTTTAAATCGTCCACGGGACTTATTTCCTGGTTGGCCGGAGAAGGGCGCATACTGCGCATTGAAGAAGTGCACTACGCTCCCAACGGCATTTCTTCCGCTGAAGCCCTTCAGGAAATGAAACTGCTCCAGGCAGTTGCCTGTATACCGTTGTTGGCCCACGGGCAACTGGTGGGGATTCTTAACCTGGGGCCCAAAATAACCCGTTCTTCCTTTTATGAAGAGGAACTGGAGATACTTTTTACCCTCTGTGGGAATGTGGCTATGGCCCTGCGGGATATCGCCCTTTACCACCAGGTATGCGATCAGAAGTCATATATCGAAAGTATCCTGCAGCGCATGAACAGCGGAGTTGTGGCTATTAACCGGGAAGAGCGTATTATAACCTTTAATTTTCGTGCCGGGGAACTTCTTAAGTTTTTACCGCAGGAAGTTATGGGAAAAGACCTGCGCTCCCTTCCCAGCCCCCTGGGTGATTTGCTTTATGAAACATTGACTACTGGAAAAGCATTTTTCAAAGAAGAGATTGAACTAGCCCCGGGACGTATCCCCCTGGAGATCAATACTTACCAGCTGCTCAGCATAGAGGGAGAAACCTTCGGCAGCGTCATGATCTTTGAAGATATTACGCAAAGAAAACAGCTGGAGGTGGAGCGGCGCCAGGCTGACCGGCTTGATGTGCTTAATAAATTTGTCGGCCAACTGGCACATGAAATAAAGAATCCCATGGTTGCCATCCAGACCTTTGCAGAGCTTTTAACGGAAAAATACGACGACAGCTCCTTCCGGGAATTCTTTACCTATACAGTACGGCAGGAGATTAAGAGGTTAAATGAACTGGTAGAGCAGCTCATTGCTTTTTCCACGCCTCTTTCCTACAAGTACAGCTCTGTTGATATCCATGAAACCCTTGACATGGGACTTTTACTCTTGCAGGAACAGGGGATGGGGCAGGAGACCACAGTAGATACCGCTTATTTTGGAGAGCCTTTAAACATCAGGGCGGACAAAACCCTTCTGGCCAGGGCTTTTTCCTACCTGCTGCGCCATTGTTTCAGGGCCGTGGAAGTCGGGGGGATAATTCATATACATACATTTTATACTGACAAGATATTTTCCGGGGGCGCCTGTATTCGCTTGTGTGACAACCAGACAAAAGCGTCAATTGAAGACGTGGAGAAAATGTTTGAACCTTTAACTGCCCATCAAAACGGCTATATTTCGCTGGGTCTGCCTGTAAGCCGGAAAATAATCGAGGATCACGGCGGGCGTCTGAAAGCGTCCTTAACCAAGGACAAGTGCCTGGAGATAGAAGTCATTTTGCCTATTTTTTCCGGAAAAGGGGGATGAGTATATGGAAAACCCGAGAATACTGGTTGTCGATGACGAACTCGGCCCCAGGGAGGCCCTGAGGATGATCTTGCGGGACGAGTATGAGGTTGTTACCGCAGACAACGGTAAGCAGGCCCTGGATTATCTTGATGTTTCCGAATTCGACCTGGTTATACTGGATATAAGGATGCCCGACATTAACGGCATCGAACTGCTTGCCGAAGTAAAAAAGAAGGCTCCGGAAACGGAGGTGGTGATGATAACCGCCTATGCCTCCGTGGATACGGCTACCAATGCCCTGCGCAACGGCGCCCTGGATTACCTTATTAAACCCTTTGACTGCAGCTCGGTTAAAGAAGTTGTGGAAAAGGGGCTTTCACGCCGCACTACAAGCACAGCCATCAGGAACAGGCTTAACGAACTGCAGGTTGTAAATGACTCCCTTAAGGAGGAAATTGAGCGCGCTTACAACAATATCCAGAAGCATTACCTGGAGACGGTGCGCTCCCTGGTAGCGGCCATTGATGCCAAAGATTCCTATACCAAGGGTCACCAGGAAAGGGTTGCTATGTTTACGATGATCCTGGGGGAGGAGATGGGACTTTCCGCCATGGAAATGGACCTGCTGCAGCAGGCGGCCATACTGCATGATATCGGGAAGATCGGCGTTCCGGAGCATATCTTAAGAAAACCCTCTACCCTTACTTTTGAGGAATTTAAAGTGATCAAACAGCACCCTGTTATTGGGGCGGAAATTATCTCCCCAGTCGAATTCCTCAAGGAAGCAGTCCCCATCGTTCTTCACCATCATGAAAAATTTGACGGGACAGGCTATCCGGAGGGTATCAAGGGGCTGCAGATTCCATGCAGTGCCAGGATAATTGCCGTTGCCGATGCCATCGATGCTATGCTTTCCCAGCGGCCTTATGCCCCGGCCAAAACAGTGGAACAGGTCAGGGAGCAGCTCCGTCTTTGTTCCGGAACCCAGTTTGACCCGAAAATAGCGGAAACAGCCTTGAAAATCGACCTGCCTTCCCGGCGCCTAAATTATTAATTAACCTGTTTTATGTCCCTGGTGGTAAAGTGAGGATATAGCCGAGGATTTTTACTATAGGCCCTAACATCTCAAAAAACCAGAAATAAGGAGCGGCATAAAGGCCAATAAGGCCGTATTTTGGGTTAAACAGAATTTTCTTATGTCTGAAGAGCGAATCGATAAGACCAACCTGCCGCCTGTGCCGCTGGGACTTTGATTTTTTAGCGTTTCGGGCACCTGTGTCCAGCAAACGGGATCCGGGATAAATTTTATTTTACAAGGCCTTTTCGCTAATATTCTTTATTCTTGCGGTCAGCTCGTCTCCATCCATCTCAAGATCTTTGCCAGAGGTGGAGGCGATTTCACCGCTAAAGCTGAGGTCAAGGCCGTACCTCTTAACCGTAGCTTTAAAATTGAATATCCAACAGAAGATTATGCTCAAATTCGCAATCGTTACCTGAAAATGGAAAAAAGGCCAAAAAATATCCGCAAAAGCTATAAAAATGGACTAAATCAAGGACCCTATTGCTGCTAAAGCTTTGCTCAAAAAAGAAAATACAACCCAAATGGCTTTTTAAAAATGTTCTTGTAATATTTAGGCATTTCTGATATAATTATCTAAAGATCGGCTGTTTTATAGAATGTTTTCTCATTTATGACAGAAAACGGAGGATAGCTGAAGTACTTAAGATAAAAAAGTTCGCGATTGTTGATGATATGTACCTTTTTTGTCGAATATTAGCAGGATTTTCTAAATAAATTAAGAATAAATATTGCTACGGGATAAATGCTGAATTGTGTGTTTTGTTTTGGGGCATAGTGTTCTCTTTTGAAATTAATATATTCTGAAGGAGGGGAGAAAATGGGAAGAAGGTTCAGAAAATCGCTTTTTGGCTTTAAGCCAGCTGATGTTGAAGGTGAGATTAAGCAGCTTAACAGCGAATATCAAAGCACAATAGCAGCTCTTCAGCTTGAGATTGAAAAAAAGAAAGAGGAATTAAAAAAAGCAGAAGAAGAAGTTTACGGGTTAAGGAATAAGATAAACGAATATACTGCCAGGGAACATACAATTGCCGAAGTTTTCTTGGAAGCGCAAAAAAGGGCGACGCAAATTGAAGAAGAAGCGCGGGCAACTGCCAGGAGGTTAATTGAAGAAAGCGAAAACGAGTTAAAGAAAAGAAACCAGGAACTGACAAACCTGAGGGAAAAAGTAGCTCATTTTAAAGAAGAATTTAAAAAGGTTTTAGATAAGTACAGGTTTTCTCTAGAAACGGTGACAGCAGAGCATCTGAGCGGAGATGTTTCTTTTTATCCCAAACTTGTTGACGATAAGAATAAAGAAAGAGGCAGTTTGCCCTGAATTAATTATTCACTTTAAATAATAAAACTTAAGTTGTAACAGATGATTACCAAGCCAGGGTATAAGTATCTATCTCAGCGCGTTCGAGCTTTGTATCCAATTCGTCAAAATTGAAGCAGATGCTCTATTGCCTCAAACCCATAGATAACGTACATCATCACACTACCACAAAGCTGGATCCTACCTTGAACGCATTGATATATTGGTAGTAGATGTGCTCTGGTGTTTTTCGTTGTACTCAGGTTTTATGGATATGGTGAAAGTTATCTGATTAAGGTGAGCTATTACTGAAAGATATAAAGATAAGATAGAACACGTCTTAAGAAGGGAAAGATTTATATTTCTATTAGAGAAAAAGCCGAACCCCATTTAGAGGTCCTGGAAATTAAATTGCGCGAAGAACTTCAGGGGTTACTGGGCAAGATAAAAAAGTACGAGCTGCAGGTCACCGAGTTAAAGGCGATAATTGCTGCAAATGAATCCCATTTTTTAAATGTCCAGCGTTCGCTTGCTCAAAGCATCAGGGTGGCAAAAGAGATGGAAGATAATGCCCGGGCTAAGGCACGGCGCATCATATCTGAAGCGGAAGCTATAGTTGCTTCAAAAAAAATAGAATTGCAGATTGTTGAGGATGAAATCGCCCGGTTAAACAACGAACTTTCATCCATGGAACGGGAAATTCTAAACAAAGTATCAGCAGAGCAAAATAAACAATTGGCTGAGGAAATCGGGCCAGAATTAGAAATTTCAGGCAGTAAAAAGGAAATTGTCTCCTCCCCCTGGGAACCGAAGCCCCTTGCTGAATCCAAGGCTTACTCTATCCAGCTGGTTTCTTTTCTTAATGCCCGCCATTATGTTTCGTTTACCGAAAAAGCCGGTCCGGTTCATGCTCACTCCTGGCAGGTCCATTTGAAAGTTGATATTCCTTCCAGTGAAAATGATGAACCAATACCCTTTGCCACCATTGTAGATTGTATCAAGTCTGTTTTTGGACAATATGAAGATAAAATTCTGAATGAAATTCATCCTTTCAATATTTTCCAACCCACGACAGAGAATATGGCCATGTACTTTTACAACCGGCTGGAAGATGCACTATCTGGGTTAAAATTGGGGCTTGACAGTATTAGTCTCTGGGAAACGCCTCTCCGCGGAATAGAAGTAAGCAACCGTAATACCGCACTTGATTCCCTGGCGGAAAGCAGCAGGGAAAGTGCGGAAAGTTCAGATTACCGCAGGGAAATTGCCGCGGCCGTCGAAAGCAGTTTAAAAGCAGATACTGCCGTCGAGGACGGTTTAAAGGATGCCATTCCTGTCAAACAACCTGACAAAAGACTTTCCGGACAGGTTTTTTACAGATATGCTGTTCACCATTATATCGTATCCGCACTGATAATTAGCCTGCTGGCTTTCCTTGCCTATTATTATGTTCTCACGCCCCAATTCAGGCTTCATTACCCGTGGGGTTCTGATGCCTGGGGGCATCTTTTGAAAGCAGAGTTTCTGTACGAACAGATCCTCAAAGGCAGCTATTTTCCCCAATTTACTGAGTATTGGTACAACGGAGTTCAACCTTTTCGCTATTGGGCCCCTCTTCCTTATTACTTGTTGGCCTTGTTGCGTTCCTTCAGCGCTGACATTTTCATGGCGGGAAATTACTTTATTTTTGCCTGTGCTCTTGGCGGAGGGCTGGCGTGGCTTTTTTGGGCCAACCGCATAGGGCTTTTTGCGGCAACGCTGGCGGGTATAATCTGGAGCGTTTGGATCGATAACGTGCGTGTTGCCTTCTCAGAAGGAAACCTCCCCCGTGTTCTGGCCGCAGCTTTGCTGCCCCTTTTGTTTGCCTTCTTTTTAAAAGTAATTGAAGAAAAAAGGTCTTTTTCCAACATCATTATTTTTGTCGCTCTTTTGCACGGGGTTATTCTCACGCATGCCATGTTTGGAGCGATTTTTTCTATCTCCCTGGGACTTTTTGCTTTTTTCCTTTGGTTCTTGAGCGGCTGCCGACTAAGAGATTTTTCGAGAGGAGTTTTGGTAATTGCTATAGGAGTTCTTTCGACAGGGTGGTGGCTGCTGCCGGCCCTTGTCGGCGGTATTACCGGGATCAACGCTGAGGCGGTAAAAGCTTATGTAGTCGAAAATCTCATTCCGGCAGCGATATCTCTAGATCCCTTTTATCGTTTTGCTAACCGGGAGGCTTTTTACTGGGGAATCAGCATTATTTTTGCCCTAACCCTTATTATCTTGACCTGGCGTTCAAAACCGCCGTGGGCCAAAAGCCTGGCCATTTGCGGAGCAATCTTAATAGCATTCACTTTTCCTTCACTGCGGCTTTTATATTTACTCCTTCCCTTAAGCCACCTGCTGTGGCCGCATTACTTTGCCGGCTTTGCGGCACTCTCTGTTATTGCTTCCAGCCTGGCTTTTTCCCCAGTCAAAAAATGGGCCTTTCCATTTCGATTTCCTTTTAGCAAAGCGGGGCCTGTTGTTGTTATTATGCTTTCAGCGGCATTTTTGATGGACTCTTTTTTTTCCGTGCGCCTGCTTGCCCATACCTCCGCGAGAGCCCCTAAATTGATCGAGAGCGCAGAGATATTACAGGCAACCCCGGGCTGGCGCGTAGCAACTATAGATTTAAGCAGGCTCGGTTCCACCCCTTCATATCTTTTTGCAGAACAATCAGGAAGAGAGCAGGTATTTGGGTGGGCCTGGCAGGGCGCTACCACCTCCCCCAATATCATGCTCATTAACACGGGTTTGGAATTCCAGTATTATCCTTTTTTGTTTCGGTCGTGTGTTCTTTTGGGGGCGACCGATTTGCTTGTAAAGGACGATGTAATCAAGGATCCGCAGGCTTTTTCATTTGAAGCGGAAAAAGCCGGATACAGCCATATTGTAACAATAGACGGGATCAGCATCTGGCATGCCGGTATCGACATACCCTACCTGGTTGAGGTGCAGGATGACGTCCTTGTCATCGGCGAGTATGCTCCAACGATCGCCCTGATGTTTCCCAATGTAGAGATGGGCGTTTCTACCTATATTGACAGCTATGACCCCGAAAAGCTGAAAAGGTACAGCAGTGTTATCCTGTACGGGGCAAAATGGTCCTCCAAGACAAGAGCGGAACAGGTAATCCTGGATTATGCCGCTTCTGGAGGAGAGGTGTTTGTCGAGCTTACCGGGATGCAGGAAGATATACTGGCCAGGCAGCCGGAGTTTTTGGAAGTTTACGGTGAGCTGGTTACTCTCCGGGGCCAGCTGGAACTCATGGGGCGGAAAGGCGAAAGATACCTTCTGGAGCCTTTTTTTCTCGAGGATATTGATGTCTGGAAAGCCTGGGTGCTTCAGGGGTTGGATGAAGTAGAGCTTGAATTTGAATATTTCGGGATGAGCGCGCCCGTTTACGGGAGCAGGCTGATAAAGAGCAGGAAAATCCACTTTTTAGGCGGGAACCTGCCCTACCATACCTTTTTAACAAAGGATGCTCTGGTCTTGGAGCTCCTGAAAGATATTTTCGCATTAAGGACGGAATATGCTCCTGTTTCGCTTATACCGCTGCTCAATTACCAGGCCAGCGAGGACGGTTATGTAATGACCTGCAGCGTCGAGAATGATGTTGATGTGATCGTTCCCGTCGCCGCCCTTGATGGGATGAAGGTGAAGATAAACGGGGAGCCCTGGCCTTACGAAATTTATGAAAACCTGCTGAGGCTGAAAATCCCCGCCGGCGATCATGAAATCATAATCTACCTGGAAAGGCCGCCTGTCTATCGCTGGGGAGCGGTCCTATCCGTGCTTTCCCTTTTGTGTCTCGGATACGGCTTTTTTTACATTCGTAAGAAACTGTGAGGTTAGGATCTGATATGCGCCTTTTTTATTTTATCATAACGGCAATATGTGTGGCGCTAATATTACTGTGGCCCCCGGGGTCTTTATTTCTACAAAAAATACGGCTGGACGGGCAATTTGACGACTGGAAAGGGCGCACTTCCTACCACATCGACTTTAAAGACGACGCTTCAAAAAGCAGAAGACTTAAATCAATGTCCTGGGGAACCAATGAAAATGAAAGAATCCTCTATTTCATGGTAGAGCTGCGCGAGCCAGTTAAAGAAGGGAGCAGCTATGTGTGCAGGCTTAATTTGGATATTAACGATAACGGCAGCTATAATAACGCCATTGACAAGTTTGCGAAAGTATTGTATGAACCGACTTATGATACAGGGGAAGTGCTTGTAGAGCTGTACTCGTCACAGGGAAAGCTGCTTTCTACCTACGAGGGGGACTGGGGAGAAGGGTCCATAAGCGGCGGCAGCTGCTTTGAATTTAGTATTCCCATGGCCGACCTCCATGTCTACCCCGCCCAGTATATCAGGTTTTATCTTTCCACTGCCGTTCTTCAAGACGACCGAATCCCCTCGGAAGGAGATATTCAATGGAAACCATTTCCAGTTGTCGTAAGGAACAGGATATGGATAACATTTCTGGCCCTGTGCTGGCTGACAGGTTCATTTATACTATACCGGCACCGTATCTGGCTTTTCTATTACATATGGAGCGCGGTAGGCTTTACTTTCCTGTTTATTCTGCTTTTCCGTGGCTCGCTTCTAGAGTACCGTATCGAGCACCTGACCGGCCTGGCTCTCCACCATTTACTGAATTATTTTGATATTATAACCTTTGTTTTTGATAAAGCTCCTGGCACAATCCTGGTGTTTATCAAGATCGATGAAAGCTGGACAACAATAGACATAGATATTGAAAGCTCAGGCATCCTGGAGATCGGTGTTTTTTTAGGCTTGATCCTCTTTTATCCTGTCTGCAGGCTTTCCAAAAGAATTCTTTATTCATTGGTAGGGGTCGCTGCGCTGCTTTCTTTTAACATGGTGCGCTTGATGATAATTGTAGCTATTATTTACAGCTTCGGCAGGAATTTTAATTTTCTGGCCCATACCCTGTTTGGGCGTATTCTCTTTTTCTTTTTTATTGTGCTGATTTACTGGCATCTCATGACGCGGCCCACATTGGTAAGAGTCAAGGAGGATGTTGAAAATGCCTGAAGTTTTATGGGATATTTCTCTTCGTTTTATACTTTTCTGGGGCATCTGGCTGCTTGCCCCGCTCCTGGTGGATGTATCCGCGGCAGTAAACTGTTTTTGGGGCCTTTATGTTCATTCGAAGAGAGAAAAACAAGACCCACCGCTGAGCTGCGAGCTTCATCAGCCGTTTATAACCGTTATTGTTCCTGTTTACAACTCCGAGAAAACGCTTTTTAAATGTCTGGAGTCAATTTATATGCAGAACTACCCAAAGGAAAAAATACAGATTATCTGTGTCAACAACGGCAGCCAGGACAACAGTTTTGAAGTTTTTCAGCGCTTTCAATTTGCTCACCCCGAAATTAATACCCTCTGGATCTCCCTTAATAGGCCCAGCAAATCAATTGCTTTAAATGCGGGGATTTATTCAGCCCAAGGCACTTATATTATAAACGTGGATTCCGACGCCTGGCTGGACGAGGAAGCCCTTATGAAGGTAGCCCGGACTTTTGAAGAAGACAGCACACTGGCTGCTGCGACAGGTTATATCAGGGTAGATAAAGAGCTGGGAAAAGGTTTTTCCTTCATGGATATTATTAACTACTGTGAAGTCGTAGAGTATATGCTTGCTTTTAATATTGGCCGCCGTTACCAGGACATTAAGAACACTCTGTTTACCCTCTCCGGCGCCTTCTCTGCATTCCGGCGGGATGTACTTATGCAGTCATTCATGTACCAGGAGCGCACCGTGTCCGAAGATACCGACCTGACTTTTCAGATCAAAAAAGTCTCTCCCCAAAAGAAATACCGCGTGGGAGCTATTTTGGACTCAGTTGCTTACGTTGAGCCAGTCAAGTCACTTGCAAGCTTGTATGCCCAAAGGGCGCGCTGGCAGCGGGGAGAAATAGAAACAGTGGCCATCCATTCGGCGGGGAGCAAGGGCCCGGCATTAAAATTGTGGGATTATATAGGCCGTATGTTCCTCACTGATCATACGCTGGCTCTCACCCGGCTCACCTGGACATTTTTAATCTTTTTTCTCTACTTCTTGGGTTATGCATTGCAAACTGTATTTTTCTTCATAGCCATACTTTTTTTCTGCTACTTTCTTTTGGATGCTCTCAGCCTGCTCGTATACTACAGGGCCAGTCCGGAAGACTTCAAAAAAGACGTGAAAAAAATTTGGTGGATAGTTTTTTTAGTTCCTTTTTTCAGGTATCTCGTTTACTGGTTCAGGCTGGCCGGGATAATCTTGGTTTTAACGGAAGCCAAAAGCTGGAGGGTGGAAAACCCTGTTGCCCAGCTCAAGGATGTTTTTAGAGAATATCATCTTTCACTGAAAACTCTCTTTACCTCTCCCGGAAAATCTAAAATAAGCAAAGGTGGAAAGCGGGTTGTAAACTGACTTGTCAATGAGGTGATAAAGTTGATAGAGAGACTCGTTGCTATAATTTTACCCATGTATAACGAGGAGCTGTCTGTTCCGGCGCTGCGCAGCATGTTTGAGTGCGGCATATCACTGCCTAAAGGATGCGATTACCGCATAATTATCATTAATGACGGGAGCAGGGATGCAACTCTGCAGAAAGTTATAGAGTGGGCAAAAGCTGATTCCAAGGTTACAATACTGTCTCATACAGAAAATAAAGGCTTGGGACAGGCTATCTTGACGGGTTTTTACGAGGCCGTAAGGATGAATGCTTCGTGTATCGTGACCATGGACGCTGATGCCACCCACCCCGGCGAACTCATCGGCGCTCTGGTAAAGACAGTCCTGAACGGAGCAGAAATAGCGATTGCCTCCCGTTTCACCAAGGGTGGAGGGCAGGTAGGGGTCCCCTTTTTTCGCCGCCTTTTAAGCTTTGGGGCAAGGAAATACTATGGCCTGATTTTTCCTCTTGCCGGCGTAAGCGATTACACCGTTAATTTTCGTGCTTACAGGGCAGAACTGATAAAAAATGCCTGTAACAGAGTTGATGGCTCCTTACTGGTGTCCAGCACCTTTTCGGCAACTGTTGAGCTTCTGTTAAAGCTGGCAACCCTTTGCCGGAAAATAAGTGAGGTTCCCATGGTGCTGCAGTACAACCGCAAGAAAAGCCGCAGTAAACTTGGCATTGCAGCCACAATACGTGACAGTCTCAAACTGTGCACGCTCCCAAAAGAAAAATGTCCGCTGGGAAAAGGGCTGCGGATTTCTTAACATAGCAGCAGTCTTAAAAACAATTCTGCTGTAGCTGTATATTTCTAAAACAGAAAGGGGTAAAACATTTGAAATCCAGTTTGATGTTACTATTTATTGCCATTTTCCTGGGGGCATCCGGTCAAATCTTGCTGAAATACGCAACAGAGAGAATGGGTGAGATTAATCTGGAGTGGTCAGCGATTCCTTTTACACTTTTAAATATTTTCCGCAGCCCGTGGATAATAACTGGCATTTGTTTTTTTGTTGCAAGCATGATCCTGTGGATTAAAGTAATATCGACCATGGAACTAAGTAAAGCTTACCCCAGTATCAGTTTATCTTATATTATTGTATTTGTATTTTCTGTTTTACTTTTTAAGGAAACAGTTACTCTAACAAAGGTTATCGGAATGGTCCTTGTTAGTATAGGTGTTTTTTTTCTACAGCAGTAACGTCATCACGGAAGAATTTTTACCGAAACCGCCTTTAAACGCTTACTAACACTTTATTGGTATTTTATTGGTATTGTTGCTGCACTGTATATGCAGCAGGAGAAAATTACCATGGATGCTTCTAAAAATCTATCAGTTCAATTTAACAAACGGGAGCTAAAGAGTAATAAATCCTTACTAAACTCCGATGTGCTATACTGGCACTATGTAGTACCAATAATAGCAATTGCCTGCACTGTTGTCATGTGGCCAATTTTAAGTGCCTCTAACGATCTTTTCCCAACCGGCGTTGACACGTTGGGCCACCTGACCAAGGTTGAGTACCTGGCGGAGCGCTGGCGTCACCTGCAGTTTTCCGATTGGTTTCCGGAGTGGTACATGGGCTCAACCCTCGTTCAGTACTACCCTCCTTTAAGCAAATGGGTTGGCGCCTTTATACAACTTCTTACTGGAAATATTATGATGACTTTTAAAGTGTTTACTTGGGTATCCCTCTTCCTGGGTGGCCTTTTTACAGCCCAGCTTGCAAAGAAACTGGGTGGAGATGTTGTTGTTGGAATAAATGCTGCACTCCTGTACTCTCTCAGTCATTACACCCTTTCGTCAGTTTTCATTGATGGAACATTGGGAAGGGCGCTCTCTCTCCCTCTTTATCCCCTTTTACTTGCGCAAATGATAAATTTATGCGAAAAACCATGCACCCGCAACTGGCTATACTCCTGCATTTATATGGCATTACTGGCCATGACTCATGCTATGCATGCTTATATACAATTTGCCGGGGTTGTATTGTTTTGTATGATCTGGCGCCTGAAATTACCTTTATATTGGAAAAGGTTGATCTTAATTGCGGAAGCTGCTTTAACAGGTATAGCTTTGACTGGCTTCTGGGCTGTACCAGGAGTTTTCCAGTGGGAAACCCCGGGTGTTCCCTGGCCACTGCCGCGGGGGGCCGAAAGTATGCTTACGGTTGATTTTTTTTTAAACCCTGGGTCCCCTTATTTCTATTATTTTTTTCTAACCCTTCTTGGTGCACTGTTAGGGTTTCTTTTTTATAAAGATCGTTTTATCTGGTTAGGGCTAGTAGTTGTATGGGTAGTGACAACATCTTTAACTTTAGGGCCGAAAAATCCAATTTACTTGCTCTTGCCGCTGGGAGAAAAGAGCTTGGTGCCTCTACGTTTTTTACATGCTGCGGATCTCCCTGCGGCGATACTGGTAAGTTTTTTTGCTCAGGGGGTTGCTAGAGTTTTTACCGGATGGTTTAAAGATCCCGATATAAAGAAATCCCTTGGCATTGTCCCTGCGATTGTCATCGTAATAATCATTATTGTATCTTCTCCCCTCGTTCCTCTCAACCCACCTTCAGACTATGCTAGATTACGGTTTCTTATTGATGCTGTCCCGACAACCGGAAAAAATCCGTTTGAAAAGGGTCGCCTTACTGCAGAACTCCCACATTCGGGTGGAGAAATGGCCTTTTTCCCGGTTAAATATGGGTTCAACACTTCAATTGGTTGGAATATTGAAGGCACTGTTCATTCTTATACCCTTGTCAATCATAACATCGCCTACCATGAAGGCTATTATCAGTACATGCTGAGAAATTGGTATTTGTGGAACACACGAGCAGTTGTTCTAGACCGCGGTTATGATTTTCTCCAGAGTATGTCGGATTATCTCTACCTGAATGATTGGTCGTATCTGGCTCAAAATGAAGATGCTGTGGTAGTCACTACGGATCACCCTTCCACCTATTTCATGAAGCTGCATTCCGACGTGCTTGTTATAGGAAGAAGCAGCTATTAATTACGTAGCGCGGCTCTTTCCGTGGGTGACCGAGGGGAGGGTGGCAAACCCCCTGAAATATGATGAAGAATACGTCGATCTTTTTAACGTTATCTATCTGTATGATCTCCCCGAACTGAATATTGCAGAGCTGGAGAAGCGTATTAAAAGGTGGGTAGACAAAGGGAAAACTGTTATTCTGGACCTTTCAGCAACTGGCACGATTCCGGAGATATTTAATGTGTGGCGCTTTGAAAAGCCTGTGAGCGGAGTAGTAAACCTTGTTCCCACGGATGAGAGTTCAAATTTTTATAAAAGCGAAATGGATATTCATTTAATTCATTTAAAAGAAGGACAAGGTGCTGTTTATAGAAAATTGGGTTCAGTAATGCTTACCCTTGACGAGGAAAAAGGTGTGTTCGGTGAAGAAAAAAGTGTTTATGCCGTTTGTGGTGTAAAGCAGATCCCGGAAGGAGAAATATACTTTACTGGCTTGCATATTCCAAGACTCATTAAACCTGAATTTAAAGAAGAAGCTCGCCGGCTTTTAGAACCGCTTCTTGATCTTGGAAAGCCTCGAAAAGAAATAATCCCTGAGCCTTTCGAGACTATTTGGACGCGCTGGGATCACAAGGGCGTTGAGTTCGAGTATGAGTCATTAGAAACTCAACCTGTAATCATATCGGTCACCTATACTCCTAGGTGGCATGTTTATCTTGATGGTGAGCCCATCACCGCGTACAGACATGAGAACCTGGTCCTGTTAATTTTGCCGCCCGGTAGGCACGCTGTCAGTATGAGATACGGTTCGAGCAGCGCTGTAAACACAGGTTGGCTTATCACCGCTCTGGCTGCAGGATGGCTGATCTGGCGGGGCAAACATCTGGCCAAAAGGGAGAAGGAAGAGCTTTAACCAAGGCCAGAATAGGTCTCCCACTTCTATAGATGGGAGCTGAATTCAGCATAGTTAATTATAAAACCTTATAATTCAGTGGGGCAGAGCTCCTCATTGAATCATCGAGCGAAGCGAGTTCGCGAAGTCGGGTACAATCTTTTCTCCATAGCTCCGCGGAGTACGAGACGGCACTGGTTGTGCATGCATCCAAGAAAAATGCTCGCCGGGAAAAGGGCTGCGGTTCTTTTGAGGAAGTGGCACTTTCAAAACGCATCTGACATGGTAACTACTATAACGTTCGTTGTTGCCAGGTAATCAATAATCTCCTTGAAGGTTGAGGGAGTTACCTTCGTCTCATAATCAGCCGGTTTTTCAATCCTGTGGAAAAGCATGATCAGCCATTCATCGTTTTCCTCTGTCTGTTCGACCCAGCCCTGGACCGTCTCGAGGGTTGTGGTTTTAATTATATTTAATATTTTTAGCCTGTAGTGGTCCTGGGGTATTCTATAAAAAAGCTGTCCGGTGCGGAGAAGAAATCCCTGATAATAGGAAAGCTTTTCTTGTGTCTGCTCCTGTAATCTGGCTCTTCCCAGAATTCCCAGGTATAAAAAGGTAGAGTTAAAGAAAAGCCGGTTCCGAAAGGATTTCGCGGGAGATAGTCCAAGGCTAATGCCGGCAGCTCTCCAGGCTCGATCCCCTCAATATCCCGGAAGGGGGTCCCGGCTTTTTCTACGGGGGTAAAGGAAAAGGAAAGGGCGCAGATAGATATTCCAGGGCTGGTAGTGGTCTGCAGCGCATCGCGAAGGGGGCTTTCCCTGTGCTCCCGGGGATCATCAATTACCTGGCGGGTAGAGGGGTCTGAAAAACCGAGCAGCGCCCAGGGAAGGCGCAGCTCCAGCCTCCCTGAGTCTTCGTTGGCATAATACAGGGCCAGGGAATTATAATCTTCTCCTTCGGGGTAAAAGTTACCCCCCTTCAGGATGCTCTGGTTGCTGTAAATGGCGGGGAAGTAAGTGCCGTCTTCAGCTACGCGCTCCCTGTTGACCAGAGGGCGTATGCTTTCCCATTTTTCCTCAACATTATTTTGATAACTGTTGCTTGGCGGGGAGGAATAATTATGTTTAGAGCGGTTGTATGAAGATGTGACGAGTAAACACGCATCCTCTTCGTCTGCGGTTATGAGAATAACAAATTCCAGGCCGTGTGGAGAATGTTCCTCTCCAATGGGAAGGCGCTTGGTCCCTCGTTCGGGGCCAAAGGTATCAAGCCCGATGAGCAGGCCGGTGCCCGGCGGCAGAAACCGCCCGCCGGCATCTGCATTGCCGGACGTTAATGCTCTTTCGCTTGTCTCCAGCTCCAAACCGAGGTAAAGATAAGTCTCATTATGGTCCACCCAGAGACTTTTTAATCCCAGCACTTTCTGCTCTTTTTCCGGTGACACAGTATTTTCTGTCTTATGCATAAAGTTTACATCCTGGTTATAGAGGGGGCTTGTCTCAGAAAAGGGCACTTTTGCTGACTCCATGGCTAGAAGGCCGTAATTTTGCTCGGGGCAGAGAGCATTTTGCCAGTAAATATTTCGCTCAAAGGGCACCATGTACGGCTCGGTTATCCAGGTTTTTTTCGCCCATTCGTCCATTAACTCGAAAATGACACCACCGGCATACCCTTCTCTGAGGATGGCTTTGAACATGCGCACGATCATTTCACCCTGCTGCTGTTCGGATACGCCGCCGTGATCAAACCCATGAGGATGCACATGCGCTGTAGCCACACCGGTAGCCATGCCAAATTCTGCCACCAGCGCCGGGTAGGGAGGGTGAACGGCCATAAAGTCCCGCAGGTAACCTCCGTAGCGCAAAATGCCTTCTTCATCGACATATTTATCGTATTCGGGTTCATTATTCATGAAGTCAGGGTAGTTGGGATAGATATGGTAGGAGCCGAAAAAACCGGCCAGGTTGTCAGGGCCAGCCTGGAGGTGTGCGGGGTTCACCTCGGCCATATCGTTGTATGGCAGGCCATGTGGCTCCCACTCCGTCGGATGTTCAAGGGGGTCAAGAGTCGGCCAGCTGACGAAAGAAACGGGCTGCTGCCACCCGTAAACCTCCTGTCCATACTCCATGGCATAATCGCACATCATGGCGAGCCACACTTCGGTGGAGTTGGAGCCGGCTGCGGCCTGGAGAAAACGGCCTTCATATATATTTAAATCTTTATTGACCGTGTTGGTGTGCAGCACTTCGTCCGGCTCCAGCTCCCTGCCGATGAGCAGACCAAGGAGGTAAGGTGAAACATCAGCCCGGTAAGAACCAAAGGCTCTTCCTCTTCGCGCCCGTATTTCTGCTGACCCATGCAGCGCATCGATCACATGGCGGATTTCCTGCTTATACTCCTCCATATAATCGGGAGAGAAATAGTTTTTTCCGGGGACATTTTCTTCCGGCCAGATCTCCTGCAGGAGCCACAACCTTTTTGCTGGCTCTGCCGAGCGGTTGTATTCATGAAAAGCCTGGTAGAAGAGAGGATCCAGGAGCGTGTAGAGACGTATTGTATTGGCATTGAGCTCGGCTACCTGCTCCAGCCAGCTTTGGTAAACCTCTCTGGTCATGGGAAACTGGGTGAAGTGTTTTCCCGGCAGGGCGGTGCCGATGTTTACCCCTTTGACAATCAGGGGGACCCACTCGCCGTCACGGTACACCTCAAAAAAGCGCTCATTTGTGCGTGAGACAAGCCTGGTATCACTGATAACGGCAATTTCCGGCAAAAACTGTGCCTGTTGCCTGGCGCAGCCACTTAAGGAACCGGCAAAAAAAATAAGGATTATAAAAAACGTGGCAAAGGCCGGGATATAATGCCTGGAACCGCCCTTTTTTTGCGAAAAAACTTTATTCATCCGGGGCCTCCTGTTCCTGTGTAGATTGTTCCCGATCCGGGGGAGAAACAACAGGGAGGAACAAGGTTTAATACCGTTAGGAGAATACAGTTTTATATAACTGTATATAACTAAATTTATGCTTTCTTTGTATAATTTCTCCATCAAAGCCCGTTTTCCTTTTTACGGTCGAGCTCTACTTCCTATCCTTAAAGACCTGCCTCTCCTTACCCGGGTCGGAACTGTAAAAGCTGCCGCTCTTCCAGTTCCTCCCAAAAAGGGTCTGTCCCTCCTGTAAAAAATGGAAATTGTTATGGCATAACAATAGGTCTGTTTTCTTAACACTACAGCGAGATTTAGCAATTAGCGGTGCCATGGGGACGGCTCACACGTCCCCGGAGCGCAGCGAAGGGCCGCCAGGGTAGACGATGGAACCGTCCCCGTGGCTAGCGGTGTAACAAAATAAACGATCTTTCGCTGTAGTATTAACCGGAACAGGTTTATTTGTTATCTTTTTAATATACTTAAAGTTGCATGAATTGTTCTTAGCTGGTATAATACATGTAAGAATAGTCTTACTTGTAAGGAGGTATTTAACCGTGGAATCTTATATCGTCCGTTTGAGCAGTAAGGGACAATTGACGTTGCCCCGGGAGATCAGGGGTAAGCTGGAATTAAAGAAAGGATCCAAAATATTTGTTGTACTGGATAATGACGAAATTCGTATGAAGGCCATTAAAGATAACGATACAGTTCCTGTTTTCTCCGAAAAAAGTACGTTTTTTAACCTGATCGGAAGTTTTAAAGGAGCCGAGAACTTGGCCGAAGAACACGATAAATATTTGGCAGAGGAAGATGAATGATGATTTTTTTGGATACTTCCGGTATAGTGGCAGCTATGAATGCAAGGGATAGTAATCATGTAGAAGCAAAACAAATTTTTCAAAAATTGGCAAAAGAAAATAGCGTACTGGTTATGACGAACTATATCAGGATTGAGACCCATGCTCTTTTATTGCAGCGTGCAGGAAGAGAAATTGCCCTGAGATTTTTAGAGGTAGATTCGTGGTTGGTAGAATGGGTTACGCCGGAAGACGAAAGAAAAGCAATAAAGCTATTGCAAAAGTATCGGGACAAAAATTTTCCCCTTACTGATGCCACAAGTTTTGTGATAATGGACAGGTTAAAAATAAATAATGCGGTTTCCTTTGACCAGCATTTTCGGCAGTTTGGCAAATATTTACCTTAATCCAAGTTTTCATTGGTAGAGCCAGGTCCGAAAAACTAATTTATTGGAGAGTAGTTCACCTGTAGTTGATTAATCATAATAATATGGTGTATAATAATTGTGAAAGGAGTGATGAAGATGCGTACGACATTGAACATCTCAGAAAATATCATCAGGGAAGTGGAAAGACTCTACAAAACAGGAAGCCGTTCCAAATCTGTGGAAAATGCCCTGGAAGATGCTATCCGTCTAAAAAAAATAAAAGCTTTTATGGCTTTAAAGGGCAATCTTGATATAGATGAAGAATCAGTTAAAAGATTTAGAGAAGCGGAGTTAAAAGAAAATGAAGATCATAGTTGATACCTCTATCTGGATAGAATATTTTAAGAAAAAAGCTGAAATAGTTGCATTTATCGATAGGGAGTTACTGCTCGGAACAACATATATGGTAGGACCGGTCGTTTCAGAACTTTTACAAGGAGTAAAAACAGAACAAGAATTAGACAGATTACTTGGTTGTATAGATGCTGTTCCATTTCTTGAATCTAACATTGCTGATTGGCGATTATCCGGCTCAATTTCATTCAGGTTAAGGAAAGATGGCTTGACAATCCCTCTGACAGATTTATTAATTGCGGCCATTTCCATTAATAACAGGGCTTACGTCTATTCCCTGGATCATCACTTTAATTTTATTCCTGAAGTCCTTTTGTATAAGCCTGTTTCCCCGGAGCAAAGTTAATCCAGACGGTAACGGGGATTCTTTTTTTAATTTCGTTTCTATTATCCGTTTAAGTTTAAATTACGGGCAGTTTGAAGAAACATCCTGTAAAAAATGGAAATTGATATTATCTTAAATTAATTTTTATTGCTTTGACAGGCTTTTGTTTCGTATATTATAATATTTGTATAGGATTCATTAGCAGTGGAGGTAAGCTTATGGCTATGTTAACTAAGTTTATTAATGCAGCAATGGAAGAAGCGAAATATAAAATTCTTGAAGATGGAACATTCTTTGGAGAAATTGAAAGTTGCCCGGGTGTATGGTCAAACGAGTCAACACTAGAAACATGTCGAGCAGTATTGCAGGAAGTATTAGAAGAATGGTTATTAATGAAGATAAGGGATGGAGATTCCCTGCCATTAATTAGAAGTATTGATTTAAACATAGCAGTGAAAGAAACATGAAATCGATTTCAAGGCGTGATCTGATTAAAGGGCTTCGGAAATTTGGCTTTAAAGGCCCATTTTCTGGTGGCAAGCACTCATTTATGAAAAAAGCTTCCTTAAAAATTCGTATTCCTAACCCGCATGGAAACGATATTGGAGTTAGCCTTATTAAAGAAATTTTAAGACAGGCAGGAATTTTAGAAGAAGAGTGGGAAGAAAACTGACCACCGTCCTGTCCTTCCGTGTCATCAATGAAGCGTTTTCCAGGAGATTCAATCAACGTTCTTTTCACTTCCTCCCAAAAGGGGTCTGTCTTTCCTGAAAAAAATGGAAATTGTATGGCTTATAAACAGGCCTGTTTCCTTAACCGGATCAGGCCTGTTTGCTGCCTACTTTTAACAGGTCCGAAAAAATAATAAGTAGAAAAAAAGATAGGTATTTGCTATAATATAATAAAAAAGAGTATCACAATTGGAATGCGGAGGTTTTTTAATGAAGCAATATAAGGTTATTGTGGAAAAACATTCTGATGGATATGTTGCTTATCCTTTAGGACTAAAGGGTGTAGTGGTAGGGCAAGGGGATACCTACGAAGAAGCTCTTTCAGATGTAAAATCAGCAATAAAATTTCATATCGAAACCTTTGGAGATGATGTGATTATTAATGAATCATCTGTACTTGAAGCATTTATTGCAGAAGCAGGAGTATAATTTATATGAAAAAGTTTCCTGTTGATGCTCCCAAACGAAGAGTAGTTAAAACACTTGAAGTTCTGGGTTTTTGTGTAATTAGAGAAAAAGAACACATTTCATTGGAAAGAAAAAATCCTGATGGAAGTAAGACTCCCTTAACAATGCCGAACCATAATACAATAAAGGCATCGACATTACGAACAATTTGTACTCAGGCTGGCATTTCAAGGGATGATTTTCTGGATGCTTATAATAAAAGCTAATTGGGTTTTAACGGGATAAATATCCTGATTTTGATGTGAGCTCATCTGGTAAAAATGGGAATTGTTATAGCTTATAAACAGGCCTGTTTCCTTAACCGGAACAGGCCTGTTTGCTGTCTTTTTTCATATACTGAATGGTATACTGAATGGACAGGTTAAAATAACTAATGCGGTTTCCTTTGACCAGCAATTTCGGCGTTTGGCAAATATTTACCTTAATCCAAATTTTTTTTGCGTAGCGGTACATACTACTTTAAGATAAGAAAAAAAGTAGCATTTTTTCCCATAAAAAATGATCTGCGTATATGCTGTTATTAATTTGAGGAGGAAATAAATGACTATTCGCTGAAAATTAGATGAAAAGTATGCCAACAATGTTAATTCCTCGAGGATGGAGTTGATTCGGCAGGATACGAATTTGTGCACACTGCTTGTTCTGGAGTACGGTAAATAATAAGCCCTTTTCAAAAAGCCCTGATAAGGGAAAGGGGCAAAAATCAATGTTAGAAAGTTTTATAGAGCCGGGGCAACAGGTAAGAATCAGGGGTGAAAAATATGGTGATCTGGTGCTTCTATTTTAGCACAGGATGATCAACAAAGAATAATAATTAAGTTGTTGGATGCCCCAGGAAGTTGGCTAAAACCCGGCGAAAGGGTTCAAATTGAAACTGCGCAGAAAGACGATGCTACGTATTTTTCTGAAGCCACAGTGGTGGAGATTAAACGGTCGAAGAATCACATTTGCGTCTTACAGGATATTGCGAAATTCAGGAGGGTTCAACACAGGCGCTTTGCCCGGTTACCGGTAAACCTGGAGGCAAAGTATGCAATTTTACCGCAACAAAGGTTATATGATGGGTTGATTATGAATATCTCTAGTGGTGGAGCAATTTTTGCCACTCAAAACCCCCTCCAGGTTGGTTGCAGCTTGCAGTTGACGTTTGAGATCGAACTTGATCCAGGTAAGAAAGTATCACTGGATGTGGAAGGGGAAGTGGTCAGGGAGTTTGCTAATTTTTCCGAAAATAATTTTAAATGGAAATACAGTTATGGAATCAAATTCGAGATATCTGTTTCCTTGCAGGATAAAATTGTCAGCTTCATCTTTCGTCCAAATGACCAGAAGGGCTAGGTCCATTTAATTGCCGAAGTTTTTCGGGAAGCGCAAAAAAGGGCTACGAAAATTGAAGAAGAAGCACAGGCAACCGCCAGGATAATAATTGAAGAAGCGGAAAATGAGTTAAGGAAAAGGAACCAGGAGCTGCTAAACCTCAAGGAAAAAGTAGCTCGTTTTAAAGAAAAATTTAAATGATCTCAAATATAAGGGGAAGATTTATATTTCTATTAAAGAAAGACCTGAACATCATTTAGAGCAGCAGGAAAATGAATTACGTGAAGAACTGCAGGGGTTGCTGGAGAAGATAAAAAAGTGCAGGCTGCATGCCTCCGAATTGCAAAGAATTCTTTTTTTTGAATATTCAACGTTCCCTAGAGCAGAGCTTCAGTCAAGAAAAAGAGAGCTTTAGCCCAGGCATCATCTTTCAGCTCGGAGCATTATAGTTGATGCCGAAGCTGTTGCTGCCTCCAAAAAAATAGAAGCAAATATTATTAAAGACGAAATGGCCCGTTTAAATAATGAACTGGCCTCCATGAGGTAGCAGATATGGAGTAAATTTTGAGCGGATGAAAGCAAAAAAAACGACGTAGAGGGAGCAGAACGATATTCGGAAATCTCAGGCAAAGAAGGAGTAATTGTCTATCCGCACGGAAGACCGGAGCTGCTTGCTGAACCCAAGACTTACTCCATCCGGCTGTTTTCTTTTCTTAATGCTCGCCACCGCTTTTCGCTGGACGAAAACGACGGGCCAATTCACGCTCACTCCTGGCAGGTCCACGTGAAGGTCAGTATTCCTCCTAATGAGCACGAGCTGATACCTTTCGCCCCATTATGGAATGCATCAAGTCTGTTTTTGAGAAATACGAAAACAGTTTATTGAACGAGCTTCATCCTTTTAACATTTTCCAGCCCACGGCGGAAAACATGGCTATGTACTTTTACAACCGCCTGGAAGATGCCCTCTCCGAGCTAAATCTGGGCCTGGACAGTATCAGCCAGCGATATCCATGGATCCTTTTTATCGTTTTGCTGACCGGGAGGCTTTTTACTGGGGAATCAGCATTATTTTTGCCCTACCCCTTATTATCTTGACATGGCGTTCAAAACCGCCGTGGGCCAAAAGTCTGGCCATTTGCGGAGCAATCTTAATAGTATTCACTTTTCCTTCGCTACGGCTTTTATATTTACTTCTTCCTTTAAGCCACCTGCTGTGGCCGCATTACTTTGCCGGCTTTGCGGCGCTCTCTATTATTGCTTCCAGCCTGGCTTTTTTTCCAGTCAAAAAATGGGCTTTTCCTTTTCGATTTCCTTTTAGCAAAGCAGGGCCTGTTATTGTTATTGTTATTATACTTTCAGCGGCATTTTTACTCGACTCATTTTTTTCCGTACGCCTGCTTGCCCATACCGGCGCGAGAGCGCATAACTTGATGGAAAGCGCAGAGATGTTACAGGCTGCCCCCGGCTGGCGCGTGGCTACCATTGATTTAAGCCAGCTTGGTTCAGCTCCTTCCTATCTTTTTGTGGAAGCATCGGGCAGGGAGCAGGTGTTTGGATGGGCCTGGCAGGGCGCTACCACCTCCAATAACATCATGCTCCTCAACACGGGTTTAGAATTCCAGTATTATCCCTTTTTGTTTCGTTCCTGCCTTTTTCTGGGAGCGACAGATCTGCTCGTCAAGGACGATGTAATTAAGGACCCGCACACTTTTTCCCTCGAAGCGGAGAATGCCGGATACAGCCACATCGTAACAATAGACGGGATCAGCATCTGGCATGCCGGTATCGACAGGCCTTACCTGGTTGAGATGAAAGATGACTGCCTCGTAATCGGTGAATATGCCCCTTCTATCGCCATGCACTTTCCTGATGTAGAAATGGGTGTTTCCAGTTACATTGACAGCTACGATCCTGAAGACCTGCGCAGGTACAGCAGCGTTATTCTATACGGGGCAAAATGGAGGTCCAAGGCAAGAGCGGAACAGGTTATCCTGGATTACGCCGCTTCCGGAGGGCAGGTGTTCGTCGAGCTTATGGGGATGCCGGAAGACGTTCTGGCAAAGCAGCCGGAATTCCTGGGGGTCTACGGCGAAATGGTTTTCCTCCGGGATCCGCTAAGCCTTGTGGGACGCAAAGGCGATAGATACCAGCTGGATCCTTTTTCCTTGGAGGATATAGAGGTCTGGAAAACTTTCGCGCTCCAGGGACTGGACGAAGTAGAACTCGAATTTGATTACTACGGGATGAGCGCACCCGTTTACGGGCACAGGCTTGTCGGAAACAAGAAGATCCATTTTCTGAGCGGGAACTTGGTCCACCATGCCTTTCTTACAAAGGATGCCGTAGCCCAGGAGCTGTTGAAAGACATATTTGCTTTAAGGTCAGAATTCACTGCCGTTTCGCTCATACCTCTGCTCGATTATCAGGCCACTGAAAATGGTTACGTAATGAGCTGCCGGGTTGAAAATGATGTTGACGTAATCGTTCCCGTTGCTGCCCTGGACGGAATGAGGGTGGAGATGGATGGGGAGCCCTGGCCCTATAAAGTTTACGAAAATTTGCTGCGGTTGAGCATCCCCGCCGGTGAGCACGAAATAGTAATCTACCTGGAAAAAACGCCTGTTTACCGCTGGGGAGCGGCGCTATCAATGATCTCCCTCCTGTTCCTCGGGTACGGCCTTTTTTACATGCGCAAAAAACTGTGAAGCTGGGATATAATATGCGCCTGTTTCATTTTTTCATCGCCGTATTATGCGCGGCCGTCATACTATTGTGGCCTCCCGGGTCATGGTTTATGCAGAAATTTGGGCTGGACGGGCAATTTGACGACTGGAAAGGGCGCGCTTCCTACCTGTCCGATTATAAAGATAACGATTCGATCGGCAGGAAACTTAAATCCCTGTCCTGGGGGACTAAAGAGAACGAAAGAAACCTGTATTTTATGATAGAGCTGTTTGAGCCGGTTAAGACAGGGAGCAGTTTTGTATGCAGGCTTTCTTTTGACATTAACGATAACGGCAGCTATGATGACGGCATTGATAAGTTTGCAAAAGTGCTTTACAAGCCGGGTCATGATACAGGGGAAGTGCTTGTAGAGCTGTACTCGTCACAGGGAAAGCTGCTTTCTACCTACGAGGGGGACTGGGGAGAAGGGTCTATAAGCGGCGGCAGCTGCTTTGAATTTAGTATTCCCATGGCCGACCTCCACATTTACCCTGCTCAATACATCAGGTTTTACCTTTCCAGCGCTGCTGTTAAAGGCGACCGCCTGCCCTCAGAAGGAGATATTCAATGGAAGCCGTTTCCTGTTATGGTAAGGGACAGAGGAAAGATAACGGTTTTTGCTATGCTCTGGCTTTTGGGGTCGGTTGTGCTCTACCGTCACCGCATCTGGCTTTTTTACTATATCTGGAGCGCGGTAGGTTTTACATTCCTTTTCATCATGGTTTTCCGGGGTTCGTTTCTCGAGTACCGCATTGAGTACTGGACCGGCCTAGTCCTGCACCATTTATTGCAATACGTGGATATTACAACCTATGTTTTTGATAAAGCGCCAGGGACTATTTTGGTATTTATAAAAATGGACAACAGCTGGACTACATTGATATAGATATAGAAAGCTCTGCTATCTTAGAAATCGCTGTCTTTTTGGGGTTGCTCTTCTTTTTCCCCGCGTACGGTTTTATCAAGAAAATTCTTTATTCTCTGGCGGGAATCATTGCCCTGCTCTTTTTTAACATGCTGCGCATGATGATAGTAATAGCCATTATTTACAGCGGCGGCAGGAACTTTAACTTTGTGGCCCATACCCTCATCGGGCGGCTTTTCTTTTTCGTCTTTATTATTTTGCTGTACTGGTATGTTTTAACACAGCCCACGCTTCTAAAAGTTAGGGAGAATGTAGAAAATGTTCGCTGAGATCTTGTGGGAAAACTCTTTGCGCCTTATTCTTAACTGGGGTATCTGGCTGCTCGCTCCGCTCCTGGTGGATGTAGCTGCGGCCGTAAACTGCTTTTGGGGGCTTTATTTTCACTCAAAGAAAGAAAAACAACTTTTAAACCCGGTCACCCTGGAATACCAACCGTATATAACCGTTATCGTTCCTGTTTACAATTCTGAAAAAACCCTCTACAAGTGCCTGAAATCAATATATATGCAGAGCTATCCCCGGGAGAAAATAGAGGTTATTTGTGTTAACAACGGCAGCCGGGACAACAGCTTTGATGTTTTCCAGCGCTTTCAAATCGCTCATCCCGAGTTGTTGGTTGCCTGGAAGTCTCTGGACAGGGCCAGCAAGTCAATAGCATTGAATGCCGGCATTTATTCAGGCCACGGCGCTTATATTGTAAACGTGGACGCCGATACCTGGCTGGATAAGGACGCACTCTTGAAGGTTGTCCAGACTTTTGAAGGAGATAGCAAGCTGGCTGCTGCTACAGGGTTTATCAGGGTTGATAAGGAGCTGGGGAAAGGCTCTTCTTTCATGGATATTATAAACTTCTGTGAAGTCATAGAATATATGATCGCTTTTAATATAGGCCGGCGTTATCAAAACATAAAAAACATTTTGTTTACCCTTTCCGGCGCCTTTTCTGCATTCCGGCGGGATGTACTCATGCAATCTTTCATGTACCAGGAGCGCACTGTTTCCGAAGATACCGACCTGACCTTTCAAATTAAAAAGACCTTTAAGAATAAAAAGTACCGTGTGGGGTGCGTTCTGGACGCCGTCGCTTACGTTGAACCGGTCCGCTCCCTGGCAAGCCTGTATTCACAAAGGGCACGCTGGCAGAGGGGGGAAATAGAAACGATAGCCATTCACTCGGCGGCGAGCAAGGGTATAGCTATAAAAGTGTGGGATTATCTAGGCCGTATGTTTGTCTCCGACCATACCCTGGCTCTTTCCCGCCTCTCCTGGACATTTTTAATCTTTTTTCTCTATTTTATAGGTTATGCCCTGCAGACAGTTTTCTTCTCATTGGCCGTGCTCCTCTTCTGTTATATTATCCTGGATGCCGTCAGCCTGCTCTTCTACTACAGGGCTATTCCGGAGGTTTACCGGGAAGGTCTGAAAAAAATCTGGTGGATATTGTTTTTCCTGCCTTTCTTCAGGTTTCTCGTGTACTGGTTCAGATTAGCCGGTATAATACTGGTTTTAACGGAACCTCAAAGCTGGAGGGTGGAAAACCCTGTCATCCAGCTTAAGGAGATGGTAAGATCCTATCACATTTCGCTGAAAACTATGTTTTTTTCTCCTGGGAAAACTAAAAAGAAGCAGAGGTGGAAAATGGGTTGAAAAGCGACTTGTCATTAATGCTTTTTTCTATTTTGGGGGGGTCGTGCGGGCAGATCCTGTTAAAGTATACTGCGGGGAGGCTTGGGGATTTTAGTCTGGAGTGGACGGCTCTGCCTTATTCAGTTTTAGAGATATTCACGAATGGGTGGGTGCTATTCGGGGTCTTTTGTTTTGTTGCCAGCATGGTCCTGTGGATCAAGGTTATTAGCGGCATGGAGCTCAGCAGGGCCTATCCGAGCGCCGGCCTTTCTTATATTCTTGTTTTTACTTTCTCGATGGTGCTTTTTAAAGAAAATATTACATTGTCCAAGGTTGCAGGGCTTGCTCTGATCTTGGCAGGCGTGTTTTTTTTACACCGGTAGGGGAGGTGAAAGAAGTTGTCAGAAAGACTTGTTGCCATCATTTTACCCATGTATAACGAGGAGCTGTCTGTTCCGGCACTGCGCAGCATGTTTGAGCGCGGCATATCACTGCCTAAAGGATGCGATTACCGCATAATTATCATTAATGACGGGAGCAGGGATGCAACTCTTCAGAAAGTTATGGAGTGGGCAAAATGTGATTCCAGGGTTAAAGTACTGTCTCATACTGAAAACAAGGGCCTGGGACAGGCTATCTTGACAGGTTTTTACGAAGCCGTAAGAATGAATTCTACCTTCATTGTAACCATGGATGCCGATGCCACCCATCCCGGCGAGATCATCGGCAGGCTGGTAAGAGCGGTCCTGGAAGGCGCAGAAATAGCACTCGCCTCCCGCTTTGTAAAAGGCGGGGGGCAGGTAGGGGTCCCCCTTTTTCGCCGCCTGTTAAGCCTTGGGGCAAGAAAATATTACCGCCTGGTTTTCCCCCTTGCCGGTGTAACCGATTACGCCGTTAATTTTCGTGCTTACCGGGCAGAGCTTATCAAAAACGCCTGTAACAAAGTGGATGACCCTTTGCTTATCTCCAGGACTTTTTCGGCAACTGTTGAGCTTTTGTTGAAACTCGCGACGCTTTGCAGCAAAATAAGCGAGGTCCCTATGGTGGTGTATTACGACTGCAAGAAGAGCCCCAGCAAGCTCAAAATTATGGCCAAGGTGCGTGACAGCATCATGTTGTGCAGGCTTCCAAAGGAAAAATGCCCCCTGGGAAGAGGGTTGCGGATCTCTTGATAAACCGGAAAAGCATAACATATTCCAGGCCGTGGGGAGAATATTCCTTTTCAAGGGGCAGGCGCCTTGTGCCTCGCTCAGGACCAATGGTATCCAGCCCAATTAAAAGGCCGGTGCCTGGCGGCAGAAAGGACCCGCTAATAGCTTTACCGCCGGCCGTGCCTGCTATTCCGCCTGTGAACAGCTCCAGCCCGAGGTAAAGAAAAGTTTCATTGTGGTCCACCCAAAGCCTTCTTAATTCCACTACTTTCTGCTCTTTTCCTGATAACCCGGCATTTGCCGTCGTATTCTCAGGACTGCTATCCTGAAGATAGAAGGGGCCTGTCTCAAAAAAGGGTACTTTTGCTGATTCCATGGCTAACAAGCCATAATTCTGTTCCGGGCAGAGAGCGTTGTGCCAGTAGGCGTTTCGCTCGAAGGGTACCATATACGGTACGGTAATCCAGGTTTTTTTTGTCCATTCGTCCATTAGCTCGAAAATTATACCCCCTGCATACCCTTCTAGTTTTTTCCAGATCTCCTGCAGGAGCCATAACCTCTTTGCAGGTTTTACCGAGCGGTTATATTCCTGAAAAACCTGGTAGAAGAGAGGATCAAGGAGCTGTAGAGACGTATAGTGTTGACATTTAGTTCGGCAGCCTGCTCCAGCCAGCCGTAATATACTTCCCTGCTCATGGGAAACTGGGTGAAGTATCTTCCCGGCAGGGCGGTGCAATATTTACCCCTTTTACAATAAGGGGAACCCAGGCCCCGTTACAGTATACCTCAAAAAAACTCCGATTTGTGCGTGAAGAAAACCTGGTATCGCCAATGACGGCACTTTCTGGCATAACCTGCACATGCTTCCGTGTTGGGGAAACATTGCGCTTAATACCAGCAATCCTGCCATACTTTTTCGCGATCTGCTGGAAGGAATGAGGCATAAGCTTAAAACCATCTTTGCCTCTCTTGAGTTATTTCTTTTGCTTTCATGAATGAATTCTAGTGAACTTTTATCCCAACTAGAAAAATAATAGTTATTTGAAAAAATTTTATTCCATTACTTGCAGAAAAAACTAAACTTTGGTATAATAATTTTAAAAGTATTATAAAGAAGCAAGGAGTAACTTCTTGACCGACAAAGGCAAACCATCCGAAAGGGTGGGGCGCAAAGCTATGGGTCTAAAGTTCTTATGAACCAGGATCGCCAGGCTGCCGAAGACAGGGGTTTTGTATTTATTGATATTTTTTGAGCCCTGATCCCCGGCCTGGCCGGGGATTTTTCGGTTTGTCGGTCCCTCGCAGGAGGGACAAGCATGAGCGACAAATCACTAAAGCAAGCGGAAAAATTACTTTTAATTGCCGCTATCGTCATTTTTATCTTATTGTTCTTTTTAAGAAATGTTCCCCGGTAAAGAAAGTAACTATTTGCCGGAGAGTTCAATCATTCGTAATTTAACTACTTTGCCTCCCTGCCCCGGACCAGCCACCTGGCCCAGAACTACCAGGACCTGTCCATGCGCGTTCGCTACCAGGGAGGGCAGCTGGCCGTTACCCGGGGAGAATCTTAAGAGTTTAAAGAAAAGCAGATAAGGGCTGAAAGATCAGGAAAGGAAATGGAGGCAGGCTATGGAAATCTATGTGGCCAGGCAACCGATCTTTAACAAGCAGCAGGAAGTTTACGCCTACGAGCTGTTATACCGTTCCGGGGCTAATAAGTTCTATTCCAGCCTGAACGGTGACCAGGCCTCCTCGGAAGTTATTACCAACAGCTTTCTTCTCATTGGCTTGGAGACACTTACTAGGAGGAAAAAGGCTTTTATCAACTTCACCAGAAATTTGCTGGAAAATGATGTTGCTACTCTTCTCCCCAACGATCTTATCGTGGTAGAGATTTTACAGGATATCGAGCCGGACGAGAAGATGCTGGCTGCCTGCCGGAAGTTAAAGGAACTGGGTTACCTCCTGGCCCTGGACGATTTTCTTTATGACGATATCTTTAAGCCCCTCCTCGACCTTGTGGATATCATTAAGGTTGACTTTCTAACCACGCCTGTAGAACAAAGAAGGGCCGTAGTGCAGAGAATCGAGCCGCATAAAGCTCTTTTTCTGGCGGAGAAAGTGGAGACCAGGGAGGATTTTGTCCAGGCTGTGGAAATGGGCTATTCCTATTTTCAGGGATATTTCTTCAGTAAACCAGATATCGTTTCCGGCCGGGATATTCCCAGCTTCAAGCTTACCTACCTTAAAATACTGCAGGAGATCAACAAGCCGGAACTAGATTTTGACAGGCTGGAGAAGCTTATTAAAATGGATGTCTCCCTTTCCTACAAGCTGCTTAAATTTATTAATTCCCTGGCCTTTGGTTTTCGTAGCGAAATCCGCTCCATCCGGCAGGCACTGGTTTTGCTGGGCAAGAAAGAGATCAGCAAATGGCTTTCCTTGATTTCCCTCAAAAGCATCGGTGAGAATAAACCTGATGAGCTGATCATTACGGCTATCTGCCGGGCCAAGTTCTGCGAGTTGATAGCCCCCAGGGTCGGCCTGAAGAACCGCAATTCCGATCTTTTTCTCATGGGGATGTTTTCCCTGATGGACGCTTTTCTGGACCAGCCTTTAAGTGATATCCTGGCGCAACTGCCCATCTCTGAAGATATTAAAACTGCCTTGCTGGGGGGTAAAAGCAGGTTCAGGGATATCTATGAGCTAATTTTAGCCTATGAAACGGGTGATTGGGAAAGGCTTTCCAGGAAGGCAGCCAAATTGGAGCTGGAGGAAAAGGAGGTTAAAGAGTTCTACCTTAATTCGCTGGAGGTGTCTAACCAGATCTTTCTCAGGAATGTTTCTTAGGTTTAAGTAACAGAATTGTAAAATAAGGCTTGTAGGGGTGTCTGAATTTTTGTATAATATTATTAAAAGAATATGATTGAGGTAAGGAAATAGCTTCCTTGACCGATAAAGGCAAACCACCCAAAAGGATGGGACGCAAAGCCATGGGTCTAAGGCTCTAAATGAGCTATGATTGCCAGGTTGCCGAAGACAGGACTTTTGATTTTTTCACTACCCTTAATGTCCTTTTTCTCGGCCTGGCCGGGATTTTATTTTTATTCCTCGCTTAGGGTATCTATTTTAGAGTAATGCAAAAAGGTGGGGTGGCGGTGTTTTCCAAACAGGCTGTAAAGATCAACGGGGCAAGACCTCATTTGCTTGCCAGGGAGCAGGGTGTAAATAAGAAAAAGGAACTGGATGATATCGCCGTCGAAACCCTTCGCCGGGTGATTGACAGTGTAGATAATACTATTGATCTGGAAAAACTGGATGCCTTTCAAAAGAGGCAGTTTACGGAGCAGATCTACGATACCCTGTTAGCGCTGCTTGAAGAGAGCAACCGCCACCTTTCCCAGGGCGACAAGCAGAAGGTGATCCAGTACGTCTTGGACGAGATTTTCGGCTACGGGCCTATTAACTCACTGCTTAATGATCCTTCCGTTACGGAGATCATGGTAAATGGTTGTGATAATGTTTTTGTAGAACGTGATGGTAAAATTACCAAGACGGATATAACCTTCAGGGATAACGATCATGTCCTGCATGCCATTAACCGAATTATCACTCCCTTGGGAAGAAGAATAGATGAAAGTTCTCCAACGGTCGATGCCCGGTTGCCTGATGGTTCCCGGGTTAATGCCATTATCCCGCCCCTGGCTCTTAAGGGACCCTCCATAACTATCCGGAAATTCTCCAAAGATCCCTTTACTGTAGAAGAATTAATTAAATTGGGAACCATGACCAGGGAGATGGCCATGTTCTTAAAGTCCTGTGTGCGATCACGGATCAACATCATTGTGTCCGGTGGGACCGGCAGCGGAAAAACCACTACCTTAAATGTGCTTTCCAGTTTCATCCCGGATAAAGAAAGAATCGTTACCATTGAAGATACCGCTGAGCTGCAGCTTTGCCAGAATCACGTCGTTACCCTGGAAAGCCGGCCTGCAAATATTGAGGGCAGGGGGCAGTTTACCATTCGTGAGCTGGTAATCAATTCCCTGCGTATGCGCCCGGACCGTATCGTGGTAGGGGAGGTCAGGGGCGGTGAAGCCCTGGACATGCTGCAGGCGATGAATACCGGCCATGACGGTTCTATTTCCACTCTGCATGCCAATAACCCCAGGGATGCCCTGGCTCGCCTGGAAACCATGGTCCTGATGGCTGGTATGGAGCTGCCTTTACGTGCCATCAGGGAGCAGATCAGCTCTGCCATCGAGTTAATTATTCAACAATCCCGTTTCAGTGACGGAAGCCGCAGGATCACCAGGATTAGCGAAGTAGTAGGGATGGAAGGGGATAACATCACTTTACAGGATATCTTCGTTTTTGAACATTCAGAAGTTGATGGTAACGGCAATGTTATCGGGAAACATGTTGCTACGGGGATAATTCCCGGGTGCCTTGATAAACTGAAGGCTCACGGGGAGGCTATTGTGGCCGCTGAATTTATGGAATGGATTCGGAATAGCGAAACATCTCCCGATCAATTACAAACTTTAATTGATACAGATACACATACAAATGAAGATAAGGAAAACTCTATGGAACCAGAACCTACGGCCTCAAATTACATGCAGGATGAAAACGAGTTTACTGAAAATGAATATGACAATGATTATCAAAACCTGGAGGACTCTGTTAATACTAAAAATACAAATCATACAGAAAAAGTTATCGTCGAAAATAATTCCAGTCATGTTGTAGAACAGGGTCTACCTGTCACCCTGCGTTCTGAGCAAGTAGAAGAGGGTATAACAGAAGAAATAGGGGTTTTAACAGAAGAAATAAAAGTTGCACATGCTTTCTCTTCTGAAGCTAAAGGCAAAAACCGGCAGGGACTGTCCAGCCGGATACCGGAAAATATGCGTGGTATTTCCATTCCTGTAAATAAGGTAACCGGGCTTTGTGGGCTAATCAATCCGGGGGATAGGGTGGACGTATTGATTACTTATGAAGAAAAGAGCTTAAATAGGGTTCCTGCTGCCTCTACAACTGTTCAGAATGCCTTAATACTGGCAATCAAAGATGGCAGTGGGAAAAAAGAAAATGAAGAAAAAAATCCGCGAGACATGGTAATCCTCGCCGTTACTCCCCAACAGGCCGAAATATTGGCCTATGCCTACCTGAAAGGATCCTTCCATTTAACTTTATGTCCCAACTCTCATACTACTAAAGTAGTATACAAAAATTAGCACATACCAGCAATTCCACTCTAACATAATTCCATTTTTAGGGAGGTGTCTGATGAGGGGAAAAAGGGTGCGGTTGGAAAAGTATTATTATAGAGGGTTTTCTTTCCACGTTTTCATTGAAATTCCTAGTAAATGGAGGTAAAATAAAAATGTTAAATATGATTTTAAGATTTATTAAGGATGAAGAAGGACAAGGCTTGGCGGAATATGCACTTATTCTAGTATTGATTGCTGTTGTGGTTATTGTTGCTTTGACATTATTAGGCGATCAAATTAGAAATGTATTCCAAACTATTACTAATGCTTTATAAGAACATCTTATTTAAAAAAAAGGGAGCCTGTTTCTTTTAAGAAGCAGGTTCCCTTAAAAACACCTCGATGTTTTCAGGGGTCAGAAAGGGTTATTTTTATGAACTTTTTGGTTCTGGCTATGTCCATGTTGGGAATCTTTTTAATAATGTGGTAACTATTTTTCCTTAAATAAATTTTTGGAGTGCTAATTGTGGAATTACAATTTAACGAATATATACTTTTTTCTTTGTTATTTTCCTCACTCTACTTTGATCTGACTAAGAAAAAAATCCCCAACTTCCTGACCTTTCCAGTCATGCTTTGGGGTTTATTTTCAAATACAGTTACGGGCAGGTTTGAAGGGTTTTTATTTAGCTCCTACGGCCTTCTTTTAGGAATCGGCCTCTTCATAATACCATTTGTAATGGGTGGTATGGGAGGAGGAGACGTGAAACTCCTGGGAGCCATTGGAGCAATGAAAGGTGCACAGTTTGTATTTCATGCCGCCCTTTTTACCGTACTATGTGGGGGAGGGCTAGCCATTGTTTTTTTAATTGCTAATGGTCAACTGCTTAGTTTTTTGAAAAAAATTTTAGCGATAGTTGCTGTACCTTTATTAAATGTCCTTTACTTAAAATTCGGATTTTCCTTTTTAAACAGGCTTTCGCTCTTTTTTTCTCCCAGTGAAAAAAAGCAAGAGGAAAAAAAGCTTTTTCTGCCTTATGGGGTTGCCATAGTCCTTGGAACACTTATTGTCTTAAGTAACCTGGGAGGACAAATATTGCCATTATCAACAGTATTTTATACATTCGGATGTGAAAAATATTGTTCAATTTCTTTTCCTTTTTTAAAACAAACGAAAAAGGACAGTCATTGGTAGAGTTCGCTCTTTTATTAGTGTTTGTGCTTCCACCAATACTTTTTGGAATTATACAATTTGGTTTAATCTTTAATGGCCAGGTTTCCATGACCCATGCTGCCAGAGAAGGTGTCCGTGCGGCTGCTCTGGGAGAAACTTATGAAAATGTTAGAACAAAAGTTATAAATGCAGCTTCGTCGACTGGTTTTGTAAACATTAGTGAAAGCTCTATTGTTATTACACCTGCCAATGCTTTAGACCGTGTGGTAGGGGAGGAAACCAAGGTGACAGTAAATGGCTCTGTGGATATAGTAGTGCCGTTTTTAAACAGGATAATAGGGGATACTTTCCCACTATCCTCCGTAGCATCGATGCGTATCGAAGTAGGGCAACTTGCATCAGGCGGACCGGGTGCGCCGGAATATTTAGGTGTCAGTTCAATTAATCCCACTAAAGTTGTTAATGATTTAAACGTGACTATTACTTTGGATCGTCCAATCCAAGGTGCAGATGTAAACATAAGAATAGATCAACAAGATGGTTCCCTGTATGCCGGAGGAATTCCCGGAACTACGAATTCATCGGGGATAGCGGTTATAGAGGTTGCCAGATTTTTTCATCAGATACATGGTGCTCCTGATGGCAATTACATAATCGTAATTACAAATGTAAATAAGTTAGGCTATACGTGGGATGGAAATCCTATTAATCAAGGTTTTAATAAACCAGGCAGTTTTTAATTTAAGGTATTTCCTTTAGGAAGTGAGTATGGTGAAAAAAATATTTAAACTTTTAAATGATCAAAAAGGTGCAGCCTTGATTATTGTTGCAGCCTCTATGGTTGTTTTACTTGGGTTAACAGCGCTGGTTATAGATGTTGGCTATCTTTATTTTCAAAGAAGGAATTTACAAAATGCAGCTGATGCTGCTGCGCTGGCAGCTGCTTTTGAGTTGCCAGCCGGTGATGTTCAGGCAATTGCATTATCCTATGCAAATAAACACAATATTTCAGATGGGATAGTAATTGCAACCAAGCAAAATAATAACCGGGAAGTTAAGGTATTAATAAGGGACAATTATCCCCGGTTACTTGGAAAAATGTTTGCAAATGATGATTATATTGTAAGTGCTGAAGCAACTGCATCAGCAGATATAGTGGGACAGGATTTATTGCCTTTTCATGTTCTTAACTACCAGGACATAGAGAATAAAATAGAGGACATGAAAAATGGTGGTACTGTAGGAGAAATTTTTTATACTCACGAAGATAGTACTGAATTAATGTTAGATGCAGGGAGTACTGGAACAGCCATTCGCATAAATGTAAAAAATAATGGAGTTTTTAAAGATTTGAATTGGAAGAACGAATTAGAACATTTTTATTATATCCTTGACTGCCTTATTGAAAAAGAAGATAAAATCAACTTTTCTTTATGGAGGAGATCTGACTTATCCGGAAACTGGGGGTTGCTGGATCTAACTGATTTCGGTTCGGCAAGTAATATCTCACAAGTGCTATTAAATGGCATCGAAAATCCTATATACAGCTCCATCGGGGTTCTAAAAAATGATCCCGGCCAGGTTGCAGCTATTGTAACACCAAATTATGCTAACTCCCCGCTTGGAATACGGTTGGAAAGACAGGGTTACAAAGGTTGGATTCTTTTGGTTCTGCCATCTATTGTGGAGACTTTTTCTGGAAGAGAAGTAATTTCAAATGGTCAATATATTTTTGCATATGCAGAAAATCTCCATTATGAGGAAATAGGAAATCAACATGTGCTATCAGGAGATATCATCGAAGTTATATATGGTTGTCCCAGAATTATAAATTCGGGGGCTGTGAGAGTGCACTTAATTAAATAAAGTAATGTATTTGAAAGGAGTAACTAATCATTGAAAGTCAACAAACGTCTTTTAATAGTAGCAGTATTTTTGGGACTTATAACCGTTATTGCCTTAAATTCATATATTAAGAATTTATCTTCTCCCGACACACTTACTTTGACTCCTGTTTCCCAGACTAAGGTAATTACAGCTAAAATCACCATACCTCGACATACCAGAATTACAGCGGAGATGCTCACTACGGAATCTATTCCTTCGGAGGCTGTACATCCTGAAGCTTTAAGGAATGCGGCTGATGCAGTGGGAGGTATTTCCAGGTCGGATATCGTTAAAGGAGAGCAGGTTCTAGCCAGCAGGGTTGCTACGGAAGAAAGACGGGCCAGCCTTTCTTACAGGGTACCGGAAAAGCTGCGGGCTATTTCTATCCCTGTAAGTGAAGTGCCCGGGGTTTCCGGTTATGTTTCCCCTGGTGATAAAGTGGATGTGCTGGTTGCCTATAACGATCCGGATATTAATGATGTAATGACTGTTTATACAGTAGTTCAAAATGCACTCGTACTGGCTACCGGGGAGTTTACAAGAGAACAAGATAATGAAGAAAGGCATCTTGTAAGTACAGTTACACTGGGTGTTAATCCGGCCCAGGCTGAAGTACTGGCGTATGCAAATCTGAAGGGTACCTTTCATTTAACCTTACGCTCCCCTATGGATGAGGAAATAGTTGAATTAGATTACTATAACTCCGATAACTTCGAAACTTTCAGGGAGAGGTGAAAATGTGGAACACATAAAGGTTCTGATAGTAGAAGATGATCCTGAAAAGAGGTCAACTGTTCTTAATATCCTCTCCAATGTAGAATATATTACTTTGACGGGAGAAGCGGGGTCGGCGGAAGAAGCGCTGGAAATGCTGGACAGGGCTATCCCGGATGTAATGCTTATTGGAGCCTATGTTCCGGGAGACGGTTACAAGCTGGCTGAAAAGGTGACCGGATCTTCCCCCTGGGTCTCCATAATTATGATCGAAGAAGATTTACGGGAAGAAACGATGCGCAAAGCTATCTTTGCCGGTGCCAAAGATATGCTGATTTACCCCTTTTCTCCGTCCAAACTGGTAGATTCCATCTACCGTACTTACCAGCTGGAAAGAAAAAAGCAGGTTATCCACCGGGATAAAACTTCTGTCCTGAAGAAAAAGTCCCAGAAGGGCCAGGTTATTACTGTCTTTAGTACAAAAGGTGGGGTGGGCAGGACCTTTATTGCCACTAACCTGGCGGTTTCCCTGGCACAGCATACCAGGGAGAAGGTTGTTCTTGTCGACCTGGATTTGGATTTTGGTAATGCTGCACTCGCTTTAAATATAATTCCCCGCTATACCATTACGGATGTTGTCAATGATATACGCAACCTGGACCATGATTTAATGGAAAGCTACCTGATCCCGCACCGCTCCGGGATTAAGGTCCTGGCTGCAAACGCTCAGCCGCAGATGGCCGAATTTATCAATGCGGAGCATATCGAGATCATTATCAAGGTTCTGCAGAGTTTTTTTGATTATGTAGTTGTCGATATGCCGGCAAGATTTTATGAAGCCATTGACTCTGCTTTCCAGGAAGCTGATTTGCTCTTGCTGGTAACCACCCAGGATGTGGCTGCTATTCGAAATATCAAAGCCTGTATGGTATCTCTGAATTCCTTAAATTATCCCAGGCAAAAGATAAAGTTGCTGCTTAACAGGGCAGAATCCCGTAGTGATATTAAAACCAGGGATGTAGAAACGACTTTAAATTATAATCTTTATGCGATTATACCGGAAGAACACAAGCTGGTGTCCTCTTCATTGAATAAAGGGATACCTGTAGTGCTTCTTTATCCCCGGGCAAAGATAAGCCGCAGTTTTCTGGATTTGACACGTAAAATTTCAGGAAGCAGCCAGGAAAAAGTGATAGAAAAAAGTGAAAACGCTGTTGAAGCTGTGGAATAGAAAGGCGAGGTAAAATGATGTCCCCTAAACAGTCTTTTCGAAATAACGGTACAAAACCCGATCTAAGGGAACCGGCGTTAAATAAGAAAAAAGAACTTGAAGATGTCGTTACGGAAACATTGCGGCAGGTTATTGATACTATGGATGATACCCTCGTCCTGGAAAAAATGGATACTTTTCAAAAGAAACAGTTTCTGGAGCAAATCAATGATACCGTGGACGTGATATTGGAAGAGTTTGGGCGGCATCTTTCACAGGCTGATAAGCAGAAAATTGTTAAATACGTCTCTGACGAAATTTTTGGTTATGGCCCCATCAACTCTCTTATTCACGATCCATCCGTTTCCGAAATCATGGTTAACGGCAGTCAGCACGTGTATGTGGAACGTGATGGGAAGATCATGAAAACAGATATAACCTTCCGTGATAACGCCCATGTTATTCATACCATAGATAAAATTATTACCCCGTTGGGAAGAAGGATTGACGAGAGCTCCCCCATGGTGGATGCGCGTTTGCCGGACGGCTCCCGTGTAAATGCCATCATACCTCCGCTGGCTATCAAGGGGCCTACACTAACTATCCGTAAATTTGCTACCGATCCCTTTACTGCCGAGGATTTAATCTCTTTTGGAACAATGACCCGGGAAATGGCCAGGTTTATGAAGGCTTGCGTGCGGGCACGCATAAATATTCTAGTTTCCGGCGGAACAGGCAGCGGTAAAACCACCACCTTAAATGTGCTTTCCAGCTTTATTCCGGAGAAGGACAGGATTATTACCATTGAAGATGCTGCGGAGTTGCAGCTCAGGCAGGAGCACGTTGTAACTCTGGAAAGCCGGCCTCCCGATATTGAAGGTAAGGGACAAGTTACGATCCGTAATCTGGTTATCAACTCCCTGCGGATGCGCCCGGATCGTATCGTGGTTGGAGAAGTCAGGGGGGGGGAGGCCCTTGATATGCTGCAGGCCATGAATACCGGCCATGACGGTTCTATTTCTACTTTGCACGCCAATAATCCCAGGGATGCCCTGGCCCGGCTTGAAACCATGGTATTGATGGCAGGCATGGACTTGCCACTGCGGGCCATCCGTGAGCAAATAGCATCCGCTGTTGACCTGATTATTCACCAGGCCCGTTTCAACGACGGCAGCCGCAAAATTGTCAAGATAACGGAAGTGGTGGGGATGGAGGGGGACACTGTTACCTTGCAGGATATCTTTGTTTTTAAACAAACCGGGCTTAACGAAAAAGGCCAGGTTATCGGAAAAAATATGCCCACCGGTATAGTTCCCAAATGCATGGACAAACTGAAGGCTTTTGGGGAAAACATTACCATGGATGTTTTTAAACAAATAACTTAGAAACGACCTATTGGAGGCCTTAAATGTTTTATTATATTGTTTTAGGCGGTGCCTTTCTCACTATACTTTTTTCTACAATAGTCATATACCATTTCCTTTTTGCTTCCCGCCTGGCCGTAATGGAGAGGTTAAAAATTCACACCATGGGTCCCGGCGCCTTGCAGCAGCAGTTTGATGCGGCCAGGGCGAAGGGCTTCGGGGGGGAGTTTTTACACTTTTCGGGGATGCTGGGAGCAATGCTTTCACGCCGTTCCAACCTAAAAGCTATCCAACAGAAGCTTCTCCGTGCCCATATTCTAATGCGCGCTGAAGAATTTATCGGGTTGACAATTTTCTGTGGTGCAGGTTTGTTTTGTGTAACCTATTTAATGACGGCAAACCTGCTTATAGCTTTACTGGTAGGGATAGTAGGCTTTAAAATTCCCGGTCTGTTCGTAAATCTTAAAAAAGCAAAAAGGTTAAACACCCTAACACAGCAGCTTCCCGAAGCGCTGCAAATTGTCTCCAGCGGCCTCAGGGCCGGTTACAGTTTTCCCCAGGCCATGTCTGTGGTGAGCAGGGAAATGGGACTGCCTATCGGAGAGGAATTTGCCCGGGTGATCTGGGAGAACCGCATGGGAAAACCTCTGGAGGAAGTACTGCAGAACCTTAAAGAAAGAACCGACAGTGATGACCTCAACCTGTTTATCACGGCATTGCTTATCCAAAAGCAGGTGGGCGGCAATCTGGCCGAGATTCTAGATAATATTTCTCACACTGTCCGGGAAAGGGTGAGAATCAAAGGGGAGATTAAAACACTGACAGCACAGGGGAGGCTATCAGCAGTCATTATTATCCTTCTGCCAATAGCCGTAGCTGGCTTTTTGATGGTTATGAACCCGGAGTACATGTTAACCCTTGTCCAGGATACACTGGGGATTATAATGCTGGTCCTGGCTATAATTATGCAATTTCTAGGTATAATCATTATTCAAAAGATCATCAATATAGAGGTATAATTTAAAGAGGTGGGAATATGCCCGGGCTTATAATAAACATCATGGTTTTTGTTACCATTGTACTGCTGGTGATTGCCACCTATGAAGCAACATTTGCCCACAAACACCTGGTAGCGGAAAGGCTTTCTGAAATAAAAAAAATTGAAGGAACAACCGAAGAAGATGATGAGCTTAGGAAATCCTTTTTAGACAGGCTGATTAAACCTGCCTACCGCAATATTGGGAATACCCTGGGAAATTTAACACCCAGGGAAATACGAAATAATATCGAAAAAAAGATAGTCTATGCGGGTAATCCCTGGAATATGAATTTTAATAGCTTCATATCTTTACAAGTTTTAATGGGAGCGCTCTTCGGCTTTTTAGCCCTGGGTATGGTCTGGCTTACCCATACAGAAGGTTCAAGGGCATTTTTCCTTGTTATCATGGGTGTTATCGTTGGAGCAATGGTACCTTTAAATATGGTTAATTCACGGGCTTTGAAGCGCCAGAAGCAGATCCAGAAAGCCCTGCCGGATATCCTGGATCTGCTGTTGGTAAGCGTGGAGGCGGGGTTAAGTTTTGACATGTCCTTGAAACGGGTGGTGGAGCAGTCATCCGGTGCCCTCAACAAAGAGATTTCCCGGGCTTTAGATGAAATGCGCATGGGTAAAACACGTGAAGAGGCCCTGCGGGGGATAGTCAGGCGTACCGGAGTGACGGATTTAAGCACCTTTGTCAGCGCCATCATCCAGTCGGAACAACTGGGAAGCAATATCGCCAGCACCCTGCGTATTCAGGCGGGGACGATGAGGCAGAAACGCCGTCAGCGGGCAGAAGAGGCCGCCATGAAGGCTCCTATTAAAATGCTTTTCCCCCTTGTTTTTTTTATCTTCCCGGCACTGTTCGTGGTTCTTTTGGGCCCGGCTTTTATTAGGATTATGCAGGCATTTGGGAACATGTTATAAGGAGGAGTATTATGGTGTTAAAAAAGAGCTACAGCCTGATACTTCTACTTTTAACGATATTATTCCAGTTAATTACTTTCGGGGGGAAATATACTCTTCAGGCACAGGAAGCTCTTAGCCAGGAAACCCTGGCTATCATCCTGGTAATTGATACTTCGGGCAGTATGCGCTATACCGATCCCCAAAGGTTAAGGGAAACCGCGGCCCGTATATTTATAGATCTGTTAAGCCCAGACGATTACCTGGGCATTATTACTTTTGACCAGGATGCTGAAGTGGTGGTTCCTTTACAGCAGGTCACAAGCTCCTCGACAAAGGAAATTTTTAAGGAGACGCTTTCCCCCAAATTGCAGCCCCGGGGCAATACTGATTTTAAGGTTGCCTTGGAAACCGCCTTTGGCCAATTACAGGATGCAGGTATCGAGGGTGCGCGTCCTGTCGTGGTATTCCTCACAGACGGAGAACCGGATCCCAACCCCAGGCGGAGCCGTGATGCCGCCTTTATGACCTCTTATATGGAATCCCTGTGGGATGTGGTTGGACATTTCGCCCTGGAGGGTTATCCCATCTACACGGTGGGCTTCAGCAGTGAGATAGACCCCGAGGTTATCAGCAGGATCTCGCTCGATACCAAAGGAGAATATTACATTCTAAATGAACCGGGAGAACTGCTAGTAAGTTTTTTTGAACTGCTGGGAAACCTGAAAAACAGAAAAGGGTTACTGGAGGATACCTATTCCCTCCAAACGGGAGCACCAAGGACCTTTGAGTTTTGGGTCGATGAATATACCCGCCAGGTCAACCTCGTAGCGGTAAACCTTTCCGCCGGAGATTGCGAGATGTCCCTCGTTCCCCTCCAGGGGGATACAGGGCCGGTTGAAGGTTTAACAGTAAACAAACAGCAGAATTACAGCATGATTATCCTTCACCAGCCGGGAGAAGCTTACCGGGGAAAATGGCAGGCTACCGTTTCCGGCCGCGGATCGGTAAGGGTCCTGGGGGATATGGACCTCTTTATCAAGGCCTGGCTGGAAGAACCAGCACCTTCTTCCCAGCACCCCCTAAACGAACCTTTTCGTTTTAAAGTAAAGGTTACCGGAGGGGAGCATCTGCAGGATACGTCTTTAAAAGCGGAAGTTCAGCTTAAGAAATCGGGACTGGAACAACCTGTGGTTGTACCGCTTACTGCAGAAGGCGGGTATTTTACCGGCAGTTATGAACCGGTTGATAAAACGGGCACCTATGAATTACTGCTGCGCCTTTTACTTGAGGATGAAGTGGTAAACACCTCTTTTTCCAAAGTGTACGTAAAAATGCTGCCGGTGTTGACGACCGATTTCTGGGCAGAAGAAGGATACCGGATGGGAGAGGAGCTTGTCGTGACGGCCTCTCTTAATCTAGGAGGAAAGCGCCTGCTGGAGGGCCGTGAGCTTAAGGTTGAAAACTTTAACCTGATTTTAACTTACGAAAACGGTACTAAAGTTACTTTACCCCTTTATGACAACGGCAACCAGCAATACGGAGATATCAAAGCAGCCGATGGCATCTGGTCGAATCGTTTTACTTTTGAACGGCAGGGTATAGCTAAAGCTTACCTGCTGGCTGTAGGTGAATACACGGGAAGAGATTTTTTCCTGGAAAAAAACATAGGTGATATTGCTGTCCATCCTCCCGGAACAGTGCAAATTAATCTCCCCCGGCAGAGCTACTGGTCCCTGGCGGGAAAAAGTTTATCCTTTCCCGTAAACATTAAAAATGAATCTGCTTTTAAAGAAACCCTGGTTATGGAGCAGCTGCAAAGCCTAGGCAGCTTTCTCCAGTCCAGGCTTGTCCTTGAACCCGGGGAGGAGAAAGCTATAAACCTGGATGTTAACCTTCATAGAAGCCTGAATAAAGGGAAATATTCTCTCCCGGTGGTTTTTAATGCCGAAAACGACCTTACTACCGTGATACCCTCCAGGCTGGAGATTGCCATCGAAATTGTAACCCCGGGGAAAGCCTTTTTAAGGAATTTTGCAGAACTTATCTCTTCTGTTTTTCTTATTGCCTTAATAATCATATTGGCAGGGATATTTATCTATGCCGGAGGGCTGCTGCTTTACCGTTTTCTGGTACTGCCGCAAAAAAAAGTTGGAGGCTACCTTTTGTACTGGAGAACGGGAAGCAGCGACACTGAAGAGGCATTGCCCCAGAAGCTAAAACTGGGTAATTTCAACAAGGAGATAGTTACAGTTTCCCTTGACCCAGGCAATGAAAAAGCGGACTTTATTCTTAAAGGAAGTGAATTTGTTTACGATATTATCATCAGGACAGTCCTCGAGGACCCCTATCCCTTTTTCATTCAGGGTTGGAAGGCGTTAATAAAAAGAAATCTGCCCGTAAAGACGTTCTTGCAGTGCACCCAGCCCGGGATTTTTGAGTTCGAGGGGGGCGTTTATACCAGGAAAGAACTTTTTGACTCCGACAAATTTGAATCAGGAGAGTTTGGTTTCCAGTACATTAATCCCAAAGCCAGTCGTTTGCAGGACAATATCGAAGGAGTGAATATACTGGAAGGTAAATCGTGATGAAAAAAGTAAGAGTTACAAACCTTTCTAAAGGTAATATCATTTTGGATGAGGCGGAAGTGGCGGACAATTTTTACCTGCGCTTGAAGGGGCTTTTGGGGCGCAGTGGCCTCCCTCCCGGAAAGGGAATAGTTATAAAACCGTGCCAGGCGGTGCACACCGTGGGCATGTCTTTTCCCATCGATGTGGCCTTTGTGGACAAGCACAATCGAATTTGTTACTTGATTGAGAGAATGCCTGCTTTTAAATTCAGTCCTGCTGTGAAAAAGGGCAGTTTCGTTATTGAGGCGCCGGCGGGCACTTTCAGCAAAACGGAAACCGTAAGCGGAGACGAAGTAAAGCTGGAGGAAATATAATTCCCTTGGCACGTCTTCAAAAGTTTTGGTGATTATTTTTACCCCAATAAATATTTTTAATGGAGGCAGCTAGACTTGCTAACCGGGAAGAAATGGGGAATACTGTACATCCTCGGGTGCTCTTTAATTGTTATGGCGGGATCTCTGTGGATGGCTGACCCCGACGTTTTCTGGCACCTGAAGGTAGGGGAGTGGATCGTTTCCCATCTTGCCGTTCCCAGGACAGATGTTTATTCCTGGAGTGTTTTTGGACAACCCTGGACAGCACACCAGTGGCTCTGGGAAGCCTTAATGTATGTTATCCACCGGAGAACGGGAATTCTAGGGCTTTGGCTGCTGGCGTTTCTCATGGTACTGATGGCGGGGGTACTGATCCGCAGCGGCCTAAAAGCGAGGGGTGTTTCGGAGCAGATCGCTTCTGCTGCTGGGGCGCTCGCTCCTTTACTGCTCATGGGATGGCTGAAACCCTGGCCGCAGGCAGGGGTTTACGCATTGTTTTCCGTCTATCTCTTTTTTTCCCTGCGCAACAAGTGGGGCTGGAGAGAAACCCTGTTTGCGGCAGGGCTGGCACTTCTCTGGGGAAATATTCATTCCACGGCCGTAATGTTTCCCTTGCTTCTGCTGGCAGAAACCGCCTGGAAATTCCTTATTAACAGGGAAAAGTGGGAAACTATACGCTGGCGCCTGGCAGCGGCGGTCTCGGCCGGAGTTGCCACCCTGCTTAACCCCCACGGCCTTAACCTCTGTGCTTATGCCGTCGGTGAAGGATTATTATCCAGCAGATACCGTGAAAGCATTTACAGCTGGATGCCGTATGTTTTTGGCTTTAATATCCTGGCCTTAATGTTTTTTATCTCTATCGTAATCCTTTTTGTGGCTGTGCGGCAGGGTAGGGAAAAAGATTTAGAGTTTGCCCGTGCCGCAGGATTCTGGGCCCTGGCACTGATGTCCCGGATTTACTCACCCTACGCGGTATTGAGCACGGCGGTGCTTATGGGGCTGTTAAATTTTAAGCTGGGGGCGGGCAGTATTAAACGACTTGCCATAATTTCACTTATTGCCGTGCCGGTAGTACTGGGGGTAAAAGGGTTTCCCTCCAATTTGGAAGCCGTAGCTAAAAAAGGAGGATATCCTGTAGAGGCACTTGATTTTATCAGCACGCAGGGGTATGAAAAAGTGTTCAACGACCACGGTTGGGGCGGTTACCTGATATGGAAGGGAGTCCCTGTCTATATAGATGGCCGTAATGACGTTTATAACGATATCCTGGATGGTTTTGCAAACTTGGGACAAACAGAAAAGCCCATCGGGGAGGTTATTGCCGAAACCGGGGCAGAAACGATTCTTACGGGAGTCAATCAAATGAAGGATCTTGCTTTAAGGGAATCACGGTTCTGGCAGGAAGCGTACAGGGACGAGAGTTCTGTTGTCTATATAAGAAATCGCTAGCACCTGAAAACGGGCAAGAGATTTAATTCAAAAGCCCTGTTTTTAGTTTATATAATACTACCTTAAGGTAACTTAAAAGTAACTATAATAAACGCATTTAAGGACTGCGGATGCAATGTGATAGTTATTTGTTTACCGTTTGCTCCATGAGCGACCGATTAATGCGTTTATTATAATTTGCCCATGTAAATTTGTGTTTAGACAGCTATAATTAAGCGAGATAATGCGAAGGAGGATAAGAATGAATATCAGTGATCTGTTAAAACAGGCGGTGGACCAGGATGCTTCAGATCTGCATATAACCGTGGGAGTACCTCCTACGATAAGGTTGGACGGCTTTTTAACTTACTTAACAGATATCCCACTTAAGCCGGAAGATACTCTCAACCTGGCAAAACAACTTCTTGATGAAAAGAATTTCGCACTTTTTAAAGAAAAAGGGGAAATCGATTTTTCCTACAGTTACCCGGGGCTGGGAAGGTTCCGCGTCAATGTTTTTCGCCAGAGAGGCACGATGAGCATGGCCATCAGGGTTATAAATACTACTGTCCCCAACATATCTACCCTGGGGCTGCCGGACATCGTTTCGAGAATGACCCTGCGTCCTAAAGGCTTGATCCTGGTAGCGGGACCGGCCGGCAGCGGCAAGACTACCACGCTGGCGGCGATGGTCGATCTTATAAATGAGGAGAGACACTGTCATATCATTACCCTGGAAGATCCTATTGAATACCTGCACAAACATAAAAAAAGCATTATTAACCAGAGAGAAATAGGCTCGGACAGCGAATCCTTCCCCATCGCCCTGCACGCGGCGCTGCGCCAGGATCCGGATGTTATCATGGTGGGGGAAATGAAGGACTTGGAGACCATATCTGTTGCTGTTACTGCTGCGGAAACAGGCCACATGGTTCTGGCTTCGTTGCATACTTTGGATGCTCATCAGACCATCAACCGTATTATTGATATATTTCCACCTGTACAGCAGGAACAGATACGGGTACAGTTGTCCAATACCCTTATAGGCATCGTTGCTCAGCGCCTTCTGCCCCGCAAAGATACTAAGGGCAGGGTGGCAGCTGTGGAATTTTTGGCCGTGACCCCGGTCATACGCAACCTGATCCGGGAGGGTAGGGTCCAGCAGATTTACGCCAGCATGCAAACCGGGGCCAAGTCAGGCATGAGAACCCTGGACAACCACCTGCAGCAGCTCTATGAAAAGGGTCTTATCAAAGCCGAGGATGCCATGGAAAATGCCACAGACCGGTCCTCAATGTCTCGCTTCATGAGCCAGACAGCCTCCAGGAACGGCGGTGAGGATCTTTTTAATGTCTAGGTGCCTACTTTACGAAACACGGAAGGTTTTTCTGCTTATTAATATTTTATATCTGCCTTGGCAGGAATATTTTCCCAAAAGGGGTCTGTCCCTCCTGTAAAATATGGAAATTGTTATGACTTTATAAATAGGACTGTTTTCTTAACTGGAACAGGTCTATTTGCTGTCTTTTTTTAAGAGGTCTTTTTTTCCTTAGGGGTAAATGGTATAATTGCTTTAAAACAGGGATTTAAGGGGGGCTGACCCCCTTCCTTAAAATATGGAAAGGAGCAAATGTGGTGAAATACGTTGTGATACTTGGGGATGGGATGCCTGATTTCCCCCTGGAGGAGCTCGGGGGGAAAACGCCATTGCAATACGCCCATACGCCATATATGGACAAACTGGCTAAATACGGTAAGATGGGCATGGTTAAGACTGTGCCGCAGGGGATGCCGGCGGGGAGCGATGTGGCCAACCTCTCCGTCATGGGCTACGACCCGGCTAGATATTATACGGGGCGCTCTCCCATCGAAGCCGTGGCTATGGGGGTAAAGCTGGCGCAAGAGGACGTGGCCTTTCGCTGCAACCTGGTGACGCTTTCCGGGGAGGGGCCTTACGAGCAAAGAAGCATGCTGGATTACAGCGCAGGCGAGATCAGCACTCCCGAAGCAAGGGAGATCATGGCGGCAGTTAAAGACAGACTGGGAAATGAAATTTTTAACTTCTATACCGGTGTCAGCTACCGGCATCTAATGGTCTGGCGGGGCGGGCCCGATGGTTTTAACCTGACACCGCCACACGATATTACGGGTAAGGAGATTTCTGCCTACCTGCTGCAGGGGGAAAACAGCCAGGTACTGCTGGAGTTTATGAAAGTAAGCAGCACTTTTCTGCCCGGTCATCCTGTCAACAGGGAGCGCGCCGCCAGGGGCTTGAGGCCGGCTAATTCCATCTGGTTGTGGGGGCAGGGCAGAAAGTCCCGGCTGGACAGCTTTAGGGAAAAATACGGGCTGGAGGGGGCGGTTATCTCCGCCATGGATCTAATCAAAGGGCTGGGTATCCTTGCCGGGTTCGAGGTTGTAGATGTTCCCGGTGCCACAGGGAATATTACAACCGATTTTAAGGGCAAAGCCCGGAAAGCCCTGGATGTGCTGCTGGAAGGCAGGGATTTTGTCTTTATCCACGTAGAGTCTCCCGATGAGGCTGGACATCAGGGGGACCTTGAGGTAAAAATTAGGGCCATCGAGGAGATAGATGAAAAAGTGGTAGGGGAAATACTTCGCGGGCTCGAAGAATTTCAGGATTACAGGCTCATGGTCTTATCCGACCATCCCACCCCGTTAAGCCTGCGCACCCATACGGCGGAACCCGTGCCATTCTGTATTTATAAAAAGGAAGACCCTCTAAAAAACCCGCAGGGCGAGTTTAGCGAGAGCTTTGCCGCAAAAGGAATGTATATGGAAGAGGGTTTTAGATTAATGAACTTTTTTCTTGGCAGATAGAACCTATTTTACTCTAATCCACGCGACCTTTCGGGTAGGACAACAATAGACTAAAATGATCGATTTCAGAGAACGCATTATGCCACTCACAGGTGGCGCAAGGCTGTGGCGAGCGACTTGTGTAGCGCAGTAAACAGCTTCAGCGATGTGAGGGCTGGAGAAGACCCTGCTGGCATGAATGCCAGTAGCCGGCCACATGACCAGGATGGAAATTTTGGCCGGGAAGGTCTTCGGAAGACCGAGCAAAGCTGTAAAACCTGTCTGCGTGAACCTGGAGCGAGCTCCAGTCTTCGCCATACCATTTGAATATTAAGGGAGAGGTTTTCATGGGATTGCGCTTAATCCTGGGTAGAGCCGGGAGCGGCAAAAGCGAGTTTTGCCTGCGGGAGATTGCCGGGGAACTTAAAGAGAGGCCGGACGGTTTTCCCCTCATTTACATAGTGCCCGAACAGGCTACTTTCCAGGCGGAGTATACCCTGGCTACGTCCTACGGGCTGGGAGGGATGATCCGCGCCCAGGTATTGAGCTTTCGCCGCCTGGCCTGGAAGGTCATGCAGGAGGCCGGGGGTGGGAAGCGTCTCTTTATCGACGATACCGGCAAGGGTATGGTCCTGCGCAGGATTCTGGAGAAGCGCCGGAATGAACTTAAAATCTTTAGGCATGCCGGGGAGCAGGCCGGGGTGCTGGATAACATCGTGCAGATGTACAACGAGCTGAAGCGATCTTGTCTAGATATTTCCCAACTTAAGGAGACCTTTCATAAACACGCAGGAGCAGGAGAGAGCCTGCCTTCTTTATTTAAGGAGAAAATGAGCGACCTTATCCTTATCCTGGAGGAAGCGGAGGGTGAACTGGCCGGGCATTACCTGGATGCTGAGGATTATTTAAACCTTTTGGCCTTGCAGATGCCGGAGTCTTCTTTTTTAAAGGGGGCCGAAATCTGGGTGGATGGCTTTTACGGCTTTACCGCACAGGAGTTCCTGGTACTGGAGGGGCTTTTTAAGTTCTGCAAAAGGGTTACCGTAACTGTCTGCCTGGAACGGGATTGTGTTCCCGGGGAGAGGGTGGACGAGCTGGACCCCTTTTACCCGGCGGCCGTAACCTGCCAGAAACTGCAGCAGAGGGCGCTGTCCCGGGCTATTCCCGTGGAAAAAGTTATCCTTACGGGGGATACCCTGCCCCGCTTTGGCGATAAGCCGGACCTGGCTTACCTGGAGAGGAACCTGCACAACTACCCGGTTAAACCGTTTGAGGGGGAGGTGCATGCGCTGCGGCTGGCGGCAGCACCCAACCGTCGCTGTGAGGTGGAATCCCTGGCCCGGGAGATAATCAGGCTGGTGAGGGATGGGGGCTATCGCTGGCGGGATATGGCCGTAATTGCCAGCAGCCTGGATGAATATAGAGATACAATCTCTACTGTTTTTGGCGATTACCATATTCCTTTTTTCCTGGACCAGAAACGCTCCGTTGTACACCATCCCCTGGTGGAGTTTATCTGCTCGGCCCTGGAGGTGGTAAACCGCAACTGGCGCTACGAGGCCGTTTTCCGCTGTATCAAGACGGAATTTCTCCTTCCCCTGGCCAAGGATGAAAACGAGAGACGGAAATGGCGGGAGAGGGCTGACAGGCTGGAAAATTACGTCCTGGCCTTCGGTATACAGGGCAGTCCCTGGCTACGGGAAGGGCCCTGGGAGTACCGCCAGAGGGATACCCTGGAGGAAGAGGGCGAAGGGGAAGAAAAGCTCTCGGCCGGAGAGGAAGCCTACCTCAGTTTGATTAACGAAACAAGGCTAAGGGTAAGCGGACCGCTAGTCCGTTTCCGGGAAAAATTTAAAACAGCACAAACGGTTAAGGAAAAGACGACAGCCCTGTACGGGCTGTTAACAAATGCCGGCGTATGGGAGCGTCTGGAGTTCTGGAGCAGGGAAGCCCTGCTAAGAGGCGACCCAGAAAAAGCGCGGGAGCACCTGCAGGTATATAAAGGAATTATGGAGCTGATGGACCAGCTTGTGGAGCTCATGGGGGAGGAGAAGTTCTCTGCAACGCTGTATGCCAGCATTGTGGAGGCGGGGCTGGATGCCCTGCGCCTGAGCCTTGTTCCCCCCTCGCTGGACCAGGTCTTTGTGGGCGATGTGGAGAGGAGCAGGCCCGGCCCTGCCGGATTTGTTTTCCTCCTGGGGGTAAACGACGGCGTGCTGCCCTCCCGTCCCCGTGAGGGCGGTATTTTTTCCGAGGAAGAACGGGAGACCGTAAGCAGCTGGGGGCTGGAAATGGCTCCGGGAAGCCGGCGCCGCCTGCTGGACGAGCAATTCCTCATCTACATGGCTTTAACCCGCGCCTCCGGAGGCCTGCAGATAAGCTATCCCCTGGCTGACGAGGAAGGCAGGGCGCTGGTCTCCTCTCTGCTTATTGCCCATTTAAAAGAACTTTTCCCTTCCCTGCAGGAGAAGCTGCTGGAAGCGGAACCGGGGGATGAGGACAGCGGTGAAGGGGTTGCTGTATGCAGTTGTGGTGATGGTTACGAACCCGGGAATGGGAATGCTGAAGATAGTGAGCCGAAAAGTTATGATCTTCTTTCTGATGATATAAATGATACCGCAAGCAACTGGGAAGACAGGCAGGCATCGGCTTTATTGCCTTACATAGCCCATCCCCGGCGGGCCCTGTCCCACCTGGCGGTGCAGCTTAGCCGCTGGAAGAAGGGAGCAGAAATCCACCCCCTGTGGTGGGAGATGTACAACTGGTATGCGAAGGAAGAATACTGGCGTCAACAGGCCAGGCGACTGCTGGGGGGGATCTTTTACGAGAACCGGGAAAGGCCGCTGGCTGCTGAAACCAGCCTGCAAATCTACGGAGAAGAGCTTAAAGCCAGTGTCTCCCGGCTGGAGAGGTTCCAGGCCTGCCCTTTTTCTCATTTCATTTCCCACGGCCTGCGCCTCAGGGAACGGCAGGTCTACCGGCTGGAGTCGCCGGATATAGGGCGCTTTTTCCACGCCGCCCTGCGTAACTTTGCGGTAACCCTGCAGGAAAAAAGGTTGGAGTGGGGGGAACTGGACAGCGAAAGCTGCCTGCAGCTGGCATCAGAAGAGGTGGAACGGCTGGTGCCGAGGCTGCAAAAAGAGATCCTTTTAAGTTCCAGCCGCTACCGCTACCTGAGCGGGAAGCTGAAGGAAACCGTAGGGCGCGCTGTCCTTATCCTGGGAGAGCATGCCAGGCGCAGTAACTTCAGGCCTGCCGGGCTGGAACTCTCCTTCGGCCCCGGGGGCATTTTACCGGGGATCAGCTTTGAGTTGGAAAACGGCTGCCGGGTGGAACTGGCCGGGCGCATCGACCGGGTGGATTTGGCCCACGATAAGGATGGACAGGCTTACCTGCGCGTGATCGACTATAAATCGGGGTGGACTGATCTTAAGCTGCTGGAGGTATATTACGGCCTCTCGCTGCAGGTGTTGACTTACCTGGATATTGTTTTAACCCAGGCCCATACGTGGCTGAAAGAAGTGCCCCTGCCAGCCGGTGTCCTCTATTTCTGCGTCCATACTCCCCTGATAAGTTCGGGAGGAGTTCTACCCCCGGATAAAATAGAACAGGAAATGCGCAAGCGTTACAAAATGAAGGGGCTGGTGCTGGAGGACCGGCAAATTGTGCGTATGATGGACAACAGCCTGAAAAAGGGGTATTCAGAGATAATCCCCGTGGGGATTACGGCGGAAGGCGGTTTTTACAAGAATTCAGCAACGATAACGAGGGAGAGGTTTGAGCAGCTGCGCCAGCACGTACGACGCCTGATCAAAGCTGCAGCGGGGAAAATTATCGGGGGGCAGGTGGAGATTAATCCTTACCGCCTGGGGAAAAGCCAAGCCTGTACATACTGCCCCTATAAAGCGATCTGCCAGTTTGATCTGTCGCTGGAAGGAAACAGCTTCCGCCTGTTAAAGAGTGAAAAAGCGGAGCACATCTGGAACTACCTGGAAAAAGACCGGGAAAAGGAAGGAGAGAATGAGAATGACAAGGGGTGAGCGCGAAAAAGGGCCGCAGAAACCCGCAGGCAGTACCTGGACGGAAGAACAGTGGCAGGCCATCGCCTGCCGGGGGGAAAATGCCCTGGTGACAGCCGGTGCCGGTTCGGGGAAGACCAGGGTGCTGGTGGAGCGGGTGCTGCAACTGATTACGGACAGGAACAAACCCGTAGAAATGGACAGGCTGCTTGTTGTTACTTTCACCAACGCCGCGGCAGCGGAGATGAAGCAGCGTATCGGAGCGGCCCTGGAAAAAGCCATTAGGGAAAACCCCCGCTTTCCTTACCTGCGCCGTCAACTCCTGCTGCTCAACAAGGCAGCGATCAGCACCGTCCATTCCTTTTGCCTGGAAGTGATCAAACGTTACTATTACCTGCGGGACTTGAATCCTTCCTTCCGTGTCCTGGATGAAACCGAAGCCGAGCTTTTGAGGCAGGAGATCATGGAAGAGATCCTGGAAGAATATTACGAGAACCAGGAGGCGGAAAGTCCATTTTACCGCCTGGTGGATGTCTACAGCAGCGACCGCGGAGACAGGGCTTTGCAGGTCCTGGTGCAGAGGCTCTACGATTTCTCCAGGAGCCATACCCAGCCCGCCGCATGGTTGCAAAGGAAAGCGTATGATTTTAAGATCGAAGCTGCTGCGGAGTTGGAGCAAACCCCGTGGATGCAGGAGCTGATGCGGGAATGTGTTCTGCAGTTAGAAAGCATTATGGGGCGGCTCCAGGAGGCCCTGGAGATTGCCCGAAGGCCGGGGGGTCCGGCGCCCTACGTGGAAAACCTGGAAGCGGATATCAGGGCACTTGAGGCGATGAGGGAGGCTTCTTTTCGCTCCTGGCAGGAGCTTTTTACGGCGTTACAGTTGCCTGTTTTTAACCGTTTAGCGCCCTGCCGGGGTAACGATTACGATCCCCTTTTAAAAGAAAAGGTTGCAAAAGACCGGGATGGTTGTAAAAAAGAACTGGCCAGGATTAAGGAAGAGCTTTTCCAGCGGCCCCTTGAAGAACAGGTGAAAGAATTAAAGCTCCTCGCTCCCCTCCTGGATATCCTGGTGCAACTGGTATCGGCCTTTGAGGGGCGTTACCGCCAGGCCAAGGAAGAAAAGGGGTTAGCCGATTTTTCCGACCTGGAGCATTACGCCCTGCAGATCCTGAGCCGTCCGGATGCTGCTCCGGGTTCCCTGGAACCGTCAGAGGCGGCCCTGGAGTACAGGAAAAGGTTTGCCGGGGTACTGGTGGACGAGTACCAGGATATAAACCTGGTGCAGGAGGCGATTTTGAAGCTTGTTTCCCTGCCGGAACCTGGGGGGAACCTCTTCATGGTGGGAGACGTCAAGCAGAGCATTTACCGCTTCCGCCTGGCCGAGCCGGAGCTTTTCCTGCGCAAGCTGCGGGATTATACCTCCGGGTTTCTCCCGGGAGAATGTATCGCCCTTACCCATAATTTTCGCAGCCGCCGGGAAATCCTGGCGGGGGTGAATTTTCTTTTCAGCCAGATCATGGATGAGACTGTGGGGGAGATGGAGTATGACCACAGGGCCTGGCTTCACTGTGGAGCTTCTTACCCGCCTGCCTTGCAGGAGGAAAAAGATCCTTTTGCCGTAGAAGCAGTTTTTATCTCTGCCTTCGGTGAAACCGCTGGAGGTCTTCTTGCTGCAGAAGATGAGGAAGATGATGGGAGTGCGGGCAGCAGCGAAAAAGAATATGCTGAGGAAGAAGACACGGAAGTGTCTCCGCAGGCGGTAGAGGAGGAAGAGCTGGAAAAGGCTGCCCTGGAGGGACGGCTCATAGCGAAAAAAATTAAGGAGCTTCTGGGGGAAAGCGAAGGCGAACCTTTTTATGTCCTTGACCGCAAAAACAACAAGCAGCGACCTGTAACTTACCGGGATATGGTTATTTTATTGCGCTCGGCCCGGAACTGGGCCATGCCTGTCCTGGAGGAACTGCGCCGGGCCGGAATACCCGCCTATGTGGAGCTGGGGACGGGCTATTTTGAGGCTACGGAAGTGGAGGTCATGCTCTCCCTCCTGAAAATTATCGACAACCCCTTCCAGGAGATCCCCCTGGCCGCGGTGCTGCGCTCACCACTGGTGGGGTTGAGCGCAGAAGAGCTGGCGCGTATACGCATGGCAGCACCGGGGGCAAATTATTATGAGGCTTTGCAGGTTTACTGCTCGAAAGGTGAGCATGATGGGGATTCGATGCGGGAAAAGCTGCAGCTTTTCCTGGGGGATCTGCACAGGTGGCAGGATGAGGCCCGCCAGGGCTCCCTGGCAGGGCTGATCCGGCAGATTTACGGCGATACAGGCTACTATGATCTGGTGGGAGGCATGCCGGGAGGCAACCAGCGTCAGGCCAACCTGAGGGCCCTGTACGACAGGGCCTGCCAGTATGAGGTTACTTCCTTAAGGGGATTGTTCCGCTTCCTGCGTTTTATAGAAAGGTTAAAGGAGCGGGGTGGAGATCTGGGTGCGGCACGGGCGCTGGGCGAGCAGGAAGATGTGGTGCGTATCATCACCGTGCACAAGAGCAAGGGTCTGGAGTTCCCCGTGGTCTTTGTGGCGGGGCTTGCCAGGCAGTTTAACATGCAGGACCTGCGGCAGGATTTTCTCCTGCACAAAGAGCTGGGCTTTGGGCCGAAATTTATAGATACGGAGCTGCGCCTGGTTTATCCCACCTTACCCTGGCTGGCACTCAAGAATCGCCTGCATAGAGAAATGCTGGCGGAAGAAATGCGCATTCTTTACGTGTCCCTGACGCGGGCCCAGGAAAAGCTGGTCCTGGTAGCCACGGCCAAAGACATGGCGAAAGAGGTGCAGAAGTGGGTGATACCCTCACGCGGGGAGGGACGGCTTCTTCCCGCCTATTACCGTGCCGGGGCCAAAAGCTGCCTGGACTGGATCGGGCCGGCGCTGTTGCGGCATCCCCAGGCCGGGGTTTTAAGAAAGATGCAGAAAGAAGCAGGATATATGCCATACCTGGAAGAAAAGGAACCTTCTTCCTGGAACGTGCAGGTGCTCTCTTCCCGGGAAGTTGCCGGAGGGGAGGAACTTGTTCAGGAAGAGGGACAGGGGAGAAAATGGTGGGCAGAGGTTTCCCGCCTGGAACCGGTTCCGGTAAACACGAGATGGGCAGGAGAAATTTCCCGGCGTTTGTCCTGGTGCTATCCCCACCGGGCTGCGGAGAGCCGTTTTGCCAAGATGTCCGTCTCGGAACTGAAAAAGCTGCTGGCGGCGGGTTTAGCCGGGGAGGATGCCGGAGAGGCGCCCTGGTTTAAAATGCTCCCGGCGTTGGGTTTGCGCCCCCGTTTCCTGGGGGAGAGCAGCCTGACTGCTGCAGAAAGGGGAACGGCCTACCATGCTGTTATGCAGCATCTTAAGCTCGAGCCCCCTCTGGATACGGAAAGCATAAAACGGCAGGTGAAGGAAATGGCTGCCCGGGAGCTTTTGACGGAACAGGAAAAAGAAGCGGTAGATCCTGAGGCTATAGCCGCCTTTTTTCAAACCCCGTTGGGTCAACAAATCGCCAGGGCTACCCGGGTAAGACGGGAGGTTCCTTTCAGCATGGCCCTTCCCGCAGCGGAGGTCTACCCGGATTGGCCAGCGGGTTGGGAAAATGGCAAAATCCCGCCTAAGGAGGAGGAACAGGTGCTTATCCAAGGGGTGATCGACTGCCTGGTTTGGGCAGAGGACGGACTGCTGCTGGTTGATTACAAAACCGACAATACTTCAGGGCTGGAAACAGAAACCCTGAAAAAACGTTACCACCAGCAGCTGGAGCTTTACTCCCAGGCCGTGGAGAAGATCTGGAAAGTAAAGGTAAAGGGGAAATACCTGTATTTCTTCGACAGCCGGCAGGTAGTGGCCCTGGAATAATGGCTAACAAATATTATAGATTTTGTTAAAACCACCTGGATTTTTATCTGGGTTAGTGAATATGCAGCAGGAAGATTAAAGTGGATCTCTATAAATTTTTAATAACATTCAGCGCCCTTTTGTGATATAATATTTTTGATTGAGGATTTGTTTTGCAAGGGGGTATTATCTCATAATGCGTTATGAAGGTGCTGTCTACCGCCCTCCCAGCGAGGCCGGCAGTCTTATCCTGCAGGTTACTCTCGGCTGTTCCCATAACCGCTGTACCTTCTGTGTTTCCTACATAGACAAAAAATTCCGCGAGAGGAACATAGAGGAGATCTTTGAAGATATCGAATATTCCTCTTCTCATGTGAAAGGAGTGCAAAGGGTTTTCCTGGCTGATGGTAACGCTATGGTCATGGATACAGCCAAACTGCAGGCCATACTGGATAAACTTTACGAAGCTTTTCCCAGGCTGGAAAGGGTGGGTATTTATGCCACGCCCCAGGACCTTTTGCACAAGGAAAAAGAAGAACTGGTCCAGTTAAGGGAAGCAGGGTTGAACATCGTTTACATGGGCGTGGAAACGGGTAACGAGGAGCTTTTGGCCTGGATTCGCAAAGGTGCCACGCGGGCCGAAGTCAGTGAGGCCGGAAGGAGGGCCAGGGAAGCGGGCCTTGTTCTCTCTGTTACCGTAATCAACGGTCTGGGAGGCCTGGAAAAGATGGTTGAACACGCTTACGATACGGCCACGCTTTTAAATGAAATTGGTCCCGATTACCTGGGCCTGCTGACGCTGATGGTCTGCCAGGGAACTCCCCTGGCCAGGCAGGTGGAAAAAAACCTCTTCCAGGTTCCCGGACCAATGGAGATGCTCAGGGAAATTGAAATGATGATCGAGCCCCTGGAGTTGAGCAACTGCGTTTTCCGCTGCAACCACGCTTCCAATTACCTCCCTCTGAAGGGGACGCTTCCACAGGATAAGCAGAAACTGCTGGAAACCCTGCGCTCTGTGCACCGCAGCGGCGATACCCGTGCCCTGCGCCCGGAATTTTTACGCGGCCTCTAAAGATTTTGCCTAAAAATTGAAAGATAGACACGCACAAAATCCCTTTTTTCCCCATATACTTATACAGTGACCCTTTTAAAGGGGGGAAGAAAAGGGATGTTTGCTGTACTGGCGGCGGTAGCCCTGGTTCTAAAGGGTGTAATGCTTCTCGTTTCCTATATAACCAACGATTCTTTTCCCCAGCCCCTGACGTCCCAGGAAGAAAAGTATTTCCTGCAGATGTTGAGCCGGGGGGATGAGGACGCCAGGCAGGTCCTCATCGAGCGCAACCTGCGCCTGGTGGCCCACGTGGTAAAAAAATTTGAAAATACGGGGGAGGATAAGGAAGATCTCATTTCCATCGGCACTATCGGCCTTATAAAGGCCATCAATACCTTTGACAACTCCAAGGGGGCGCGGCTGGCCACTTATGCCGCCAAATGCGTAGAAAACGAGATCTTGATGCATATCAGGGCCAGCAAAAAAACAAGGCAGGAAATTTCCCTCCATGAACCCATCGGTATAGACAAGGACGGGAATGAGATCACCCTGGAAGATATCCTGGGCAGCAATTCCGATGAGGTTTTAGACGAAGTGGAGATGATCCTGCTGGATGAAAAACTGAAAAGGGTGATTAAAAAATTAAAATCCAGGGAGCGCAAGGTTTTACTGATGCGCTACGGCCTGGAAGGTAAAAAGAAATATACCCAGAGGGAAATTGCCGGTGAACTGGGCATCTCCCGTTCCTATGTCTCCAGAATTGAGAAAAAAATACTGTGCAAGATCGCCGAGGAATTCCAGCTGGAGGGTTTCCAGAATTAAACTTTAAAACCAGCGGGTGAGCCAGTATTTTTCAAAGACCATCTTTGGCCCAGTAGAATACCCTGGTAGGGCGAAGCAGGGTTATAGGCGGCTTTGGTTTTGTATAATAACGTACTGTGGAGTATCGGGCCCGACCGAACCAGGTAACCATCAATCAGAGACCTTTGGCGGTGTAGCGTAAGCGGGGCTTTTTCCCCTTGATCAGCAAGGCGATATTCCTGGCTACGACTTCAGCCTGATAATGGGCAAAAATTCCTGCCTTGGGGGCGAGCACTTTCATTACGGGCAGGCACAGGGTTTAAAATAGGTGAGAACAGGTCAAAAAAAATATGTATATGTCGAACGGACACTATTTCCCGGAAAATTATCTTCGATAAGCAGTCTTTTCAATTTTTCTTTTTACCTTGTTAAAATCTTTTTTTACATGTATACTGGTATTGGAGCAATAAATTTTGCAAAACAGCGGGTAAAGATACCGGCTTTTTTTATCGGAGATAACAATCAATTTCAGGGTTGAAAAAGAAACCTCGAAATTGCAGGAGATGTTGATGATGTTTTTACAGCAATGGGTAGGATCAGCACTGCCTGTAAAAGAAATATTTCCGGAAATGATGCAGGTTCTGACCTATATGGGGGGAATGGCTCCTTTCATCAGGGCGACAGGGGCGATAGGGCCGGGAATCGTCTTTATTATTGCCGGTGCGGCCACGAGTATTAACGGGATAATTTTTATGAGCTCCATTTTCCGCCACCGTTTCCTGGTCATGTATATAGCCGTTGTCTTTACCATCGCCCTTATTGCTGGTTATGTCCTGTCTTTTATTGGTTAAATTTTCCTGTAAGGAAAAGAAATATTTTCACTGCGTGTTATTTATCTTAGTAATGAGGTGGCGAAGGTTGGTGTTCGCTCTAAGGTTCGCACAGACAGGTTTGCCAGCTCAGCTCAGGCCTTCGATTGGCCTCCCCGGCAGAGCTCACCTCCATGTTCGCGCTGTCCGGCGGCGGACCTCCATGTCCGCCGGGCCATCTCAGG
>JAGVAS010000161.1 GCA_020060185.1 Desulfovibrio sp. | reverse complement strand
TTTAAAGCAATGGTAACATTCCCGCCCAAGGTGTAAAAAAGTATATCAGTCCAAGTGTGTTTTCTGACATCCTGTCAGCTGGGTCGTCTCCAGCTCTCATTTCGTAGTGAACTTGTTTCCTCGCTTCACAAGTCACTCCGCCAACAGCAAAACGCTGCGTTTACGAAATAACAGCTTTATAGGAGATAGAAATGGAGAAGATAGTCATTAAAGGAGCAAGGGAACACAATCTCAAAAATATCGACCTGGAAATTCCCCGCAACAAGCTGGTGGTATTTACCGGTTTGAGCGGATCCGGAAAGTCTTCCCTGGCCTTTGATACAATTTATGCCGAAGGCCAGAGGCGCTACGTGGAGTCCCTTTCCGCCTATGCCCGGCAGTTCCTGGGGCAGATGGACAAACCCGATGTGGATTTTATTGAAGGCCTCTCACCGGCAGTGTCCATTGATCAAAAGAGTACCTCCAAAAACCCCCGTTCCACGGTAGGCACTGTAACGGAAATCTATGATTACCTTCGTCTTTTATACGCGCGTGTCGGCCGGCCCCACTGCCCTTACTGCAGTAAACCCATCTCCGGCCAGACAATCCAGCAGATTGTTGACCAGCTTCTTTCGTCGCCGGAAGGAACACGCCTGCAGGTTATGTCTCCGCTGGTACGGGGGCGAAAAGGGGAATATGGGGCTCTATTTGAGGAACTGCGTAAAAAAGGCTATGTCAGGGTGCGCGTTGATGGAGAAATTCGTATGCTGGACGAAGATATTCCCCTGGATAAATTCAAGAAGCATAATATTGAGGTCATCATCGACCGCCTTGCAAGGCGGGAGGGTGTCGAATCCCGCCTGGCAGATTCGCTGGAGACGGCCCTGGATCTGGGAGACGGCCTGGTGCTTGTTCAGAGTGAAGGTGAAGAAAGGCTCTTCAGCAGCAATTTCGCCTGCATTGATTGCGGTTTTAGCTTTGAGGAGATGTCGCCCCGTATGTTTTCCTTTAACAGCCCTTACGGTGCCTGCCCCCAGTGCAGCGGCCTGGGTATAACCATGGAATTTGATCCAGAGCTTGTTATTCCCAACCCGGAGCTTTCTATTGCCGAAGGAGCTATTCATCCCTGGGGAGGCAACCAGGGCTATTACAAGCAATTTCTGGAGGCTTTTGCCCTTCAATTTAATATCGACCTGCGCAAACCATTTGCTTTACTTACGGACAGGGAAAAAGAACTCGTTTTCTATGGTTCCCCGGAGGTCGTTACCTTTCGCTATATAAGCTCTTTCAGGGGCAGGACGAGGTACCACAGGAGGCCTTTCTCCGGAGTGCTTAAACTCCTGGAAAAACGGTACCAGGAATCGGAAAGTGATGAAATCAGGGCGGACCTGGCCCGTTATATGAGCAGTAAACCCTGCCCGGCCTGTGGGGGCGCCCGCTTGAAAGAAGCGAGCCTGGCCGTAACCGTGGGAGGAAAAAATATCGCCCGGTTAACGAGTATGACCGTGGAAGAAGCACAGGATTTTCTTTCCACGCTGCCGCTGACTGAAAAGGAAACGTATATTGCCCGCCAGGTTTTAAAGGAAATTTCCACCCGGCTGGGTTTTCTTCTCGATGTGGGGCTGGGATACCTGACCCTGGATCGCAGTGCTGCTACTTTATCCGGTGGGGAAGCCCAGCGTATCCGCCTGGCTACACAAATAGGTTCCGGGTTGACAGGAGTGATCTATATCCTGGATGAACCCAGTATCGGACTGCACCAGCGGGATAATTACCGGCTGCTGCAGACTCTCCTGAGGCTGCGGGATCTGGGGAATACAGTTATTGTCGTCGAGCATGACGAGGATACCATACGCAGTGCCGATTATATTGTGGATATGGGCCCGGGGGCCGGGGAGACAGGCGGGTATATTGTTGCCGCCGGCCCACTGGAAAAAATAATGGAAGAGCCTGCTTCCATAACCGGCGACTACCTGGCCGGAAGGCGTTCGATCGCTCTCCCTTCAGGCAGGCGGGTACCTCAGGGACGCTGGCTGGAAATTAAAGGCGCTAGAGCCAATAACCTGAAAAACATCGATGTAAAGTTCCCCCTGGGACTATTTACCTGTGTTACCGGGGTTTCCGGTTCGGGAAAAAGTACCCTGGTTAACGAGGTCCTGGCCAAAGCACTGGCTCAAAAACTGCACCGGACCAGGGAGCGGCCAGGAGAGTACCGGGAAATAAATGGGGTGCAAAACCTGGATAAAGTTATTGAAATAGATCAATCTCCTATTGGCAGGACTCCCCGTTCCAATCCCGCTACTTATACCGGTGTATTTGACGGGATCAGGGAGCTTTTTTCCCAGATACCGGAAGCAAAGATGAGGGGTTACAGGCCGGGCCGCTTCAGCTTCAATGTAAAAGGCGGCCGCTGTGAAGCCTGCCGCGGGGACGGTATCCTGCGTATTGAAATGCATTTCTTACCCGATGTTTATGTGCCCTGTGAAGTCTGTAAAGGGAAGCGCTACAACAGGGAAACCCTGGAGATAACCTATAAAGGTAAAAATATCAGCCAGGTTTTGGACATGAGCGTCCAGGAGGCCCTGGAGTTTTTTACATTTATTCCGCGCCTGCAAAGGTGCCTGCAGACCCTCGCCGATGTGGGACTGGCTTACATCCGCCTGGGACAGCCGGCAACCACTCTTTCCGGCGGTGAGGCGCAGAGGGTAAAACTGGCCAGCGAGCTTTCGCGGCGCAGTAACGGGAAAACCCTGTATGTCCTTGATGAGCCTACCACGGGGTTGCATGTTGATGACATCAAAAAACTCCTCGGCATTCTGGAAAGGCTGGCGGATAATGGTGATACGGTTATTGTTATCGAGCATAACCTCGAGGTTATTAAACGGGCCGATTATCTCATCGATCTTGGACCCGAAGGCGGCGAGCGCGGCGGAGAAATCGTGGCGCAGGGAACGCCTGAAGAGATATCCTTAGTAGAAGCTTCTCATACGGGCAAGTTCTTGAGACAGATCCTAACTGTTCAGTCTAAGGTCCAAAGTCCAAGGTCAAAAGTCATCTAAAAAGGACCTTCGACGTTTGACTTTTGACTTTCGACTCATATCTGAATAATTACAACAAATATTGAAAATTCCGGTCTAGAAGCGGGGGGGATGGCTTGAGAGAAGGTACCAGAGGACTACTGGCCGCTAAAGTTCAACAATTACCCCATAGCCCCGGGGTTTACCTTTTCAAAGATGAACAGGGTAAGGTTATTTATGTAGGCAAGGCCCGGGATTTGCGCCAGCGCGTCCGTTCCTATTTTCAAAAGCCTGCCCTTCACTCCCCCCGTTTAATAGCCCTGGTGGAAAATATTTCAACTTTTACTTATATCGTTACAGATTCGGAAGGGGAAGCTTTTGTTCTCGAGTCAAACCTGATCAAAGAATATTCTCCCCGTTACAACGTGCAGTTTAAGGATGACAAGCACTATCCTTACCTGCGCCTGAACATGGAGGAACCTTTCCCCTGGCTGGAAGTGGCCCGCAGGATTGAAGGAAAGGGTTACAGGTATTTTGGCCCGTACAGCAACGCAGGCGCTATGAGGGACACTATGAAGTTGATTAAAAAGCTCTTCCCCCTGCGAAGCTGCCGCCAGCAGCTCAAGGAGGGAGAGGCCAAAGGCCGGCCCTGTCTCAATTACCAGATTAAGCGCTGCCTTGCACCCTGTCGCGGGAGTTTGCCGGAGCATGAATACGCCCTGGTGCTGGAACAGGTTATCCTTTTTTTGGAAGGCCGGCAGTCATATCTCCTGAAAAAAATGGAGAAAGACATGGCTGCGGCAGCCAAAGCGCTGGAATTTGAAAAAGCGGCCCGGCTGAGAGATCGGTACTATTCCCTGCAGAGGCTCATGGAGCGGCAAAAAGCGGTAACTGCAGATCTTAAAGACAGGGATGTAATTGCCCTGGTAGAACTTCCAGGGGGTTTTTCGGTAGGACTCTTCCGGGTACGCAGGGGTAAACTGCTGGGGGCGGAAAATTTTGTCCCCAGGGGGACGGAAGGGGCGGAGGCCGGGGAGATAATGAAAGAGTTTCTGCGCCATTATTACGATACGGCTGCTTCGATCCCGGGAGAATTGCTGTTATCCCACATGCCTGCTGAAAAGGAACTCCTGGAAAAATGGTTACAAGAAAAGAGGGAAAATAAGAAGGTCAGGATGAGAGTTCCGGTAAGAGGAGAGAAAAAAGCCCTTTTGGAGCTTGTAAAAAAGAATACCCTTTTATATGCACAGCACGAGCAGGAGCATTCCCTGCGGCAGGAGCATTCTCTGGAGGAACTAAGGGAATTGCTGGGGCTGCCGGAGCCGCCCCAGAGAATCGAGGGCTACGATATCTCCCATCTTGCCGGGCAGGGGACAGTAGGCTCCATGGTTGTTTTTCTTCAGGGAGAGCCCTGGAAAGAGGGATACCGGCGCTTTAAGATCCGTACCGCCGCCCCCGCGGATGATTATGCAGCCCTTACCGAAGTGTTGCGCCGCCGCTTTGACAACAGCAAGCTTCCTTTACCTTCTCTAATTCTTTTGGACGGGGGGCGGGGACAGCTTTCTTCTGCCCTTAATATCCTGGAAGAAAAGGGTTTAAGCCATCTGCCCCTTGTTGCCCTGGCCAAGGAAAGAGAGCAAATTTTTTTGCCGCAGAGAAGAGCGCCCCTTAACCTTCCGGCTTCTCACCCCGCTTTGAAGCTGCTGCAGCAGGTGCGCGACGAGGCTCACCGTTTTGCCCTTTCCCTGAGCAGGGAATTAGTCCAAAAAAGCAGCCTTTCTTCTTTTCTGGAAAGCGTTCCTGGAATAGGCCCGGTGCGAAGAAAAGCGCTGCTGGAGCATTTTGAGGGCATGGAAGCGTTAGCGGAAGCCTCCCTGGAGGAGATCAAGTCTGTCCGGGCTGTTGACAGCGCCAGTGCTGAGAGGTTATACAGGGAGCTCCACCAAGAAATATGAGCTTAAGGAGGAGACCTTTTTGCCGGAGGGAGAGATGATCGAAAAAAAAGAGCTTACTGTCCATTTGCCGGGCCGGGAGCTGAAGCTCCATGTTGCTGCAGATATTGAGGCGCTGATTACCGATAATAATGACGAGGAAAAAGTCCCCTGCTGGGCTGACATCTGGCCTGCGGCCTATGGCTTGGCTTACTTTATCTGGGAAAATATGGAATTCATGCCGGGGGAAAGTGTTTTAGAGCTGGGTGCGGGTATGGGTCTGCCGGGAATGGTTTGCGCTCTTAAAAGAGCCGACCTTACCCTGTCGGATTTTAACCCCCTTGCCCTGGAGATGGCCGGTGAAAATGCCCGCCAAAACGGGCTCAGTGTAAAGCTTTTGCAGGAAGACTGGAGGAAATTTGCCTGCAGGGAAAAATATAATTATATCCTGGCCTCAGATATTTTATATGATCCCAAACTCAATCCCTTTCTGGGAGAAATTTTTCTTAATAACCTGAAACCTGCGGGAAAAATTATCATAACTCACCCGGAGCGTAAGGCGACTTACGATTTTTTGGAAACATGGTATGATCCCAGACTTTTTTCCCAGGAAAGGTTCATCCGGGAAGTGGAGCTTACAGATTCTCTTCTTCCCCGTTATAAGATTGCGATCCATGTTATAGCATCCCTGCAGGCCGGTTAATTTGTTGACAATGGACTTTTTTCTCTGTAAGCTATTATTAGAAACCAGGCGCTGTCATTTCCGAAAATGTAACTCTCTCCCGGAAACAGTGCAGGGCCAAGGTAACAGAAAATTTTCCTATTCTATTTTTTGCGTGAGGGTGAAAAGTTATGAAATATAAATTGCTGGCCCTCGATCTGGATGACACTCTTTTAAATGAACAATTTAAAATTTCCCCCCGGAACATAACAGCGATCCGTAAAATTGTAGCAAAAGGAGTAATGGTTACAATTGCCACAGGGCGTATGTTTCGTTCTGCTCTACCTTATGCCCGGGAGCTGAAAGTGGATTTGCCCCTTATAACGTACCACGGCGCCCTGATAAAAAAAGCCGGCAACGGGGAGGTGTTAAAACACTGCCCGGTACCCTTTGATACGGCACTGGAAATATTAAACCTGGGGGAAGAGAAAGGCTTTCACTTAAATCTTTATCTTAATGACAGGCTGTTTATAAAAGAGGAGAACGAAAATACACGCTATTATCAGACAATTGCCAGTATTCCTGTGGAGCCGGTAGGGAATCTTTCCCGGTTTCTTTTAAATGAGAAAATAGAACCTACCAAGTTAACGGTAATAAACCTGGACGGGCGTTTAGAGGAACTTCAACGGATGCTCCGGGGAAAATACCTTTCACAGCTTTCCATTTTACAATCCCGTCCTAATTTTCTGGAAATAACACACAGAGGGGCGACAAAAGGGCAGGCCCTTAATTTTTTGGCCAATAGGGAAGGAATTTTACCGGAAGAAATTGTGGCTATCGGGGACAGCTACAATGATATCGATATGCTACAGTTTGCCGGGCTTGGTGTGGCCGTGGCCAATGCTCCCCAGGATGTCAAAAATGCTGCCGATGTGATTACCAGGGCCAGTACCGAAGACGGGGTGGCTGCCTTTTTGGAAGAATACCTGCTGACCGAATAAGAAATTAGTAACCGCCACGACCCTGCGGGTCGCAAAAACGCATAAAAATGATCATTTTTAGAAACCGTGTTATGTCCCGCCAAGGTGGCGCAAGGTTGTGGCGAGCGGAATGTGCAGCTTGAGCTGGCAGGTTCAGCGAAGCGACGGCCTGAGATGGTCCGGCGGACATGGAAGTCCGCCGCCGGACAGCGCGAACATGGAGGTGAGCTCTGCCGGGGAGGCCAATCGAAGGCCTTAAGCTGAGCTGCAAAACCTGCCTCAAGCGAACCTTGGAGCGAGCACCAACCTTCGCCACCCCATTTTCATATTAATCTTTCCGGGAGGGTCAATTGTGAATAATATAAAACTTGTTGCAGATCTGCATGTTCACACTATTTCCAGCGGTCACGCCTACAGTACGGTTGCGGAAATAATCGAAGTTGCGGCACAGAAAGGGTTGGAAGCCGTTGCCCTTACGGATCACGGACCGGCCATGCCGGGGGCCCCCCATCGATATCATTTTGGCCATCTTTGTGTTCTTCCGGAAAAAGAGAAAAATGTGGAGATTTTACGCGGGGTGGAAGCAAATATTATTGATAAGGACGGCAGTATTGATCTGCCTGAATATTATCTCAACCTCCTGGATATTGTATGGGCAGGCCTCCATATTCCCTGTTTCCAGCCGGCAACGAGAAGCTTAAACACTAAAGCCCTGCTTAACGCCCTTGATAATCCCTACGTTGATGGAATTGTCCATCCCGGGAATCCCGAGTTCCCTATAGATGAAAGTACCCTTGTCCAGGCAGCGGCGGAAAAAGGCAAGCTCCTGGAAATAAATAACAGTTCGTTTGTTGTTCGCCGTGGCAGCAGAACAGGCTGCCAGGAAATCGCCAGGTTGATTTCACATTATCATGGCCTGGTGGCTTTAAACAGCGACGCTCATGTGGCCAGGGATGTAGGCTGCAACGAAAAATCACTGCTGCTGGCTGTGGAATCGGGAATCAGCCCCGGACAGATTATTAACAGCGATCTGCATCTTCTAAAGGAATTTCTCAAAAAAAGAGGTAAAAAACGTTTTATTAATTATAAAGCTGGCGAAACAGCGTATTAAAGGTGATCTTGTGACGGAATTTAAGAACACATTGGAGATTCTTAAAAAGGTGGCTTTTTTTAGCCAGCTGGAAGATGAAGAACTGCAATCAGTTCTATCTAAACTCCGGGTAAATGAATTCTCCAAGGGGGAAATTCTTTTCAGGGAAGGGGAACCCGGAGAGGCCCTGCATGTTTTATTGGAGGGATTGATTAAACTTTCCAAGCTGAGCTATGAAGGAAAAGAGCAGATTTTACATTATGTTCATCCTGGAGGTATATTTGCCGAGGTGGTTTTATTTGACGGGGGACCTTACCCTGCTACCGCTGAGGCAGTAGAAAATTGCCGTGTGGGGATTCTTAATAATAGAGATATGGCCGGCCTGGTACTTTCCAACAGCAGGCTGGCCCTCGATTTATTGAAGATTTTAAGCAGGAGGTTAAGGGCAGCACAATTAACAATAAGAGATCTCGCTCTTCATGATGCGGACAGGCGCCTGGCCCGTCTTCTGGTGAAGCTTGCCGAACGGCATGGCTCCTCTACATCCAAAGGAATTAAATTGAACACTTTGATAACGCGCGAGGAGATGGCTAATATTATTGGAACCACCAGGGAAACAGTGGCGCGTATTCTCAGCCGCTTTCAGAAAGAAGGCAGGTTGCATCTTTACAAGGGAAAAATTATTCTGACAAAGGAATTTCTAGATGAATTTGATGAACTCATAGATCCGGAGACAAAATTACCAGCTGAGTAGAAATTTCCGGTATTTATACTTGCTGAACTGTGTATTAACCGACACAACCCTGACGGTAACAACAATGGATGAAAATGAACTTTTTAGAAAGCATACTATGCAAAGGTGGCGCAAGGTTGTGGCGAGCGGCATGTGCAGCGCAGCGAACAGGTTCAGTGAAGCGAAGGCTGAAGGCGGTCCTGCCGGCATGGAAGCCAGCTGCCGGGAGGTGAGTTAGGATGCGAACTCTCCCGGAAAGGCCAGCCGTAAGCCTGAGCTGAACTGGCAAACCTGTCTGCGCGAACCTTAGAGCGAGCACCAACCTGCGCCACCTCTAAAAATAGGAGGACCTTTAGCGGAATGAAAGAAAAAGATTTACGTGTTCAAGATATTGGTGAATTTGCCTTGATCGAACGCCTGGTGGAAGTTTTGGGCCCTGCAAGCCGGGGTGCAGGGCAGGGTGTTATCAGGGGTATTGGTGACGATGCCGCAGTGCTGCAAAATAATCCGGGTACAAGGCTTCTGGCCTCCTGTGACATGCTGGTAGAGGGTATGCACTTCGATCTTTCTTACTTTTCTCCACGGCAGCTGGGATGGAAAGCTCTTGCCGTGAATCTCAGCGATATCGCCGCAATGGGCGGAAGACCTCGCTGGGCACTGGTTTCCCTGGGACTAAAACCGGAGCTCAAGGTAAGTTTTGTGGAGGAAATTTATGCCGGTATTGCTGAACTGGCAGGAGACTTTGGAGTAATCATAGTTGGTGGTGATACCTGCTCTTCCCCGGAACGCCTGGTAATCGATATTTGTATACTGGGGGAGGCTTACAGGTCGGAAGTGGCTTACCGTTCTGGCGCACGCGAAGGAGATTTAATCCTGGTAACGGGAAAACTGGGGGCAGCAGCTGCAGGCCTGGCTTACCTGCGTGAAGGAGGAAAAGCAGAGATTGATGGGTCTGAAGAACTGCGGCAGGCTCATCTTAAACCGGTGCCCCGCGTTAAAGAAGCGGCCATTTTAATTCACAGCGGCATGGTTGGTGCTATGAATGACATTAGTGACGGCCTGGCCTCGGAGCTGCATGAAATTGTCCAGGCCAGCGGCTGCAGTGCCCGCATCTGGGCTGAGCGTCTTCCCATCAGCCAGGCTACGGCTCTTATGGCCCGCCATATGGGGGCAGATCCCCGGGACTGGGCTCTTTATGGAGGAGAAGATTATGAGCTACTTTTAACCATTCCTGGTGAAAAGGGGTCACCTTTAAAAGCCAGGAAACTTGGCCGGAGCCTTATGAAAATAACCGGAACTCCCCTTAATTTTATCGGCAAGATTCTTCCTGTTTCCGGCGCTGTAGAAATAGTGCAATCTGATGGAGAAATTGAACCTTTGCTGCCGGGGGGGTATAACCATTTTAAAAAGTAAGCGGTGGTTAATTTTTGAAAAGAGGTGCTTAATTGCTTAAGGGAAGGTTTGTTCTAATAACAGGTTTTTCCGGGGCAGGTAAAAGCGGGGCGCTGCATAGTTTTGAAGATCTCGGTTTCTTTTGTATGGACAACTTGCCCCCGGCATTAATCCCCAAGTTTGCAGAACTTTGCATACAATCCGGTGGAAAAATTAATCGGGTAGCCCTGGTGTGCGATATCAGGGGGGGAGAGCTTTTTAGCGGCCTGTTTGAAGCCCTGGACAGGTTGGAAGAAATGGGTTTTGATTACGAAATTCTTTTTCTGGAAGCTACCGAAGAGGTCCTCGTCCGGCGTTTTAAGGAAACAAGGCGCCGCCACCCCCTGGCTGAAAAGGGGTCCATTATGGAGGCCATTGGGGAAGAAAGATCTCTGTTGGAGGACATCAGGGGGAAGGCAGATGTTATCGTAGATACTTCTGATCTGGCTCTTCCCGATTTGAAGGAAAAAATTTACCGGCTTTATGCACCGGAACAGTGGGAAAAGAATATCTTTATTACGGTGATTTCTTTTGGCTATAAATACGGGCTTCCCCTGGATGCCGACTTAATCTTTGACGTCCGTTTTTTACCGAATCCCCATTATGTTGATTCATTGCGACACCTGGACGGAAATCATCAAACTGTCCATAATTACATCTGGAAATGGGCCATCACGCATCGCTTTTTCCAAAAGTTAAAAGACATGGTTGAGTTTCTAATACCGTGTTATATAAAGGAAGGCAAACCCCAGTTGGTTATTGCCATAGGTTGCACGGGGGGTAAGCATCGCTCTGTTTCCCTGGCCAATGAACTGGCACGCTTACTTGCCGGGGAAAGTTACCAGGTGAGAACAGAGCACCGGGACATTAATAAAGTATAGAGCAGCGTTTGCTGGTGGCGTAGTTTCGGGTTCGCTGAAGCCAAGTTCTACTACTCAGCTCAAGCTTCCGACGACCTTCCCGGCGGAACTCCCGTCCATGGTCGTCACCGGCAGCTGACATCCTGTCAGCTGGGTCGTCTCCAGCTCTCACTTCGCAGTGAACTTGTTTCTTCGCTTCACAAGTCACTCTGCCAACAGCAAAACGCTGCGCCTACGGAACAAAAACGGGATCTAAACCCGGTCATTTTTATCTATTACTGGGACCGTAGGGTCGACCTTTATGTAGGGATAGGTGATAAGTTTTGCGAATCTCCTGGTTGGAAAGGTTTCGTGAAGCGGCAAAATGGCTTTACCCGGGCTTAGGAGTAAAGCGCTGGTTTATGGTTGTGCTGTTGGGGTTGCTTGTTTTTATGAGCGGTCTATTTTTCTTTTGGACGCAGGGAATTATCTTTCAAAAAAGGGTCAGCTTAATTATAGCATTTTTATCCGCTTTTTCTCCGCATCCCTTTTGGAGTTTTCTGATGCTGGTGTCAGGAATATTATTGCTCTTCTGGGGATTGCAGCAAATAGGAAATGCTATTGCCAGTATCCTGCTGCCTAATCACGGAAGGCGTCTGGTAGAAAAATTATATTCCAGGCGCTATCTGGAAAAAGGGCCTAAAATAGTGGCCCTTGGGGGAGGTACAGGGCTCTCCGTATTGATCAGGGGCCTAAAGGAATATACAGCTAATATAACAGCTGTTGTAACCGTTACTGATGATGGAGGCAGTTCCGGGCGCCTCAGGGATGAAATGGGCATACTACCTCCAGGAGACATGCGCAACTGCCTTTTGGCCCTGGCGGATACAGAACCCCTCCTGGAACAGCTTTTTCAGTACCGTTTTAAAGGGTGCGAAGGTCTGGAAGGCCACAGTTTCGGAAATTTATTTATTGCCGCCATGACGGAGATGATGGGTTTTAACCGGGCTATCAGGGAATTCAGCAAGGTGCTGGCCATCAGAGGGACAGTATTGCCTGTCACGCTGGAGCAAGTTACTCTTAAAGCGAGATTTACTGATGGCAGCAATGCAGAGGGAGAAACCAATATAGTTAATCTGGGGAAGCCGATTGAATATATTTCTCTAAATCCCCCTGAATGCACCCCTCTTCCGGAGGTCATCAGCGCGATTAAAGAGGCAGATGCGGTCATCCTGGGTCCGGGAAGCCTGTATACCAGTGTCCTTCCTAATCTTCTCGTGCCGGGAGTTGTAGAGGCTATCAGGGAATCCGGTGCTCTCTGCCTTTATGTATGCAATATAATGACCCAACCCGGTGAAACAGAAGGCTTTAGTGCCTCCCGCCACTTGGAGGTTCTCCGCAAACACGGCTGTTTGGAAATAATCAACGGCATTATTGTAAACAATGCGAACGATTTTCCCTCCTCGCTTTTGGAAAAATATCAAAAGGAAGGTGCTGAAGTGGTAGAAATAGACCGCCCGGTCCTTACACAATGGAATATGCAAGTAATTGAAGCGCCATTGCTTGAACGCGGCGAGCTTGCCCGTCATGATAGTAAAAAGCTGGCTACTCTAATCCTAAACAAACTGGTGGAACGGGAAACCGGCCTGGAAGGGCTCTGGGCCTATACCTTTATTAGCTTGAACGGAAATTTCCGTCGTACCAAAAAAGAGATGGGTGATTATGCCTGCAGTCCCTTTACCTTCTCCCATAAAAAGCTGCAGCGGTTTTTTTACAGTGCTTTTCGCAAGATTTAAATTTATAGGGAGTGATAACTCATGACCTCTTTTTCCCGCCAGGTAAAGAATGAGTTGGTAAGGTATCCTTTTAAAAAGCGCTGTTGTGCCCTTGCCGAACTGAGAGCTTTTTTACAAATGAGCGGAAAGCTGACAATCGGCCAAAAAACGGCGTCGATAGCCTTGCAAACGCAGAGTGCTTCCATAGCACGGCGCCTGTTTTCACTTTTTAAGTTTTGTTTCGAGGTATCGCCGGAAATTTTCTTTTGCCGGAGAAAACAATTACACAAAAACAGTACTTTTCTTTTAAAAGTGCCGGATAAAAACAACTCTTTTAAAATTCTCCAGGAACTCGGTTTTTTTACGGTCAACCCTGAAAACCATAAACCGATTATAAAGCCTTTTTTGCAGAACCGGTTTACAGAAAGCGGCTTAAAGGAAAAATGCTGCCGGCGGGCATATTTAAGGGGTAGTTTTCTGGCCAGCGGTTCATTAAATAACCCCAGCACACCCTATCATTTGGAGATTGTTACTCCCTATCACAGCTACGCACAACTCATAAAGAATATCCTGGCCTCCTTTGATCTCGAAGGGCGTTATTTTCAGAGAAAAGACGACTTTGTCGTATATTTAAAAGGAGCGGAAGAAATAGGGGAATTTTTAAGAATTGTGTCTGCACATAATGCCTTGTTGAATTTCGAAAATATCAGGATTGTAAAGGGTGTAAGAAACAGGATCAACCGCCTGGTAAACTGTGAAACAGCCAACCTGACCAAAACAGTTTTTGCTTCCCAGGAGCAGATAAGCAATATAAGGCTTATTGAAGAGACAATGGGGTTAAAGAACATCCCTCCTTCCCTGGGCCAGGTTGCCCTGCTGCGCCTTCGCTTTCCCGAAGCGACTCTTCAGGAACTGGGAGAAATGGCCACCCCACCTCTAAGTAAATCCAGCATTAACCACCGCCTGCGGCGTATCAATGCCCTGGCCCAGAAGATTAAAGAGAATAACGGTGTTAAAGAAAAGCCTGGCCTGGAGCAATAGATTTTTTAAAAAGCAGGGTTTTTTCAGCAATATGTCGAATAAATATTTTAACAGGGAACTGTTGTAACTTAAACTTAAAGCAAGTTGGCAGGTTATTCATATGGTTATGAATTTTGAGTTAAAAATCGAGCAATCCCAAAAACTTGTTATGACTATGGAATTGCAACAAGCCATTGCCCTATTGCAATTATCCACCATGGAATTGTGGGATTATATTCAGGAAGAAGTTATAAATAACCCTGTACTGGAGATCCAGGAAAAGGAAGAAAATGATTTTGAAACGGAAAAAACAAGCCAAAATGATCAATTAAATCCTCCGGAAAACGGGTCTTTCGAATGGGAGGAGTACTTTAGCGATTTTGAGCCTTTTTATGGCAGGGAAAAAACGGAAATCAATAAAAGTTCAGCTACTCTTTCCCCTGATTACTTTGCCTGCCAGGAAAAGAACCTGCAAGAACACCTCACTTTTCAACTAAAAATGTCTCTGGTAAGCGGCAAGAAGTACCTTATTGGGGAATACCTCATCGGAAATTTGGATTCCAACGGTTACCTTCAGGGAGAAGTTGCTGAACATGCCCGGTTTCTGGGAGTGGATGATTCTGAAGTCCTGGAAGCCCTGGAGCTGATCCAGACTTTTGAGCCCTGCGGGGTGGGAGCCAGAACTTTGAAAGAATGCCTGCTCCTCCAGCTTCGCGAGCACAAGGATGCTCATTCCTTTGCAAAAGCGGTTATTGAGAGATATTTACCGGAGCTGGCACGGGGCAGGTACCGGGAAATTGCCCATAAACTGGGCATCTCCATGAAAGATCTACAGGAGGCCGTTGACTTTATCCGGACACTGAATCCCAAGCCGGGGGCATATTTAAGCGGGGCCGGGGACATAAGGTATATCATTCCGGATGTGATTGTAGAGAAGGTGGAAGGGGAATATGTCATTATGATTAATGATAACATCCCTCATCTTTTCATTAATCCTTTTTACCAGAACCTTTTGCGCTGCGGCTGTGAGGAGAGTGTGAACAGCTTTATTAAAAAACGGCTGGAAAGCGCTCTATGGCTGCTCAGGAGCATTGAGCAGAGGCGCCTGACCCTCTATAAAGTTACGGAGCAGATTATAAAAATACAAAAACCTTTTTTAGAAAAAGGGATTCACTTCCTTAAACCTTTAACCTTAAAAGATGTAGCTGATAAGATCGGTATGCACGAGTCTACTGTCAGCCGTGCCACAACCAACAAGTATGTGCAGACTCCAAGGGGACTTTATTCTTTAAAGTTCTTTTTTTCCAGCAGTATTGGAGGCTTAAAGGGTGAGGTATACTCAGCTTTAAGTATTAAAGCCCATTTGAAACAATTGATTGAGGAAGAAAAGCATGATTCTCCTTATAGTGACCAGCAAATAAAAGAATTGCTGGAAAAGCGGGGAATACAGCTTTCCAGGCGAACTATAACCAAATACCGTAAGGAAATGGGGATTCCCGCTTCCTCGCAGCGCCGCCGGCTCTAGGTTAAAAAGGGTGGCGCAAGGTTGGTGCTCGCTCTAGGGTTCGCGCAGACAGGTTTTATGAGCAGCGTTTGCTGTTAGCGGAGTTCCGAGTTCAGCTCGGCAAGTTCTACTACTCACCTCGAGCTTCCAACGACCTCCCCGGCAGAACTCCCATCCATGGTCGTCTGCCGGCAACAGACATCCTGTCAGCTGGGCCGTCTCCAGCTCTCGTTTCGCAGTGAACTTGTTTCCTCGGTGAACAAGTCTCTCCGCCAACAACAAAACGCTGCAAAGTACTGGAGCTAAACCCCGGTCATGTTTTTCCGCTGTCCGGCGGCGGACCTCCATGTCCGCCGGGCCATCTCAGGCCGTCGCTTCGCTGAACCTGTTTGCTGCGCTGCACATGTCGCTCGCCACAACCTTGCGCTACCTTGAGGGACATAACACGGATTCTAAAAAAGATCATTTTCATCCATTGTTGTGGGACCCGCATGGTTGTATCGGTTAATAAAAAAAATAAAAAATGGGTCAAAAAAAATCCCTAGTGGGTCTTTTTTTGACCCATTTTTTATAGTATAATATAAGGGAGAGGAGATTTTTACAGTGACACTGACCCCCGACCAGGAAAATTTAAGCCTTATAGCCCCGGAGCTCCCCGAAATCCTCGTGCGCCGTTACCGTCTTTTACGTAAAATTTATTATTCCGCACCTGTTGGCCGCCGCTCTTTGGCTGCTTATTTCCAGGTAGGAGAGAGAGTGTTGCGCAGGGAGATAGAAATTTTAAGGGATCAGGGTTTAATTGCTGTTGAGTCCCGGGGCATTACTCTTACTTCAGCCGGTGAATCCCTGGTAACGTCCATTACCCCTTCTCTTAAGTCTTTCCTGGGGTTGACGGTGCTGGAGGAGAAACTTTTAAAACTACTAAAAGTAAAAGATGTCATTGTTGTACCGGGGGATTTGGAAAATGATGAGGTTGTCCTTTGGGAAATGGGCCGTGCTGCTGCCAGGATCTTAAGGGAATGTTTAAAGCCCGGTATTGTCCTGGCTGTGTCCGGGGGAACTTCCTGTGCTGCTGTTGCCGATATGCTTCCTGAAGCCCCGGCACCTTCGGGGATTAAAGTAGTTCCGGCAAGGGGGGGGCTTGGAGAAGTGGTTGATTACCAGGCCAATACCATTGCCGCCAGAGTGGCACAGAAGTTAAGAGCTAATTACAGGTTGCTGCATCTTCCCGATTCTTTAAGCCAGGAAGCACTCCAAATGCTGCTCCGTGAGAAAAAGATTAAAGAGATCCTGGATCTGATCAATTCGGCCAGCATTTTAATTCATGGGATTGGAACGGCTGAAGAAATGGCACGGCGCAGGGGTGCGGCTCCCGAGGAAATGGAAAGGTTGCGCGAACAAGGTGCTGTAGGGGAAGTTTTCGGGTTTTTTTACAACAACAGGGGTGAGATCGTTGAACATATCCCCAGCCTGGGGCTTTACCTGGAGGATTTGGGGAACAGGGTGGAAAATGTAATTGTAGTGGCCGGGGGGCGCAGGAAGGCTAAAGCTATTGTCGCCGTAGTGGGAAACCACCCCCGGGATTTTTTAGTTTTGGATGAGGGTGCGGCAAAGAGGATTTTAGAGCTGTATTCAAGGAAAGGGGACACACCTCCTTCAGAGGAATGTCCCCATGTAATGTCCCCATGGAATGCGGAAAACAATTTATCACAATTATAATGCGGAATAAAGCTGTGCAAAACCGGATAAAAAGTAATTTTGATGCTTATATTAAAAGGAGGCAGAGTTTTTATGACTGTAAAGGTCGGGATCAACGGGTTTGGAAGAGTGGCAAAATCTTGTCTGCGTGCTTCTTTTAAACACCCGGATGTGGAAGTTGTCGCGGTAAACAGTATACGTGATCCTAAACTCCTGGCCCACTTGTTGAAATATGATTCCATTTACGGAACTTTCGATGCCCAAGTAGAGGCACAGGGTCAGAGCTTACTCGTGAACGGGGAGCGAGTCCAAATCCTGGCACACAGGGATCCCTCCCTTTTGGCCTGGGGTGAAACAGGGGCCGAGATAGTGCTGGAGGCCACAGGGGCTTTTAACCAGCGGGAAGCGGCCGCAGAGCATTTTAAAGGCGGGGCTAAAAAAGTTATCATTACAGCACCCGGGAAAAAAGTAGATTTAACGGTAGTTATGGGTGTAAATGAAGATGATTACAATCCTGCAGAGCACCAGGTTATCTCCAATGCCTCCTGTACTACCAACTGCCTGGCGGTGGTTGCCAAGGTTCTACAGGAAAAGATGGGAATAAAGCGTGCCTCTATGACCACTATCCATTCTTATACTAATGACCAGCGTATACTGGATATCACTCACGATGATTATCGCCGGGCCAGGGCTGCAGGGGTTTCCATGATACTAACTTCGACAGGAGCCGCCCGAAATATTGGCCTGGTGCTGCCCGAATTGCAGGGTAAAATAAACGGAACAGCCATCAGGGTACCTACATTTACCGTATCCCTGGTTGACCTGGTAGCTGAGTTGGAAGTGAATGTAACCGTTGATGAGGTCAACGAGGCTTTTCTGGAAGCTTCACGCAGTACAATGAAGGAGTTCCTCGATGTTTCCTTTGAGCCTCTGGTTTCCATTGATTATAAGCAAAGTACATATTCCGCCGTTGTGGATGCTCTTTCTACCATGGTTGTAGGGGAAAAAATGGTTAAGGTTTTGGCCTGGTACGATAATGAATGGGGATATTCCCAGAGGGTCCTGGATCTGGCTGCCTATGTTGCCGCCAGGGGCCTATAAAAACTATCCGGGGGTGCTATGGAACCTTGTCCAAATTAACTGTTAAGGATATTCTCGTAGAGGGAAAAAGAGTTTTTGTGCGGGTTGATTTTAATGTTCCCCTGTCGCCGGAGGGGAGAGTCCTCAACGATACCAAAATTCGCGCCTCTCTTCCGACAATCAGGTATCTCCTGGAAAAAGGGAGCAAGTTAATTCTCGCCTCCCATCTCGGACGTCCTAAAGGACGGGTAGTAGAGGGACTGCGTATGAAACCGGTAGCAGAACGGCTATCCCGGCTCCTGGACCGGGAAGTATTAAAAAGTAATACGGTAATAGGAGAAGAAGTTGAAAAGGCTGTGGAAGCATTAAAACCCGGGGATATTCTCCTGCTGGAAAATATAAGATTTGAGGCAGGTGAAGAGAAAAATGACCCCCAGCTTGCCGCTGCTCTATCCCGGCTGGCCGATCTTTATGTTAATGATGCTTTTGGCACCGCCCACCGGGCCCATGCTTCCACTAACGGCATAGCCCGCTTTCTGCCGGCAGTAGCGGGGTTACTCATGGAAAAAGAAATTGTTTACTTAAGCAAAAGTAAGGAAAATCCTCCTTCGCCCCTTGTTGTCATACTGGGCGGGAAAAAGGTTGCAGATAAAATCGGTGTTATCCGTCATTTTCTACACCATGCTGATCGTTTGCTTTTAGGAGGAGCAATGGCAAACACATTCCTGAAAGCGAGGGGCCATGTTATGGGTAATTCTTTTTATGAGGAAGATAAGCTTGACGTTGCCAGCGAAATCCTTGAGGAGGCCAAAAGTAATCAAGCCAAGATTTATTTGCCTATAGATGTGGTCATAACAGAGGAACTCCGCGCCCATAGCCCCTCTAAAATAGTAAAAGCTGAAAATATACCGGAAGGGTGGAGTGCCGTAGATATCGGGCCGGAAACCGTGGATACTTTCCAAAAAGCGATCAGAGGGGCTAAAATGATTCTCTGGAACGGCCCTCTAGGTGCTTATGAGTTTCCTCCTTTCCATAAAGGGACAGAAATGATCGCCAGGACCATAGCAGCAACAAATGCCGAATCTATTGTCGGAGGGGGCGATATTGTTGCTGCCCTGGAAGAACTGGGTCTTTCTGATAAAATTACGCATCTTTCCACCGGAGGAGGTGCCGTCCTGGAGTTTTGGGAAGGAAAGGAACTTCCCGGCCTGACAGTTCTACAGGATAAAAGCATAACTGCAGATTAAGCGGGATGAGGGTGAACAGGACCATGAGACAAACGTTAATTGTCGCTAACTGGAAAATGTATAAGACCCTGGCAGAAGCAGAAGAATTTATAGAGCGTTTTCCTGGTGAAATAGCGGGTATAAGCGGTATGGAAACGGTAATCTGCGCCCCCTTTATTTCCCTGGCACGGCTTTCTGTTTTAACTGAAAGGACCACTCTTTTACTGGGGGCGCAAAATATGCACTGGCAAAAAGAGGGGGCATTTACGGGGGAAATTTCTCCTTTAATGTTAAGGGACCTGGGAATAAAATACGTTATTATCGGACATTCAGAACGACGCCTGCATTTCAATGAAAGCAGCCTGCTAATAAAAAGGAAAGTGGCTTCTGCCTTTAATTTCGGACTTATTCCCATTCTTTGTATCGGAGAAAACTGGGAGCAGCATAGTTCCAAAGAGACAGAAAAGGTTATTGCAGAACAATTGTTTGGCGCCCTGGAAGGGCTTACCGTGGAGAAGGATATTCTGCAAAAAATGGTCCTGGCCTATGAGCCGGTTTGGGCTATCGGTACGGGGACCCCCGCCCATGGGGATGAAGCTAATGCCATCGCGGGCTTTATTCGTTCGTTATTGCAGGAAAAATGGGGAGAGGTCTCCGAAAAAGTACGTATCCTTTACGGTGGGAGTGTAAATCCGGACAATATTACCGAATTTACCGGTAAAGAGGAGATAGATGGCGCTTTGGTGGGCAGCAGCAGTTTGAACGTTAAAACCTTCGCCGAATTGATCAGGGTTGTTTTTAGCGAGAGGAGAGCTTGATGTGCAGGAGAATGTAGGCCGTTTTCTGGTGCTTATTATTATGGACGGCTGGGGTTTGAACGAGAGCGAAAGCGGAAACGCCATTTCCCTGGCCCGGACCCCTAACATTAACGAGCTTTACCAGAAATTTCCATTTACACGTTTGGCTTCCAGTGGCGAAGCCGTAGGCTTGCCGGAAAACCAGATGGGAAATTCAGAAGTTGGACATTTGAATCTCGGTGCAGGCCGCATTGTCTATCAGGATATGCTTCGCATCAGCAAGTCCATTGAAGACGGCAGCTTTTATAGAAACGAAGCTTTTTTAAATGTACTGCAAAAAGTTAAGGAAAACAATTCCACACTTCATCTCATGGGATTATTGTCAGACGGTGGAGTACATAGCCACAATACCCACCTCTATGCCCTCCTAAATCTTGCCAAAATTGCCGGTCTGGCAAAAGTTAGTGTACATGCCATCCTGGATGGGAGAGATACGCCTCCTAAGAGCGGGGCAAAATACCTGGAAGAATTAGAACAAAAAATTACCAGCCTAGGAACAGGCCACGTGGCCAGTATAGCAGGGCGTTATTATAGCATGGATCGTGATCGGCGCTGGGACCGGACAGAGAAGGCCTACAGGGCCTACGTCTATGGCGAAGGCGAACAGGCGAACAGCAGCCTGGCCGCCCTGGAGGCAGCTTACCGGAGAGCAGAAACGGACGAATTTGTTTCCCCGACAGTTATCCTGAATGAATACGGCCGGCCTTCTTCGCTAGTTAATAACCAGGATGGCCTGATCTTTTTTAACTTTCGTTCTGACAGGGCCCGGCAGATAAGCAGGGCTTTTGTGGACAAAGATTTTCATGATTTTGCACGTGGTGCAAGCCCTTCTTTTCCCGATTATGTTTGTTTTACGGAATATGATCCCCATTTAAAAGTTCTGGTAGCCTTTCCTCCCGTATACCTGTCGGGTACTCTTGGAGAGGTTATTTCCAGGGCAGGATATAAACAACTGAGGGTTGCCGAAACGGAGAAGTATGCCCATGTAACATATTTTTTTAACGGGGGCAGGGAAGAAGCCTATCCCGGGGAAGACAGGATCCTGGTCCCTTCTCCCCGTGTTCCTACTTACGATTTTAAACCGGAAATGAGCGCTCCGGAAGTTACGGATGAAGTTTTAAAAGCGCTGGATACCGACAAGTACATCCTTATTGTCGTAAATTACGCTAATGCTGATATGGTCGGACATACGGGCAAGCTGGAGGCGGCCATAAAAGCAGTGGAGGCTGTTGACAGGGAGATAGGCAGGGTGGTTTCCAGGGTGTTACAAAAAAGGGGTATGGCTATAGTAACCGCGGATCACGGTAATGCTGAAAAAATGCTGGATGAGGATGAAAATTATCATACTGCCCATACCAGGAATGACACCCCTTTGATCCTGGTATCGGCGCAGGCTGAATATACCCTGCCTCAACGGGGCAAGCTAGCTGATGTTGCCCCCACTGTTTTAAAATTACTGTCACTTCCTGTTCCTCCGGAAATGAACGATGTTTCCTTGATATAAAGGGCCGAGTAATTACTCAGGAGTCAGGAGACAGAAGTCAGGAGTCAGAATGAGAGACCGGGATACGGTGATATTTCCGAAACAAAACTTCTTTTGCAAGAGGTTAGTAAATTGCCGGAAGCATATTCTCGGGGTATTCTGAATTCTGACTACTGAATTCTGAATACCTGAAAGTAACCCTTGATATAAACTTTAACCAAGAGTGAGGTGGATTTTTTATGTCGACTTTAATACAAGCTATCCACGCCCGTGAGGTGCTGGATTCCAGGGGTAACCCCACAGTGGAAGTTGATGTAATGCTTGATTGTGGTTCTATTGGAAGGGCTTCCGTTCCCTCCGGTGCCTCTACGGGTACTTACGAGGCAGTTGAACTCAGGGATAAGGACAAGAAACGATTCCAGGGAAAAGGAGTTCTAACAGCCCTACAAAATATCAGGGAAAAGATCTCTCCTGCTTTAAAAGGGAAAGATGCCCTTGACCAGGGTGAAGTAGACAGGATCTTAATTGAACTGGATGGAACGGAAAATAAGGGCAAACTTGGTGCCAATGCCATTCTTGGCGTTTCTCTCGCTGCGGCACGTGCAGCTTCCAATGCACTCGGCCTGCCCCTTTATCGTTATTTAGGGGGAGTAAACGGGAACCTGCTGCCCGTTCCCATGATGAATATTCTTAACGGGGGTAAACATGCCGATAATAATGTGGATGTCCAGGAGTTTATGATTTTACCTGTCGGGGCAACAAATTTCCGCGAGGCCCTGCGTATGGGTGTGGAAGTTTATCACCATCTCAAAAAAGTGTTACAGGAGATGGGTTTAAGTACGGGTGTGGGTGATGAAGGCGGGTTTGCTCCCAACCTCACCTCCAACGAAGATTCCCTGCAATTGATCATAAAAGCAATTGAGGCAGCAGGCTACGAACCCGGCAGTGACGTTTTTCTAGCCCTGGATGTAGCCGCCACGGAGCTTTATGAAGAAGGTAAATATCACTTAAGGGGCGAGGGCCTGGAGATGACCTCCAGGGGAATGATCGAGTATTACAGTAACTTGCTGGATAAATACCCCATTGTTTGTATTGAGGATGGCCTGGCGGAAGAAGACTGGGAAGGCTGGAAAGAGCTCACTTCTGCCCTGGGTCATAAATTAATGCTCGTCGGTGATGACATTTTCGTAACGAACCCTTTACGCCTGAGCCGGGGAATAAATGAGGGTATAGCCAACGCTATCCTTATTAAAATGAATCAAATCGGCACGGTTTCGGAAACCCTGCGAACTATCCAGCTGGCCATGCAAAGAGGATATAGTTGTGTAATCTCTCACCGCTCCGGTGAGACAGAGGATACGGCCCTGGCAGACCTGACCGTAGCTGTCAATGCCGGTTTTGTTAAGACCGGTGCCCCGGCACGGTCAGAAAGGGTTTCCAAATATAACCGCCTGCTGCGCATTGAAGAAGGCCTGGGCAAATCGGCCGGTTTTCCCGAAAGGGCTGCCCTGAGGTAAGGCTTTCCGGAGATAAGGCTCTCCTGAGCTCTCCTGAGGTAAGGATAGCTTGTAAGTACCATTTTATTATGGTAAAATAACCGTGGTATTTGTCCAGAGAATTTATCTAAAGAGAAGGTGGGTAATTTGAGATTGGCTCTTATTATTATTTATGTTGTTGTCTGTGTTTCTTTAATTGCCACTGTTTTGCTCCAATCCGGTCGAAGCGCCGGCCTTTCCGGTGCCATAACGGGAGGGGCTCAGTCCCTATTCGGTAAGAAAAAGGGAATGGATGATCTTCTAGGCCGTATTACCACCGGTCTTGCTGTCGGGTTTATGATCATGGCCATTATCCTAACCATTTTGGCCAGCTAATTTAAACAAGACAAAGATTAAATGCCGGGGAGAAGGGAGGGCTATACAAAGGTATTATTTTCTGGGAATATTTCTTAGACTTATAACTTAGAATTTTTGCTCAAATTTAAAAACAAGGAGGAGGTAAAATTGGAACTTTTTTCTTTAGCACCTTTAGCCGGTATTATTGGTATAATTTTTGCGATTATCCTCTGGGTTCGTGTAAGCAAAGTAGATCCCGGAAACGAGCGGATGCAGGAAATCGCTGCTGCCATTCATGAAGGGGCCATGGCTTTTCTTAACAGGGAGTACCGTACTCTCGGCATTTTTGCCATTGTCCTTTTTTTAGTGTTAGGGTTTTTTATCAATTGGAATACGGCTATATGTTTCATCATAGGTGCAATTTTTTCAGGTACCGCGGGTTATGCAGGGATGAATATAGCAACGATTGCCAATGTACGTACCGCCAGCTCCGCCCGGAAGGGGGTCAACGAAGCTCTTGGTGTAGCTTTTTCCAGTGGCTCCGTTATGGGTATGATGGTAGCAGGAATCGGGCTTTTAGGGCTGGGTATCCTTTATCTCATATTCCGTGATCCTACCATTGTCAACGGTTATGCCCTGGGCGCCAGCTCCATTGCCTTGTTTGCCCGCGTAGGCGGGGGTATTTATACCAAGGCCGCCGATGTTGGCTCGGACCTTGTCGGCAAGGTAGAAGCGGGTATTCCCGAAGATGACCCCCGCAATGCCGGAGTTATTGCCGATAATGTAGGGGACAACGTGGGCGACGTGGCCGGTATGGGAGCAGACCTTTTCGAATCTTATGTGGGATCTATAATCGCCACTATGACCGTGGGTGTTCTTGTTTTCGGATTAACCGGAGTATTGCTGCCTCTTTTGGTTGCCTCGGTAGGAATTATCGCCTCTATCATAGGCTTTTTCTTTGTGCGTGCCAAAGAAGGAGTGCGCCTTGGTGCCGCCCTGGAGCGCTCAACTTTGGTGGCGGCGGTAATCGTCATCATTGCTTCTTATTTCCTTTCCATAAATGTTTTACAACAGATCGGGCCTTTCATCGCCATTATTTCCGGGCTCATCGCGGGGGTTGTTATCGGCAAGCTGACAGATTACTATACCTCTTACCACTTTAAACCGGTTCAGGAACTGTCCAAGGCTTCCCAGACAGGCAGCGCTACCAATATTATCAGCGGGCTTGCCCTGGGAATGGGCAGCACCACCCTTCCCCTCTTAACGATAGTTGTGGCCATCATTGTTGCTTACCTGGCTGCGGGTGTTTATGGTATTGCCATAGCAGCCGTGGGGATGCTTTCCACCGTAGGGACCACAGTTTCCGTTGACGCCTATGGCCCTGTAGCCGATAACGCCGGCGGGATTGCCGAAATGTCAAAACTGGATCCCCATGTCAGGGAGATTACTGATGAGCTGGATGCTGTGGGCAACACCACAGCAGCTATCGGCAAAGGCTTTGCTATCGGTTCAGCTGCATTAACAGCCCTGGCTCTCTTTACCGCTTATACCCAGGCCGCACAGATTACAATAATTAACATAACTGAAGCAAGGGTAATTGCCGGCCTCTTTATCGGGGGTATGATTATCTTCTTTACTTCCTCTCAAACAATAAAGGCTGTTGGACGGGCCGCCTTTGACCTTATTGAAGAGATTCGCCGGCAGTTCCGGGAAATCCCCGGCCTCATGGAAGGAAAGGCCAGGCCTGAATATGCCCGTTGTGTGGACATCAGCACAGCCGCCGCTCTTAAAGAAATGATCGTTCCCGGACTTACGGCCGTCATAGTGCCCATTGTTGTCGGATTAATTCCTTTCCTGGGCAGGGAAGCCCTGGGCGGACTTTTAGCCGGAGCGGTAGTGACAGGAGTACTTATGGCTATCTTTATGGCTAACTCCGGTGGTGCCTGGGATAACGCCAAGAAATGGATCGAGACAGGACAGCTTGGTGGTAAGGGAAGCGATACGCATAAAGCTGCCGTGGTGGGAGACACTGTAGGAGATCCCTTTAAAGATACCGCCGGTCCTTCTATCAATATTCTCATCAAGCTTATGAGTATTGTCGCTCTGGTCTTTGCACCGTTGTTCTTCTAAAATAAAAAGGCGTAGCGAGCGCTGGGGGCAGAGCTCCGGGTTTAGCGCAGCAAGTTCTACTACTCAGTTCGGCTTCCGGCGACCTTCCCGGCTGAATTCCCGTCCCATGAAGTTTTAAGGAGGGTAAGTTTAACTTGCTCTCTTTTATTTCATCATATTATTGGGTATAATAAAGGTAACTTTTGGTAATTAATATGAAAATGGAGCAGCTTTTGCTGAGGCTTAAGCTCCGAGTTCCGCTCTGAAAGCTCTACGTTTCAGCTTGAGTCTACGATGACCTCCCCGGGAGAGTTCGCATCCTACTCACCTCCCGGCTGCCGGCTTCCATGCCGGCAGGGCCATCTCCAACCTTCGCTTCAACGTGAGCTTT
>JAGVAS010000104.1 GCA_020060185.1 Desulfovibrio sp. | reverse complement strand
GGAGCGGAAGACGGGATTCGAACCCGCGACCCTCGCCTTGGCAAGGCGATGCTCTACCACTGAGCCACTTCCGCATGTTATGGTGCCGAGACCCAGAATCGAACTGGGGACACGAGGATTTTCAGTCCTCTGCTCTACCGACTGAGCTATCTCGGCATATTATGGCGGAGCTGACGGGAGTCGAACCCGCGATCTCCGGCGTGACAGGCCGGCATGTTAGACCACTACACCACAGCTCCACCTTGTGAATTTTAGTATACACAATTATAAATCAAAAGTCAACTGTCAGGTGGAAAAACTAAAGAACTTCTACAAACTTCAACCGAAAAATTAGAGTTTCAGTAAAATGGCTTTCAAAAGGTTTTTTCCTTTTCCGCTGTTGCATAATAAATAAGGCTTTGCAATTCAATACTTAAATCCGCATTATGAACATAAACACCTTCCGGTACACGTAATTTTGTGGGAGCAAAATTAAAGATAACATTGATACCGTTCTCAACTATTTTCTCGACCGCTGCTTGGGCCTGTTCCGAAGGAACAGTTAAAACAGCTACTTTAACCGTGTAGGTGTCCACTACTTTCTTCATTTCTGATATAGGCATCACTTCAACATCAAGGATTTTTTCCCCGATTACGGCGGGATCTATATCAAAAGCGGCCACAACATTTACATAGGGATTTTTGGTAACATTATAGCGGATAAGGGCAGTACCCAGGTGCCCGGCCCCCACGACGACAATGTTGGTCTGATCGTCCAAACCGATTATCCTTAAAATTTGTTCCCTTAAAAAGCTGGTATTATAACCAGTACCCCTGGTACCGAAAGCGCCAAAAAAGGCCAGGTCTTTTCTGATCTGTTCAGCAGTAAAGCCGGTTTCGTCACTTAATTCCTTGGAAGAAATAATTTCCACATCATTCCTGATTAAATTATCCAGAATGCGTAAATAAACGGGCAAGCGCCTTACCACCGATTTTGGCGCATTTTTATGATTCATTTTTACCTCTTCGCCTCCTTTTAGTTTAAAACATATTTTTCGAGAATATCCACAATACTTTTAATATCATCCCTGCAGATCAAGGGAGTATCTTTTTTTTCACTTCTCTTTAGAATTTCTCTTTGATCTTTTTTATCATATACTACGGCCAGCAACTGCCGGGGTTCTACTTCCAACTCATCCTCTGACCAAATAAGGATCTTCGGATAGTCCCACCCTTTGTAGCCTTCCAGGATAATACAATCAACGTTACCGCAAAGGGGTATAATCTCTTCAGGTGCTGTATCTTTTTCTACCCGGCGAAACACTGCCAGTCGTGATAGGGAGGAGAGAACCACGGTATGGCTTCCTTCTTCCCAGAAATTTGCAGTATCACTCCCCTTTCTGTCTATCTCTCCATGTTCCTGGGGATCATGCTTAATAACTCCCACCTTATAGCCTTTTGATTGCAACTCTTTTATGATCCCCCGGATAAGAGTTGTTTTACCAGTCTTGCTGCGGCCGATTACGGCAAAAATTGGCGGCATCTAAAGAACCTCCTAAATATAAACATTATTTTAACATAAAATAGACAAAAAATATAGAATAAATTTTTAATAAACCCTGGCAAGAACAAACTGAGCAATGGCTTTTAAATTTTGAACCACTTCTCCAGAAGGTATTTTGTTAAGATAGGATAAGGCCCTGACAATATACTCTTCAGCCGTTTTAATACTGTACTGCAGACCGCCCTGGGATTTTATCTCCTTTAGTATCAAGGTTATTTCCATCTCATCCAGTTTTCCCCTGTTAAGACATGTATACAATTCCTCTTTTTTTGTACTTAACTGCAGGGTACGGATAACCGGCAAAGTAATAATACCATTCTTTATATCGCTGCAACTTTCTTTGCCGGTATTTTTCTCTTTTCCATAAAAATCAAGCACATCATCAATGATTTGAAAAGCCATACCCAGATTAAGCCCGTAATTGTAAAAAGCTGCTTCAATTTCTGATGTCGTACTTGCTGTTAAACAACCGGAAAGGCAACAGGAGGCGATAAATAACGCTGTCTTTTGTTTTATTTTCCCCAGGTAATCACTCTCTGTCAAACTTGTATTGAAAGTATCTCTCTGCTGCTGTAACTCCCCCAGGGACATCTCTTCTACCACGTTTGTCATAAGATCAATTATTTCTATCCTGCCATAGGCAGTTAAAATAGTAAAAGCCCTGGCAAAAAAATAGTCACCCAGGAGAATTGCCATTTTATTTCCCTGAGAATAGTTGATGGTGGGCATATTTCGACGCATCCGGGCGTTATCCACAACATCATCGTGTATTAAGGTAGCCGTATGAATCAACTCCATACCTACGGCTAAGGGTATCAGGTTCTGTAAATTATTCCCATGGACACGTGCACTTGCTAAAAAAAGAGCAGGACGGAGTTTTTTACCTTTCCTCTCCATTAAAAAAGAATCGACGGGAGGCAAATACTCTGCACGAGAAAATATTATTTCCTCCAGGTGTTTTTCAACCTCCACCAACTCGGGAACTATTTCCCATAAATCCTGCTGCGTTTTCAAAGAAAACACATCCTACCGTGCTAATTTTTTGCATAAAATAGAAACATCAAAGTAATTTTAACAATTTATTGTTTCTACACTTTAATTGATTTTCCCTTTAAGTAAAAGCATCCAGAACTTGCTTTTATAAAGAGCAAATGGTAAACTAAACGGGAAAATTAATAGATTTTTTCAATAACCAGCAGGGAAGGAGGGTCGTGAATCTGGTTTATGACGCTGTAATGAAGGACTGTAAATTGCTTTTGGTTTAAATTTGCACAAAAGGAAAAAAGAGCAGTCCTTTCTTCTTTTCCTCCCTCATGTCCGGTGTAAATTACTACCGTAATGATTCCGCCCGGCCTGAGCATTAAAAGGCCAGCCTTGAGAGCATTAACGGTCGTTTCCGGCCGGGTAATAGTATCATGTTCGCCTCCGGGTAAATACCCCAAATTAAACATAACAGCAGACACGAAACCATGCACATAATCCGACATATTCTCATGGCTGTCCAGTATTAAATCGACCCGGTGGATTAAATTCTCGCCTTCCAGCAGTTGGCGTGTTGTTTCGATGGCTTCTTTTTGCACATCAAAAGAGAGTACTTTTCCCTTATCCCCTACCAGACTCGCCAGGAAAAGAGTATCATGACCGTTGCCCGCCGTTGCGTCTATAACCAGATCTCCACCGGATACGCAGGCCGAAACAAATTCCCTGGCCATATATAATGGCTTAATAATAGCAGGCATTGGTTTTTATCCCCCTTTAAGGAATTTTAACGTTCCGGAATTTAACATCTACTCCATATATATTCCGGATGCCGTTTTTGAAAATATAAATTTAATTGAGGTGCTGTGAGATGAAAAAAGGAAAAAGTGATATCTGCTTGCTTTTATTCCTCTTTTTAATATTAACCATTTTACTTACAGGTTGTAAAGCCAATACTTTATCCGAAGAACCTGCAGCTCCTGCAGAAGAGGCAGGAGAGGAAAAGGATAACCCTGTGGAAGAGGAACAACAACCTGAAACCCCGGGAGAACTGTCTCCGTATACGGGGCTTCCTGTGGCGGAGATATACAATCGCCCTTACGCCATTATCGTTGAAAACCTGCCCCAGGCCAGGCCCCAATCCGGTTTAAGTGAGGCGGGAATTGTTTATGAAGTCCCCGTGGAAGGATATATTACCCGTTTTTTAGCCCTTTACATTTCTCCTTATGAAGATGACATCGGGCCGGTCCGCAGCGCCAGGCCTTATTTTGCTTACCTTACCAAAGAATACGATGGGATACTGGCTCATTGCGGGTATTCTATTCACACAGAAGCAGTACTTAAAGATATCAATGCCAAACATATTGATGAGCGCTTTAATTCCCTTTACTATAAAAGACTAAAAAGCAGGAATATGCCCCATAACTTGTATACCACACTCTCCAGGCTTACCCTGGGAGCTGAAAAATTTAATTACCTTAAAGGCAGCCAGCCTGCTCCTGTTTTTTCTTTTGGGGAAAGAAAACCACCGGAACAAATTGTTTCAAATATTGCCATAGCGTTTAGTCCTCAAAACCATGTTGAATACCGCTGGAACTCCCGGGGAACATATACCCGTTATAATGACGGCAGTCTTTTTATCGATGCCAATTATGGCGAAGCTGTGGAGGTAAAAAATATTATCATCCAGTTCATTAAGGCCCGTACATTTACAGATGAAGGCCACCTGGAAATTACCCTTATCGGAGAAGGGAAAGGTCTTATTTTCAGCGGAGGACTGGTAGAAGAAATTAAATGGCAGAAAAACAGTTATGGGGAAAAAACCCGCTTTGTAGATAATAACGGCCGCGACATACTTTTATTGCCAGGCAATACCTGGATTCACCTTGTTCCGCAAAATGGAAAGGTAGAATGGTCTTTAACATAAAGAAAGATATGGCAAGAAAGATACGACGATCTGGCCTTTTAAATTCCCCGGGTTTAATTTTTTTTCTTTGTCCTTGACGGGGCGTGTTTTTCGCTGAGATAAAGTTTCCCCTGGCAGTCCAGGCTGGCATAAAGAATATTTTTTATTTCCAGGCCGCAGCGTTTTAATTCTTCTTCCAGCCAACTCCGGCTAAGGCCCAGGTATTCCAGGTTTTCCGGCAAAACTTCTCCATCCAGAACCAGGGGAGCAGGAATGTTTTCATAAGCCGGTGTCAAATTTAGATCTTCCGGGGTTATGGACCTTTTGGTGTTTTTTAACATCACGCTCAATTCCCCGGAGGTTTCCAAAATTGCATACTCTACATCCGCTATATTAAAAACATTTTTCTGACGGAGTTGCCCCATAAGATCGTTGAGATTATAGCGCTGCTTGTGCATTTCTTTTTCCATAATCTTCCCTTTGGAAATAAGAACACTCGGGCAACCATCAACCAATCTCCTTAAGGACTTGCAGCGCAAACAAATATAGGAAATAAATATCTCCGCTCCCACCAGGATGAACATGGGAATTAACCCCATATATAACGGTTTTTGTAATTCCTGCATGGGAAAAACCGCTATTTCCGCAATCATAATGGCTACAACCAGATCGAAGGTGGAAAGTTGCCCAACTTCCCTCTTACCCATTAAACGCATTACCAGCAAAACTGTGAAGTATATAAACAAAGTCCTGAAAAAAACTTTAACCAGCAAAAAAATCACCCTTTTTATTCTCCCCACCAGGAAGCAAAAATAAAAAGGGAATATTTTTAGTATATTTCCTTATCAATGTTAATGATTTGCACGCGCCCATCCATTTCGATGAAGTTTACCACCTTACCCATCACCTTTTCAAGGCAAACCGTTTCATTGCTGACCAGAGCCAGGCCTATTTCAGCCCTCCTTAAAGCATCCTGGCACCCTACCTCGGCGATGGAAATGTTAAAGCGGTTTTTAAGCCTTTCTATGATACTCTTGATAACCTGCCGTTTTTCTTTTAAAGAAGTGCCTTCCATTAAATGCAATTCCAGCCTGCAGATGCCTACAAACATTTTTGAGTTAAGCTGTTTAACCGCATACAATTACTGCCAGTTAAAAGCTTACGCCCCCCTTCCCCTCCGCCTGGTTAACCTGCCGGCATAATAAGGCTTTCCAGCGGGAGTGTTAAGCCATCGCTGGCAGCAATAACCTTAATGCCCAGCTTTTCCTGAAGATTCTGCGCCAGGAGGTAAGGTTTTTGCTGCAGCATGGTCATACCGAAATGCGTCAGGACAGCTGCCTTTGGACCGATACCTTTAATTATTTCCACTGCCTGTTTAAAGTTTAAGTGATAAATTTTATTATCAACATGATCTTGAAATATTACCACATTAAGAATTAAAATATCGGAACCCCGGTAATGGTCGATTAAGCCGGGGAAAAACGCCGTATCAGTAATCAGGGCAATGTTGCCATACGGTAAAAAAAACCTTAGACCGTACGTTTCCACGGGGTGTTGATGCCTCACAGGAGTATCCAGGGTAAATGAAGGGCGATGAATACTTTTGCCCTCCTCCAGGTAATCTATTGTCTCCAAAAAAGCACGTGCATATATTTGGACCACCGGATCCGGTAAGGCAAAAGCATCTCTTGGAGCATATAAAAAACCTTTCCTGTTTCTTCCCCCGTTAGTCATGGCTTCAATAATGACATTTATATCGTTGGAATGATCCAGGTGGCGGTGGGTCAGGATAACTCCGTTTAAAGTAAAAGGGTCCAGTGCAGGACGGGACGATAAGCATCTGACAAGGGCTCCCGGCCCTGGGTCAATTAAGACTTCCTCACCGCCTGCAGAAAGCCAGAGCCCCCCGGAAGCCCTGAGCTGTCTGGATACTACAAAACGGGCGCCGGCAGTGCCCAAAAACTTTAAGAAATCCCGCTTCTGTTTCTCCACCTTGTTTTTTTTCATTTGTATAGTCACCATATTCTCTTTTCATAAACTTATTATAATATAACACAAAGTTTAGAAAAAGAAAAAAGGACATTCTGTGTAGTAAATATTATTTTATAATACCATAATTTACCTAAACAATATTTTACAAAAAGTAGAAGCTATTATTTACGATAATATATTTAAGAAAATACACTTGGAATTATCTACCATTTTTTCTCAAATTACTTAATACCTTGGCTTGACGAAATATATCCTTCTATTTTCCTGGACTTGCTGACTTTATCAATTTGCACTAACTCCTGCCATATTTTAAAATAAAGTAATTAATTCTTCAGCAGGATTTTTGAGTTTAATATCAAATAATATTATAACATTTATACAAATGTTATAATGAAGTGGAGGTCTTAAAAAATGAATGAGTTCGGGCTAAATGAACCCGGGCAGTGTGAAACCTTTTGCAGTGACCCTGGGAAAGTTAAAAAAATACGTGACAAAATGCATGAATTAGAAGTAATGGTAGATATTTTTAAAGCTTTTGG
>JAGVAS010000129.1 GCA_020060185.1 Desulfovibrio sp. | reverse complement strand
ACTAACACTACAATGCCAAAAAGTGGCATAAAACCAGGTTTTTAAAAAATAAAGAACTATAATTTGTTAGTATTACCTCTATGTGGAAATCGAGGCTAGGCTCCAGACCGGCGGCGCCTTAAAAATGCCGGTATGTCGATATCTGTGTCATTCAAGACGGGGCGTAAAACTGCATCTTCTTTCCTGGTAGAGGTTTTCTTGTCAAAGCCGGTAGCGATGACAGTTACCCGGGATTCTTCTTTGAGGTTCTCGTCAATGACAGCGCCAAAAATTATATTGGCATCAGGATCGGCAGCTTCCGCAACCGTTTCCGCCGCTTCATGAATTTCAAACAAGCTGAGATTACTGCCCCCGGTTATATTAATCAAGACTCCCCTGGCACCCTCTATGGATGTTTCCAGCAGGGGGCTAAAAATAGCTGCTTTAGCGGCCTGGACAGCACTGTTTTCACCACTGGAAACACCGACACCCATTAAGGCAGTCCCTGTTTCCTTCATGATAGTCCTCACATCAGCAAAGTCTAAATTAATTAAACCGGGGATAGCTATCAGGTCTGAAATCCCCTGAACACCCTGTCGCAAAACATCATCTGCGATACGGAAAGCTTCGACCAAAGGAGTCCGCTTATCTACAACCTGAAGAAGCTTGTCGTTAGGAATAACGATAAGGGTATCAACTTTTTCCTTCAGGTTAGAGATGCCTTTCTCTGCCTGGCCCATACGTCTACGACCTTCAAAGGTAAAAGGACGGGTAACAACCCCTACCGTCAACGCCCCCAGGTTTTTGGCAATTTCCGCAATTACAGGAGCCCCTCCTGTTCCGGTACCACCACCCATGCCGGCAGTAATAAAAATCATATCGGCTCCTTTTAGGACAGATTCAATTTCTTCCTTGCTCTCTTCAGCAGCCTGCTGCCCAATTTCGGGGTTCCCACCGGAGCCGAGACCTTTGGTGAGCTTAGTGCCGATTTTTAACTTCGCGGCGGACCTGGCAAGTTCTAGAGCCTGGACATCTGTATTTACAGAAATAAAATCGACACCTTTTAATCCTGCAGCAATCATGCGGTTTACAGCATTGCTGCCGCCTCCGCCAACCCCGATGACCTTTATTTGAGCATAAGGTTCTGTTTCTATTTCAAAATCGATCATAGCTTTTTTAAACCTCCCCGATTAACAGTAACTTCATATTTCGTTATTCCCAGATATCTGTAATAAAAGCCCTGATGCGTTGCCATATATTATAAAAAAATTTGGACTTACTTTCAGGGCGCTTGCTTAACCTTCCCACGGAATGGTTTCTCATAACATAACTTATAATACCGACGGCAGTCGAATAGATTGGGCTCTTAACTCCGAGGTATTCCGGTTGAGCTATCCGAACGGGGCATTCAAATACTAGTTCCGCCAAATCCGTTATTCCCCTTAAAAGAGAAACTCCCCCCGTTATCACTACTCCTGCGGGCGGCATTTTGGTAAATCCCATGCGAGCCATTTCCTGGCTGCAAAGCTGCAGCATTTCCTGTACCCGCGGCTCGATATAGGTTACAAGCTCTTTGGAAGATATCTTGCGTTTTTCTTTGCCGCTGATGCCCTCAATTTCAATATCTTCATTATCAGAAGCTAAATCTGTAAGGGCAAAGCCATGTTCCACCTTTAATTTTTCTGCCAGCTGAAAGGTGGTTCTTAAACCTACAGCAAGATCATTGGTAATATGATCTCCGCCTACAGATAAGACCGCGATATCCTTCAGCGCTCCATGCTGGAAAAGAGCAACTTCAGTTGTCCCACCTCCCAAATCAACTAAAAAAACACCTAGTTCTTTTTCATCACGGGAAAGGCAAATCTCTCCATTAGCCAGTGCATTTAAAATCAGGGCATTAACTTCAAGACCGGCCATATTCTGGCAGCGCAAAAGATTCCGCAAAGAAGTCATGGCCCCGGTAATAATCATGGCCTCTACTTCCAGGCGTACCCCCAGCATACCAACCGGGTCGCGGATACCATCATATCCATCTACAATGAACTCCCGTGGAATAACATCAATAATTTCCCTGTCCTGGGGAAGAGCGATAACCCTGGCCGCCTGCATGACTCTCTCTACATCATGCTCTGTTATCTCCTTATCATCTCTGGCCACAGCAACAACACCCTTGTTATTAACCAGGCCTACATGAGAGCCTACGATTCCCACATTTACCAGTCCTATCCTGGCTCCCACCATCCGCTCTGCTTCAGCAATGGCTTTGTTTATGGAATCAACAGTACGTTCCAGGTCTATAATAACGCCCTTTTTTATTCCTTCAGAAGGGCTTGTCCCCACCCCAATAATATTAATGGTGCCGTCCGTTATCATTTCCCCGACTATAACTCTGACATTGGAAGTTCCTAGATCCATTCCTGCTACGATATCTCTCCTGGTCAATCTTACACCCCCCAAAGGTTACGGGCCTTCCAAAATTTTCACTTAATTTACATATTCCACATTTTTAATTTATTTCCTTTTACCGTAAAAAAATTATTTTTTCATAGGCCTGAATACCGGTGCTTCGGCAATTCGTAAATCCAGGTAACCTCCTATAGGGTCATTCTCCTGAAAAAGCAAACGGTGATTAATGTATTGCAATACTTCGAGTTTTTTCGCTAAATTATCACTGTTTCCCAACCAGACTTCCATTCCTTCCCATGTATATACAATTATTTGCTGTGGATTTTCCACATTTATTTCGGCCAGGGGTAAAGAGGGGTTAGTTTCCAGCACCTCTAAAAATAATTCAATCACTTCACCACGGGACCTATCTGAAATCCCTGTTCCCATATCCATCCTTCCCCAAAGCAAACCGTTTACAAGGGGTAGTTCCCCCCCGTAGTCATCTCTTATACCAATAACTATGCCGTCAGGGGCCAGTTCAAGGTAGTAACCGTGGTAAGGTATCAGGGCAAGGGGATATTTTTCCCGTATATGAACGAATAGCTTGTCCGGTAAAATCCTATCCACCTCTGCCTCGGATACTCTGGGAATGGTCAAAATACGCTCTTTAAGCTCCGGAGGGCTGATTTTCCAGATATTCATTCCCTCCCGTATACTCATTGCTAAATAAATTTCATCAAGGGAGAGCTTGTCTATACCTTCAACAGATATCTCCCGGATAGTAAATAAGGGGGAACGCAGGAAAAGAAATAAAGACAGGTTGCAAACTAAAAATAGTAAAATAAAAACAAGTTTGTCTTTTATCTTTTTCTTGGCCTTGCGCTCCACAATAAGTTCGTGGCGGCCAAAAGAATAGGCATTATATGGCTTATCCAACTTTTTGACTCCTTTAAGAATTATAAATTATATAATCATAAATTTTTTTAAATTCTTTTTATTTTTGCACCCAGTTGCTGAAGGTCCAGCTCAATCCGCTCATAGCCGCGATCCACATGCTTAATCTGGCTGATTACTGTAGTCCCTTCCGCAGCGAGACCCGCCAGGATCAGGGCAGCCCCCGCCCGCAGGTCAGTTGTCTCCACCTCAGCCCCATAAAGCTTTTTAACGCCTTTGATAAGGGCAGTTCTCCCTTCCACAGAAATATTGGCATTTAACCGCTTCAGCTCATTTACATGTTTAAAACGGTTCTCGAAAACACTCTCCGTAATTGTGCTGTTCCCTTCTGCTACGGCCAGCAGCGCCATAATAGGAGGCTGCAGGTCTGTGGGAAAGCCGGGATAAGGCAGGGTACGCAGGGTTTCAACGCCTTTGAGCTCTCCCCCTATAACTTCCAGGCTGTCTTCCGTAGCTTTAATTTCAACCCCTGCTTCCCTCATTTTTGCCACTACGGCATCTAAATGGACGGGAATTATTTCCTTCAACAACAACCTGCCCCCTGTTATCGCTGCAGCCATTAAATAGGTTCCGGCCACAATGCGGTCAGGTATGATACGATAAGAACATCTTCCCAGTCCTTCAACGCCAACTATGCGCAGGGTTTCTGTTCCAGCTCCGCGGATATCGGCTCCCATAGCATTTAGAAAATTTTGTAAGTCTACTATTTCCGGTTCTTTCGCGGCATTATTAATAACTGTTTTCCCCCTGGCCAATACTGCCGCCATCATCAGGTTTTCTGTTGCACCGACACTGGGATAATCAAGATGAATTTCCGTGCCCCTGAGCCTGGAAGCAGAAGCCATTATATAGCCTTTCTCTTCTCTTATCCTGGCACCCATCGCTTCCAGACCCTTAAAGTGCAGGTCAACGGGACGGAGGCCGATGGAACACCCTCCAGGGTACGTAACCCTGACTTTACCCAGGCGTGCCAGAAGCGGTCCCATAAGAAAAATAGAGGAGCGCATTTCCCTCATAAGTTCATCAGAAATGGTATAGCTGTGCAAATCATCCACATTTAATTGCAACGTATTATCGTTAAACTTAACCCTGGTGCCAAGGGACTGCAAAATCCTGGCCATAACATGCATATCGAGAATATCCGGTATATTATGCAGCTCCACGCCCTCACTGCTGCCGCTGAGAACTGAAGCAGCCATAATGGGAAGCATGGAGTTCTTTGCTCCCTTTATGGATAAAGAACCCTCTAACCTGTTTCCCCCTTCAATAACAAACTTTTCCATATCTTTTTCTCCCCTATTCACCGCCGTTTTCTCCAATAACCCTGATTTCCGGTTCCAGCTCTATCTGGAAATTATCCCTGACCTTTTGTTTAATGATCTCCATAAGAGTTAAAACATCGCCGGCAGTAGCATTTTCCCTGTTGATAATAAAATTTCCATGCTGAAGAGAAACTTGAGCGCCTCCTTTTGCCATACCCTTACAGCCTGACTGTTCGATAAGGAATCCGGCCGGTTTCCCGGGAGGGTTGCGAAAAACGCTCCCCGCACTGGGATAAAGTGGGTGTTTAGCTAACCTGTCATCCCGGATCGCCTTTACCCTTTGCATTATTTTATTTTTATCTCCAGGAATAAGTTCCAGAACACCTTCCAGTATAATAACTTTCTCTTCTTGAAAGGTGCTCCACCTATATGAAAATTCCAGTTCCTCCCGGGAGCGCACTAAGTAGTTTCCGGTAAAGTCAATGGTTGAAACTTCACGTATCAGTTCACTAATGGAAGCCCCGTATGCACCGGCATTCATATATAAGGCTCCTCCCAGGCTCCCTGGTATTCCCGTAGTAAATTCCAGCCCCGACAGGCCTTTGTTTGCGGCTTCCCACCCCAGCTTCGAAAGAGGCAATGCCGCACCTGCCCTGAAACTTTGGTTAAAAAAAACAACACAGGAGGAGCACATGTCAGCCAGGTTTAAAACTATTCCCCTGATGCCTCCGTCTTTAACCAGCAGGTTGGTACCCTGGCCCAAAACAAAAAGGGGAATATCATGCTGCCCGGCCAGTTCAAGCACGTGACGCAGCTCATCTATATTCTGAGGATAAACCAGAAAATCTGCCGGGCCACCAATTTTTAGGGAAGTATGTAATGACATTGGTTCATCCTTTAGAGGACGCTTGCTTAAAATCCGGTATAAATTTTCCTGCCAATCCAATAAACAACACCCCGAACTTTTTTACTATATGTTATGCAACTACTAAAAGTGTCGTGCCTTTTTTAACACTTGTCCACCCTTCTTTTAAAGAAGCATAAGCTTATAAATATTTTCTGCTGCTTGCGGATACCCTAATTTTTTACAGTTTTCCTGCATTTGGCCCAGCCTTGAAGGATCTTGTAACAGGGCATATACTTCTTCCTGCAAAACCTTTCCGTTTAAGTTTTCCTCCTCGATGGTTACTGCGGCCCCCCGCCTGGAAAGTTCCCGGGCATTTACCAGCTGGTGATTATGGACGACATTGGGTGAAGGAATAATTATGGCCGGGAGCCCCAGGGCTGTTATTTCCGCCAGGGTGGTAGCACCTGCCCTGGTAATAACAAGATCGGCTGCCGCCAGCGCCAGGGACATTTCTTGCTGGTAAGGGCGGACCAGCAGTCGCCCGCCATAAAATTCCAGTATTTTACTGGCCTTGAGCCTTGCTAAAATTTCTTCGTAATATTTTTCTCCAGTTATATACAAAACCTGAATATTTTTGTTTCCCGAAGCCCTTAACAAAAATTCAACCATGCTCTGGTTTAGCCTGGCGGCCCCCCTGCTGCCACCAACAGCTAGTAAGAAAGGTAAATTATGGTCCATATTTAAAATTTGACGGGCGGTTTTCTTCTCTACATGTCCAACCTCTGAAGCCCTGGGATTACCTGTAATACATAGATTGGAACGTTTTAAAAAATACTTTTGGGAAGCCTCAAAAGAGAGGCAAACCTTATAAACACAGGGAGCAACAAAACGGTTTGTTACCCCGGGAATTATATTCTGTTCATGAATAATGACTTTTTTGCGTTTTAAGAGGGCCGCCAGGATAATCGGGGCGGCCGCGTAACCCCCTGTTCCTACCACAAAATCCGGTTGGAATTCTGCGATTATTTCCCTGGCCAGGGCACTGCTTCTTCCCAGCATATAAAAAGCCTTGAACAAATGCAAATTTAGCCTGCGGGGAAGACCCTTAACCGGAAGTGTTTTTAAGCGGAAACCGGATTCGGGAATAATTTTTTCTTCCATGCCCCCACTTGCCCCTACAAAAAGTATCTCTGTCCCGGGATTAACTTTTTTTATATACCGTGCCAGGGCCAGGGCTGGATAAATGTGCCCGCCTGTCCCCCCGCCAGTAAGAATTACACGCAATTAATTTTCCCCCTGAGCTAGCGGCTATACCGGGATATATTCATCAATATACCCATACCGCACATTGTAAAAAAGAGAGAACTTCCCCCTGCGCTGATAAAAGGAAGGTTAATTCCAGTAATAGGAATGGAACCCGTTACTACACCGATATTTATTAAAGCCTGTACCGCTACCATGGCTGTCACGCCCGCAGCAAGAAGGCTCCCAAAAGCGTCTGGTGCCATTAGCGAAGTTTTAAATCCCCTCCAGATAAGAATAAAGAAAAGCAGCATAATTGTAACAGCACCGAGAAAGCCCAGCTCCTCGCCAATAATAGCAAAAATAAAATCGTTCTGCGGTTCGGGAAGATAATATAATTTTTGACGACTCCGGCCTAAGCCCACTCCAAAAAGCCCTCCCGGGCCCAGGGCGTAAAGAGACTGGATAATATGATAACCTGTATTCAGAGGATCAGCCCAGGGATCCAGAAAAGAAAAAATACGGCGCATTCGGTAAGGTTCATTTAATGTTAAATAAACAAAAATAGGGAGACTGGTAAAAATAAGGTACATCATCTGCTTAAGCGGTATACCGGCGGCAAAAATAATTATACCGACCATTGCAGCCAGGGCCAGCGCTGTTCCCAGGTCAGGTTGATCCAAAATTAGTAAAAATGTACCCGACAACATTGCCAGGGGAACAAAACTGCTGCTCCAAAAGTTTTCCATGTGGAGATTTTTTTTGCTCAAAAAAGCTGCCGTAAAGAGAATGAGAGCCAGCTTGCTAAACTCCGAAGGCTGTATGGTAAATCCCCCCAGGGCAATCCAGCGCCTGGCCTCGTTAATTTCCATACCCACGCCGGGAATATACACAACTAACAGCAGTAAAAAATTTAAAACAAGGAGCACGGGAACCATTTTGCGCCATTTCCAGTAGCTGAAGTTACTCGTAGCAATCATGCCCACCAGGCCCAGGGCAACCCAGAAAGCCTGGCGCCGCAGAAAAAAAAAGGCGTCTCCCCTGGATTCCAGGGATGTTATATAGCTGGCGCTAAAAACCATGACCAGCCCAAAACCGGCAAGTATAAGCACGGTAAAAAAAACGGTAAAGTCCGGTGGTTTCCTTAAGTCACGCTCGATGGGGGCACTTTTCACTTTCAAAGCCCTCCTTTAAAGAGATTACTGCAGACTTAAAAATCTCGCCCCGTTCCTCAAAGTTTTTAAACATATCCCAACTGGCACAGGCCGGGGAAAGAAGTACCGTATCGCCAGGCACAGCAGAGATAAAGGCTTTTAGAACTGCAGCCTGTAAATCCGGAACAACAGATACGTCTGCAAACCCTTCCTCACGGGCTAATGCTGCAATAAGAGGGGCCGTTTCTCCCAGCAGGACCAGGCTTTTTACCCCTTCTGCCGCCATTACCCGCACCAGGGGGCGGAAGTCACTCCCCTTGTTCAATCCCCCTGCAATAAGAACCTTGGAACCGGGAACAGCCCGTAACGCATTTAAAGTCGCATCGGGATTTGTTCCTTTGGAGTCATTGATAAAAGTTACTCCTCCTATTTCTTTTACCATTTCCAGGCGGTGAGGAACGCCAGGAAAAGTTTTTAAACCCCGGGCGATATTTTCTATCTTAATGCCTCCAGCCCAGGAAACAGCCACAGCAGCAAGGGCATTTTCCAGGTTATGAAGACCCGGGATCCTTACTTCCCCCGCAGGGCAAACCATATCTGTATGCAGACCGTCATCAAGAAAAATCTTATTATCCCTGACGAACACCCCCGGATTAAGTTCTTTCCTGCGGCTGAAGGGCAGCATTTTTCCCCTCACATACGAGCTGAATGTCCTTACCAGAGGATCATCCCAGTTAAGCACAGCCCAGTCATCACTAGTCTGGTTTAAAAGTATCTTCTTTTTGGCATTGACATATTTTTTAATGGAACCATGATAATCCAAATGATCGGGAGTTATATTCAAAACAGCGGCAATATGCACCCGGAAATTTCGAATGTCCTCCAGTTGAAAACTGCTCAGTTCCGCAATAATAATTTCTCCGTTCGAAACTTCCATAACCGCCTCGCAAAGGGGAAAACCGATATTTCCAGCAACGTGCACGCCCTGAAGCTGCTGCCGGAAGATCTCCCCGGTTAAGGAGGTGGTTGTCGTCTTACCGTTTGTTCCGGTAATGCCGATCAAAGGTACGGGACTAAAATGGAAAGCAAGCTCTATCTCAGAATATATAGGGATACCTTTCTCCCTGGCCTTTTGCAGCAGCGCCAGCCCCGGTTTAATTCCAGGGCTTTTAATAACAAGTGCTAACCCCTCCAGTAAACTTTCAGGGTGCCCGCCACCTACTATTTCTACCTGGGGATATTTCAACAACTCCTCCATTTCCTTTCGCAGCAGGGCGGGTTCCTTATGATCATTGGCTATAACTTTAAAAGCTCCCGCCTTTACCAGCAACTGAACAGCAGCCCGGCCACTTCTGGCCAGCCCCAAAACCAGAACCTTTTTCCCCTTAATCTTTTCGATCATAAGCTACCACCTCAGGATAGGGGTAAATTCCAGAAGTCCCAGTACAGCGAAACAGAAACCCAGGGCCCAGAATCCCGTTACTACATGCCACTCAGACCATCCCTTCATTTCAAAATGATGGTGCAAAGGGCTCATTAGAAATATTCTTTTCCCTGTCAGCCTGAAGAATATGACCTGTACTATTACTGAAAGGGTTTCCAGTACAAAAACCCCTCCGATAATAACAAGTGAAAATTCAGCTTTTGTTAGAATGGCAACTGTGGCAAGTGCTGTTCCCAGGGATAAAGAACCGACATCCCCCATAAAAACACGGGCGGGGTGCAGGTTAAAAATTAAAAAACCAAAGCATGCCCCGATAAGTGCTCCACAAAAATAGACGATCTCCTGTAATCCCTGCAGTGAAGCCAGGAAGAGAAAGGCCAGAAGCGCCAGAATGGCCGTCCCACCCGCCAGACCGTCAATACCGTCGGTCAAATTTACAGCATTAGAAAAACCAATCATCATCACAAAAATTAACAAAGGATAAAAAATTCCAAAGTCAACCTGTATCGCCGTAAAAGGTATATCAACCACGGTAGAATGGCCCAAAACAAGCAGCACAAAATAGAAAAGCAGTACAAAAATGAACTGTCCCAGCAGCTTTTCCCTGGCCTTAAGGCCCAGGGAACGCCGGCGTATCACTTTCTGGTAATCATCCATAAAACCTAAAAAAGCACTGCTGAAAACCATAAAAAGGGCCAGCAAAAGCAAAGGCGTCTTTGGTGCAAAAAAAATCGTTGTTATTAACAGAGAAATTAAAAAAACAACGCCTCCCATGGTAGGGGTGCCGGCTTTATGGAAATGCCTCCGCGGTCCGTCTATCCTTACCTGCTGTCCGTAACGCCGGCGGCGGGAATACTTGATGTAAACAGGACAAACAATTACACTTAACAAAAAAGCAACGAACGCCGCGGAATAAACTGGTAACGTCACAAGTAAGCCTCTCCTTTTTTAAGTCTAATCGTACTTTTTTAACAATTCCTCGGCAATTTTTTCCATGCGCATGCCCCGCGATCCCTTGATAAGAATATAGGCTCCCTGTAAATCTAGGGAATCAAGGTACTCCACAGCTTCCCCGTGGTTATCGGACAGAAAAATCCTCTCCGGTGGCAGGCCTGCATCTCTGGCTCCTTGTGCCATAAAAACCGCCAGCTTACCTACACCGATTAGATAGTCTACTCCCACATCGGCCAGGACTTTTCCTATTTCGTAATGCTTATCCTCAGCTGCCGAACCCAGTTCGAACATATCTCCCAGCACGGCAATCTTAACACTATTCCGGGCCAGTTCCTTTAAAGATTGCAGGGAAAACTTCATAGACGTAGGATTGGCATTATAAGCATCATTTATAACCCAGAAACCACTTTTTACCAGCGTTTTTTCCATCCTCATCCTGGAAAAAGTACTTTCAAGCAATCCCCCTTTAATTTCCTTAATTGTCAGGGAAAAATCCAAGCCTACTGCTATTGCTGCCAGGGCATTATAAACATTATGTTTTCCCGGCAAAGGGATCCAAAAATTTTCGGCACTGCTGTCAGGAAGTAAAACCTCAAATCGATAACCCGTGTTGTCCATAAAGGCATGTAAAGCCCGCAGGTTCGTTTCCTTGGAAAAGCCATAATAGAAAGTCTGGCCGGCAAATTCCCTGCCCATTTGTTTTAATAAGGGATCATCTCCATTTAAAATCGCTTTCCCCCGGGAATCCATGTTGTTTAGAAGTTCTCCCTTGGCCCTGGCAATATTCTCTTTGCTTCCCAGAAGACCCAGGTGGGCTTCTCCAATGTTAGTAATTATTCCTGTGTCGGGTCTGCATAAAGACGTAAGCAGGGCTATCTCTCCCAGGGTATTCATACCCAGCTCCAGTACAGCGGCCTGGTGTTCTTTTTTCAAACGCAGGAGCATCAGGGGAAGACCAAGGTGGTTATTCAGGTTTCCTTCTGTTTTAAGCACATTATACCGGGTTGAAAGGACTGAAGCAATAAAATCCTTTGTTGTCGTTTTGCCATTGCTTCCCGTAACAGCTACCACTGGAAGCGAAAATTTTCCCCGGTGATAAGCGGCAAGTTTTTGCAGGGATTGAAGGCTGTCTTTAACAGCGATTACTGCTTTTCCGGATGGAAAAGACCCCTCCGTGAAACGGGGAATTTGTTCCTCCTCTATCAGGGACCCGTTAGCTCCTCTATTTAAGGCATCAAGAATAAATTTGTGACCATTTTCTTTTTCACCCTGTAAAGGGAAAAAAAGTTCCCCGCCTCTGGCTTCCCGGGAATCTATAACAGCTCTATGGAAAGAGCCCTTTAACTCCCCCCGCCACAGCTTCCCACTGGTTACTCTCAAAACCTCTTCCACTGAGAAAAGCATTTTTTTCCCCATTAAACCTTTTTATTAAGCCTTTGTTCAATTAATTCCGCTGCTACTTCCCGATCGCTGAACGGTATGGTATAATCAGCGAAAATCTGGTAGTTTTCATGCCCTTTGCCGGCAATAATTACCGTGTCGTCAGCCCTTGCCAGCTCGATGCCCAGTTTAATCGCTTCGTAGCGGTCAGGTTGAACTGTATACCCGCTCCCCGGCACTTTTCTTTCCTGCAGCCCGGCCTCAACCTCATTAATTATCTGCCAGGGATCTTCTCCCCTGGGATTATCGGAAGTCAAAATACAGTAATCGCTGTATTCACCGGCAATTCTTCCCATAACAGGCCTTTTGGTCCTGTCCCTTTCTCCTCCGCAACCAAAAATAGTAATAATTTTCCCCCGGGCAAACCCCCTGGCTGTTTGTAAAACATTCTCCAGCCCATCGGGGGTATGGGCATAATCAACGATAACCAGGAAGTCCTGACCCATATCCACTCTTTCGAAGCGGCCCGGTATTCCCGTTATATTTTCTAAGGCCTCTTTAATTGCCGGAAGGGGAACCCCCTCCAGGAGCGCTACAGTAGTTGCTGCCAGGGTATTATAGATATTGAAATACCCTGTAAGCTTGAGAGAAAAATAATCCTCTCCCCATGGAGATTTCAACAGGTATTTTACCCCATCTCCGGTTACCTCAATGTCTTCCGCTCTCACTTCAGCATTTTCCCTGATACCGTAAGACACAGACTGGACAGTTGACTGCCGCAGGAAGTACTCGTAATTGGCATCATCCTTATTAAGAACGGCAAAACGCGGGGCGGCTCCTTTAACAAAACTACCCCCTAGCTGGGAAAAAAGCTTACCCTTGGCCGAAAGATACCTTTCATGTGTCTGATGAAAATCAAGGTGATCGCCGGTTACATTAGTCAGTACAGCCATATAAAAATCACAACCCGAAACCCTGTTTAACTCCAGGGCATGAGAAGAAACTTCCATAACAGCATGACTCACTCCCCTGTCCACCATAATTCGCAACATCTTCTGCAGATCCGGAGCTTCGGGAGTTGTAGCCATTACAGGCAAGTTTTCATTACCTACCTTGTATTTAACTGTCCCCAGCAACCCCGTTTTATAATTTTGGGCTGCCATGATAGCTTCGATAAGATGGGTTGTGGTCGTTTTTCCATTTGTACCTGTAACACCGATAAGCCTGAGCTTCTGAGAAGGTGAATCGAAAAACAATTGTGAAACAGCCGCCATGGCTACTCTTACGTCGGAAACAAGAATTTTGGTTGCTCCCCGGACCTCTAGCGCTTTTTCCAAAAATATTGCCTTCGCCCCGGCATCTACGGCCTGGGGTATAAATTCATGGCCATCTGCTTTGTTTCCTTTCAAGCAGAAAAAAATAAATCCAGGTTGTACACGACCGGAATGATAGGCCAGCCCTCTGACCGGAATACGGGTTTGCCCCTCCACTTTAATGACATTTAGGAACTCTAACAGTTCATCAAGCTCCTTAACTATCTCCATAATTATCCCCTTCTCTTCCGGCAAACTTACCAAATATTTATCTACCTCTATTATATACCCTTACATTTCCCCTTATGTAAACAATAAAAAATTTCCACCATATCATTGCAGAGGAGACGAGAAATGAACTTTTACAACCGAACCTTTCTTAAGATTAGTCCCTGCAGCAGGTTCCTGCTTAACAACAACACCGGATCCGACAGGCTCCATTTTTAAATTTAACCGGCTTAAAACTTCCCCTACCTCTTTTACCGTCATACCCTTTAGATCGGGTGCACAAACCTGTTCCGGATTCTTTTCGTCCCAGAGGTCTTCCAGGTAAACTATTATACCCGTATGCATAGGAACCTGTGCACCGGATTTGGGCGTCTGATCCTTAATAATACCCTTTTTCCCCACCAGCTTTAAAAGCAGACCCCGGGTATCTAAAAGTGCCCCTGCCTCATCGACAGTTAAACCCTTTAACTCAGGGACTTCGATCAGCTTTACTTCCTGTTTGCCGGGAAGCTGAGTAGGAGAAATCTCCAGGTAGGAAAGAACATCTTTGATAATTGCCCGAAACAAAGGAGCACTGACCTGAGAGCCCCACTGGGGACCTCTCTTTGCACCGTCAACCGCTATATAAAGCAACACCTGGGGATCTTCCACGGGAGCAAAACCGATAAAAGAAAGCACGTATTCATCGGACATGTAAACTCCGCCCGGCCCAACCTTCTGTGCCGTCCCGGTTTTTCCGGCAATACGGTATCCTTCAATGGTAGCATTTACACCGCTGCCCTGCTTTACCACTTCCTCCATAATTGAAGTGACGCGTTTTGCTGTATCCCTGGAAATAACCTGCCTGATAATTTCCGGGGCTCTCTTCTCCACAACTGCCCCATCGGCATCTTTGATCTCCCTGATAACATAGGGGCGCAACAAGTAGCCCCCGTTGGCAATGGCTGAAACGGCCATGACCTGCTGCAGGGGTGTTACCGAAATTCCCTGGCCAAAGGAAGAGGTGGCCAGTTCCAGGGGGCCTACCTGTTCAGGCCTGAAAATTAAACCCGTTCCTTCGCCGGGATAATCCAGGCCTGTCTTAGCACCATAGCCAAAGGCACGTATGTATTCAAACATCCTTTCAGGACCCAGCCTTTCCCCCAGTTTTATAAAAGCCGGGTTACAGGAACCCAGAACAGCCTCAAGGTAAGATATGGAACCGTGCCCGCCCTTATGCGAGGTCCAGCACCTTATGGTGTGACCGGCTATGGTAACGGAACCCGAACAGAAGAAATATTCATTT
>JAGVAS010000132.1 GCA_020060185.1 Desulfovibrio sp. | reverse complement strand
TTTTCGCGAGGTGCCGCCACCATGGATGGTGAGCATCGTGCCGTCGTCTGCTTTATCAAGCATGGCACCCAGATCTTCAAGCCATTTAATAATCATGGGGGCATCGTTAACCAGGGAATAAACCAGCTCAGGTATATTGGTAAAATGCCCTCCGCCCATGACGTCAAGGTAATGTATGGCAGGGGAATCATTTTCTTTGTCCGCTGCCTGGATGCCTCCCTGGGCCATTATTGTATTGGCATCACCAAAACGCAGCTTGGTCGCAAGCAAAACTTTTGCCCCTTCCTTATAGGAGGCTAGAGCTGCCGCTGCGCCTGCCCCACCACCACCGATGATGAGGACATCTATATCATAAGCGATTTTTTCCAGGTCAATTTTAACGTGCTCAATTCTGCTCTGTGCTTCCAGAAGTTCAGCCAGTTCACAGGGAACCCTGTCGCCCTTGTTTTCCCCGGCCTTTAGCGCCTGGAAGCCATTTTCGATATAATCTGGATGAAATTTTTTAACTACTTCCCTGCACTCATGAGGAGCCATACGTGGAAAATCTTGACCCAGGCGCCTGGGGCGTGTTTTTTCAACTTTTTTGACAAGCTCTTTTAAATAGGATATGTACATAAACTCACCTGCTTTCCAAAAGCCAGGTTCCTCCTTTTGTTAATGTAAAAATAAATTTCCCCCTGCCAGGGGCGGGTAACTTTAAATGACATTAATTAAAGCTATCTCTATTTTTTGACTGGAGAATAAATAAACAGTATTTCAAAAGCGTTAAAAGGTTAGCTATTCTTCAATATTACGATTATTATAAATAATCCTTAATTCATCAGAACTTAACTTCATTAATTGCCGCAATTCCGCCTCATACTTTCCTTCTTTTATCTCCATAACCCTTTGTTTAAGGTGTGAAGCCTGGGGCAAAAGGTGCCTGCTATAAAGGCGGCGGGCTAAAATAGCAACGTGATACTGCACAATATGTACCGGGCACCGGGAGGCACAGAGGCCACACATGATGCAGTCAAAAGATTTGGTAGCACACTGTGCAATTTCTCCCCTCTGGGCATGGGCGATGTACTGCATGACATTTATGTTCTGCGGGCATACCTTTGTGCAGGAGCCGCACCCTATGCAGCGGTAAATTTCCGGGTAGTAAAGGGCAATTGAAGCGGCAGTGGGGGGTAAGTTGTTAATGTTATAGATACCCTTTAGAGCAGGGAAAAAAGGAATCTGTGCCAGGAACATGTTAGCCTCAACTTTGGTCTGGCAAGCTAAACCGACTTTTAGTTCATTATTACCGGCAATACGGTAAACAGTAGCACATGCGCCACAAAATCCTGCCCGGCACCCGCAACCACGCTTTAATTGGAATCCGGCATATTCCATGGCATTCATTATCGTTAACGTTGAGGGTACTAGATACTTTTTACCCGAGATGTAGATATCAACCATTGGCACCTTAGTCATTTCTCAACTCCAACTTATTTTTTTTGAATAATCTTGTTTAAATATTCTTGTATTTTTTTTCGTAAAGAACCCGTAAAGATGTATATTTCTTTCCCGTGTTTTGGATTTAAGATAAAGATTCCACTATTTAATTTATCATTCTTTTTATGCAATATTTGTGCCAAATTGTAACTGAGGCTGTACTGGAAATTTTTCAAAAAAAGCTGAAAAAATTCACCACATTATTCTTTTGCACGTTTTAGATAAGTCACAGGAGGAAAAAGATGAGGCTATACAGGAAGAAAAAGCCTTTCGCTACCTGCAGGGTTGGCAGGAGAAATTTCGCCGGAACGGAGGCAGTGTGGATATAAGAGTATCGGTAGGTGTCCCTTCTCAGCAAATAAATGAAATTGCAGAAGACGAAGGTGCCACCCTGATTGCCATGCCGGCCAGGGGAGTGGGACTGGTTAAACTTGTTATGGGAAGGACGGCTGACGCTGTAGTGAGACGTTCCAGTACACCTGTATTACTTTTTAAGATTTACTGAAAAATTAATACAGCCCAACTTTTTTAAAACGCAGACAGTATATTAAAAGGCCCTTTACCGGGCCTTTTACTTAATCTTTTTCCAAACCTGCTTCATTTAGTTTACGCCATAATGTTGTTCGCCCGACACCGAGCTTTTCTGCTAATTTGGTTTTATTTCCTTTTAAACGAAAATACTCTTCTCTAATTAATTGCTTCTCTACTTGCTCCATAATTCTTTTTAAATTCCCGTTTAGCTCAACTTTTAAATAATTGTTTTTTCCTGTTTCTTCTTCGAATTCACCGGCAAAATCCAGTAGAATTGTTTTTATATGATGCCCCAGCAATTTTGGAGTAGAATCTGGTTCAACCAGTACCATAAGACGTTTAATAAGATTTTCCATTTCCCTTACGTTGCCTGGCCACTCATAAGCAATTAATAACTGTTTATGTTCGGTTAAAGCTTTTTCCAGCAGGGATAACTGATTTCCATCAGTTATTTCCCTTAACAGGTTAAAGGCAAGAGGCAGTATATCTTCTTTTCTCTGGCGTAAAGGTGGAATAGATAATTTCAGGATATTAAGGCGGTAGTATAGATCACGGCGAAATGTACCCTGCTCTACAGCTTTCAATAAATTACGATTGGTAGCAGAGATAACACGAACATCTACCGGTACTAATTTATTATCACCAATGCGCATGATTTCTTTCTGCTGTAACACCCTTAGCAGCTTGGACTGGACTTCCGGGGAGATCTCACCGATCTCATCCAGAAAAATGGTGCCGCGGTGAGCTAATTCAAACAACCCCTTTTTGCCTCCCTTTTTGGCTCCGGTAAAT
>JAGVAS010000005.1 GCA_020060185.1 Desulfovibrio sp. | reverse complement strand
TCCTCGCTGCACAAGTCGCTCCGCCAACAGCAAAACGCTTCGTCTATAGAAAAATCGCGGGATCTAAACCCGGTCATTTTCATCCATTGTTGTGACCCGTAGGGTCGTAGCGGTTAATATGAAAATGGGGTGGCGAAGGTTGGTGCTCGCTCCAAGGTTCGCTTGAGACAGGTTTTGCAGCTCAGCTCAGGCTTTCGATTGGCCTTCCCGGCAGAGCTCACCTCCATGTTCGCGCTGTCCGGCGGCGGACCTCCATGTCCGCCGGGCCATCTCAGGCCTTCGCTTCGCTGAACCTGTCACCTCAAGCTGCACATGCCGCTCGCCACAACCTTGCGCCACCTCCAAGGGGGTAAGGCGGACGGAAAGATCTATTTAAGTCATCTGTAATCCATTTTCATCCGCTTTTGTGACCCGCCGGGTCGTGGCGGTGGCGGTTGGTATGAAAATAGCGGGAGTTAAACCCGGTGAGCTTTTAACTTCGCTCATTTATGCAGTACCAGCTTTTGTTCTATAATCCTGTACAGCTCATCCCGTCCTTCCCTTGTTCCGGAAGAAAAAAGAAGTACTTCCTCCGGGGCAACTCCTAACGTACGGGCAACAAGCTGTCTTTGTTTTTCCCTTTTCCCGCGGGGAATTTTATCCGCTTTGGTAGCCACCACCACGGCTGGTAAAGAGAAATGACGCAACCAGGCCGCCATCTGTTGATCCTGCTCAGAGGGCTCATGGCGCAAATCTATTACGAGAATAACCATGATTATCGTCTTCCTGTTTAGAAGGAAATCCTCGATAAGAGAGCCCCATTCCTTTTGTTTTTGACGGGAAACCCTGGCATAGCCGTAACCCGGCAGGTCAACAAGGAACCACGAATCGTCAATTAAATAAAAATGAACGGCCCGGGTCTTACCGGGGGTATTGCTTGTCCTGGCCAGGTTCCTGCGTTCTACGAGGGTATTAATCAATGAAGACTTTCCCACGTTAGAACGCCCGGCCAGGACAACCTCCGGGTACCTTTCCGGCGGAAAATCATTCTTACGGCTAGCTAACTTTAAGAGTTCCGCTTTCTTTACTTTCATGTTTATCTTTCTTCAATAAGGATTTTTCCAGCACCTGGTCGATGTGCTCCACAAAAATAAATTCCAGCCGCCTGCACACATTTCCGGGAATTTCTGCCAGATCCTTCTTGTTGTCCACGGGAATAATCATTTTTTTAATACCGGCACGGTGGGCGGCTAAAACCTTCTCTTTAATTCCCCCTACAGGAAGCACCCTGCCTCTTAAAGTAATTTCACCGGTCATGGCGACCCTGTGGTCAACCGGTATACGGGTCAGGGCTGAAATCATGGCCGCGGCCATGGTTATTCCCGCAGAAGGTCCATCTTTGGGTATAGCTCCTTCCGGGACATGAATATGAATATCGTATTCATTGTAAAAATTTTCGTTAATGCCCAGGGATTCAACCCTGGAACGAATAAAGCTCAAAGCCGCATGAGCCGATTCCTGCATAATATCTCCCAGTTTGCCGGTAAGAATAAGTTTACCCTTGCCTTTCATCAAAGTTACTTCAATAGCCAAAAGATCCCCGCCTGATTCTGTCCAGGCGACACCCATAGCTACGCCGATCTCATTTTCCTTTTCTGCCAGCCCGTAACGAAAGCGCGGGGGACCGAGGTACTTATGCAAATTACTTCGGCTTATGGTGATGCGATAACCATTGTTTTTCACAACTTCCCTGGCTGTTTTCCGGCAGATATTGGCAATCTCTCTTTCCAGGTTTCGTACACCCGCTTCTCTGGTGTATTCCCTGACGATATGGCGGATTGTCCCTTCGGAAATACGCAGGTTTTTTTCCGAAAGCCCGTTTTCTTGTAACTGCTTGCCGATAAGGTGCCTTTGGGCGATCTTGACCTTTTCCTCTTCCGTATAACCCGGCAAATAGATGGCCTCCATACGATCCAAAAGGGGCTGTGGTATAGTAAAACGGTTATTGGCCGTAGTAATAAACATAACCTGTGACAGGTCAAAAGGAACTTCAATATAATGATCGCTAAATGAATTGTTCTGTTCCGGATCCAGTACCTCCAGGAGAGCAGATGAAGGGTCGCCCCGGAAATCGGTAGACATTTTATCCACTTCATCGAGCAGAAAAACGGGATTACGCGATTTGGCCTGGCGGATTCCCTGGATAATTCTGCCGGGAAGCGCTCCCACATAAGTCCGGCGATGACCGCGTATTTCCGCCTCGTCCCTGACGCCTCCTAAGGAAATGCGTACAAATTTTCTCTCCAGGGCCCTGGCGATGGAACGTGCCAGTGAAGTCTTACCTACGCCCGGTGGACCGATAAGACAGAGAATAGGCCCTTTTATTTTTTGAGTCAGGCTTCGCACAGCCAGGTATTCAATGATACGTTCTTTAACTTTCTCCAGGCCGTAGTGATCTTCATCCAGAATTTTTTCCACAATCTTGAGATCGAGGCGGTCTTCTGTCTGAATGGACCAGGGAAGCTCCAGCATCCAGTCCAGGTAAGTCCGGATTACAACGGCCTCTGCCGCAGCTGAAGGCATTTTTTCCAGGCGCTCGATTTCCTTCAGAGCTTTCTTCTCTACTTCCTCCGGGAGGTCAACGTCCTTCATTTTATCACGGTACTCATCCGCTTCTGCGGTTCGTTCGTCTCTCTCCCCCAGTTCCTTTTGTATGGCCTTTATTTGTTCCCTCAGATAGTACTCTTTCTGAGTTTTTTCCATCTGCTTACGTACACGTAAGTTTATCTTTCTCTCCAGCTCCAGGATTTCCATCTCGTGGCTTAAGATTTCGGCCAGTATCTCCAACCTGTCTTTGGGATCAACAGCTTCCAGAATATTCTGCTTCTGCTCTATTTTTAATGTTAAATGCGAAGCAACGATATCCGCCAGTCTACCCGGTTCTTCAATTTCCGTAACAGTGGAAAGGATTTCCAGGGGTATTTTTTTACTTAACTTTATATATTGTTCAAATTGTAAAAGAACGCTGCGTATCAAGGCTTCAGTTTCTGCCGTTTTTGTTTCATTTTCTTCCAATTCTTCTGCCATTACTTTAAAGTAAGGTTTGCTGTGCAGAAAATCCTTAATTTGGGCACGGTTCAACCCTTCCACCAGTACACGGATAGTGCCTCCCGGAAGCTTTAACATTTGCTTAATGTTAACTATCGTTCCCAGGAGGTAGAGATCGTCGGTTTCCGGTTCATCGATCTGCGCTTCTTTCTGGGTAACCAGCAAAATTAAATTTTCTTTTAACATGGCTTCATCCAGAGCCTTTTTGGAACATTCTCTTCCCACATCAAGGTGAAGAACCATGTTAGGAAAAAC
>JAGVAS010000151.1 GCA_020060185.1 Desulfovibrio sp. | reverse complement strand
GGCTCCGGGAGGCTTCATTTCCAGGGTTTCCCCACTACCAACCACTATGGTGCCACTGGTGATGGGCTGGTCATGGGCTATCGTGCGGGAGCCAGGTTAACCTTTATGGATACCATTCAGTACCACCCCACCGGCGTTGTTTTTCCTTCCCAGATCATGGGTTTGCTGGTGACGGAAAAAGTACGCGGTCTTGGCGCCACACCTCTGAATATTGATGGGGAACAGTTTGTTTATCACCTGGAAATCCGTGATGTGGAATCTGCTGCTATTATCAGGGAATGCAGTTACAAAAAGAAGGGTATAAGCACTCCTGACGGTTCGACAGGTGTCTGGCTTGATTCTCCGCTGATCGAGCTGCTCCACGGTGAGGGGACTATCGAAAGACAGCTCCCAGCCATGTTAAGACAGTTCGCCAGGTTTGGTATTAATATTCGCAAAGAGCCTATCTTGGTTTACCCGACCCTCCATTACCAGAACGGGGGTCTCTTAATTGACAAATACAGCCGTACAAGTATAGAAAACCTCTATGCCGCCGGGGAAAATAGCGGAGGAATTCATGGCCGTAACAGGCTTATGGGAAATTCGCTGCTTGACATTCTTGTCTTTGGTCGACGCGCAGGGTTTCATGCTGCCCAAAAATCTAAGGAGATCAAGTTGAAAAAGCTTACCCTTGAGCATGTTTACCAGTATCGTCGTCAACTGGAGCAAAACGGTGTAGAAACAAGGAGCATTTCCCCCCTCCTTTTTCCTAGCTATACTCACCATCAAACTGCGCGTTGTCTAAAGTGTAATTAACAAAGCTTCTTAACGCTATCCCGGGATAACAGATAAAATTTTATCCGTCCTGGAGCTGAAAAACAGTCAATTCTCCTCGGCAGCACCGTTTTTACCGCTTTTCAAACAAAGCTTTATTTAATGCTTCCCTGGCCGCCTGGAGCTGCTTCTTTACAGCTTCCGGAGCCGTTCCCCCGCGGCATTTTTTGGCCTTTACAGCTTCACCGGGACTGAGCCTGGCCAGGGCCTCCACAGAGCCCAACAGGGGGTGAAAGGCCGTAAGCTCCCCGGAGGATAAATCTTTTAACAGCTTTCCTTCATCGAGGCAGTGCCGTACCAGCCGTCCTATAACATGATGGGCTTCCCTGAAGGAGACGCCTTTGCAGGCCAGATAATCGGCCAGTTCCGTAGCCGTGGAAAAGTCGTCCTGTAAAGCCGAGGAAATCTTTTCCCTGCATACTTCAATGCTTTTTAAAAGCTGCACATAAAGGTTCAGGACATTTTTTACCGTATCCACGGAATCAAATAAGGGTTCCTTGTCTTCCTGCATATCCTTGTTATAGGTCAGGGGCAACCCCTTGAACACGGTTAAAAGGGCCATCAGGTTCCCGTAAACACGGCCTGTTTTGGCACGGACAAGCTCAGGCACGTCGGGATTTTTTTTCTGGGGCATCATACTGCTGCCTGTCGTAAAGGCGTCACCGAGCTCCAGGAAGGAGAATTCATGCGAGGACCACAAGACCAGCTCCTCACTTAAACGGCTCAGGTGCATTAAAAGAAGGCAGGAACAGCTCAGGAACTCCAGGACAAAGTCACGGTCACTTACAGCATCCATACTGTTTTCATATAGAGCACTGAAACCGAGTTCACGGGCCACCTCTTCCCTGTCGATGGGAAAACTTGTTCCGCTAAGCGCCCCGGCTCCAAGGGGCATAAGATCCGCCCTTTTATAAGCGTCGAGAAAACGTTCCCTGTCTCTCTGCAGCATCCAGAAATAGGCCATCAGGTGATGGGAAAGCAGAACGGGCTGAGCTCTCTGCAGGTGGGTGTAGCCGGGAACAATCACCTCCAGGTTTTCGTGCGCCATATCCAGGATAACCTCCTGGAGTTCAGCTATCAGTTTTTCAACTTCCCGGAGCTCCCTTTTGACATAAAGGTGCATATCCAGCGCCACCTGGTCGTTGCGGCTGCGGGCCGTGTGCAGCTTCCCTCCCGTAGAGCCGATTTTATCAATCAGCCTCTTCTCTATATTCATATGAATATCTTCAAGGGAAAGATCATAGGGAAACTCCCCCCGGGAAATTTCCTCACCGATTTCCTGCAGCCCTTTAAGAATCATCTCGCCTTCACGGGGTGCAATAATACCGGTCTTCAACAGCATCCGGCCATGGGCCATGCTTCCCACGATGTCCTCCGCCGCCAGGCGGCGGTCAAAGGGGAGGGAAGCGGTAAAAGCTTCCACCCTTTTGTCCAGGTCTTCCTTGAATCTTCCTCCCCAGGGCTTATCCTGGTTGTTATTTTTATCTTTCCCGTTCACTTTTTTCTTTCCACCTCATTTTTCCATGTTCCCCTCAACAACCCTTCTACTTGCAGGGGGAGGCCGAAAAGGTTGATAAACCCACCGGCATCAGCCTGGTTGTAGAGTTCATCTTCTTCAAAGGTGGCCAGGTCGGGATGGTAGAGGGAGCAGGGCGAACGCCGGCTTACAACGCTTATGTTTCCCTTGTAAAGTTTTAACTGTATAGCCCCCGTTACATTTTCCTGGGTGCTCTGGATAAAGGCATCGAGGGCCTTGCGCAGGGGAGAATACCAGAGTCCGTAGTAAATAATCTCACCGTATTTGATGGCCACCGCTTCCTTGTAACGCATTGTCTCCCTGTCCAGTGTCAGCTGTTCCAGTTCCCTGTGGGCAAAGTAAAGCAGCGTCCCCCCCGGGGTTTCATAAACGCCCCTGGATTTCATTCCCACCAGGCGGTTTTCTACTATGTCGACCCTCCCAATGGCATTCTCGCCGGCAATCCGGTTGAGAGATTCAAGGAGGGTCACGCTGTCCGTGGGTGTACCATTTAAAGCTACGGGTATCCCTTTTTCAAAGGAAATTTCAACTATAGCAGGCCTGTCTGGTGCCTGCTCGGGCGAACGGGTCAACAAAAACATATCTTCCAGGGGTTCCCGGGCGGGATCTTCCAGGATGCCTCCCTCGTAGCTTATATGCCAGAGGTTGCGGTCCATGCTGTAAGGTTTTTCCACTGTAACAGGGACGGGGATGTTGTATTTCCGGGCATACTCTATGGCATCCCGGCGCGAGCGGATTTTCCAGCTCCGCCAGGGAGCGATAATTTTTAACTGCGGGGCCAGGGCTTTTACGGTCAGCTCAAAGCGCACCTGGTCATTGCCTTTTCCCGTAGCCCCGTGAGCAACAGCTCCGGCTCCTTCTTCCAGGGCAACCCGGACCATGGCGCGGGCAATAAGGGGCCTGGCAATAGCGGTACCCAGGAGATATTTCCTTTCATAGTAAGCTCCTGATTTAAGCATGGGAAAGGCAAATTCTTCCACAAACTCTTTCCTGAGATCCTGGATATAAACCTTGGAGGCACCTGTGGCCAGGGCTTTTTCTTCCAGCCCTTCCAGCTCGCCGGGGCCCTGCCCCACGTCAGCTGCAAAGGCAATCACTTCATAACCATACTCCTCTTGGAGCCATTTTAAGATAATGGAGGTATCCAGTCCTCCCGAATAGGCTAAGACCACCTTGGACATTTATTGTCACCCTTTCCTCTAATTAGAATAGCGTAATTAGAATAGCGCAGCTTTTGCTGTTGGCGGAGCTCCAAGTTCCGCTCTGAAAGCTCTACGTTTCAGCTCAGGCTTCCGATGACCTTCCCAGGAGAGTTCACATCCTACTCACCTCCTGGCTGCCGGCTTCCATGCCGGCAGGGCCATCTCCAACCTTCGCTTCAACGTGAGCTTTTAGCTTCGCTTCACAAGTCGCTCCACCAACAGCAAAACGCTGCATCTGTGGAACAATGGCGGGATCTAAACCCCGGTCATGTTTTTCGCGCTGTCCGGCGGCGGACTTCCATGTCCGCCGGGCTATCTCAAGCCGTCGCATCGCTGAACCTGTTTGCTGCTCATGCACATGTCGCTCGCCACAGCCTTGCGCCACCTTAATAAGGTATGGGGACATTCCATGGGGACATTCCTCTGCAAGAGGTGTGTCCCGTCACCTTAGAAAAGAGGTGCGTCCCCTTACCTAAGAGGTGAAGCGTCGGGGAATGTCCCCGATCATAATACGGTTTCTATCAAGATCATTTTCATCCATTATTGTAAACGATAGGTTATAGTAATTAGACTCTGATTTTGGGCTCATCTCCCATCAGTAAGGCCATGAGGGATTTCTGGGCATGGAGGCGGTTTTCGGCCTGGTCCAGGACTACAGACTGCTCTCCTTCCAGAACCTCGGTAGTTATCTCTTCACCCCTGTAAGCGGGCAGGCAGTGCATTACCAGCGCCCCGGGCCTGGCCGCTTTAACCAGGTTGTCGTTGACCTGGTAGGGAGCAAAAATTTTCTTTCTCTCCTTTTTTTCTGCTTCCTTTCCCATGCTGGCCCAGACATCTGTATAAATCACATCGGCATCTTTCACGGCTTCCAGGGGGTCTTCAGTAATCACTACGCTGCACCCGCTGTCCAGGGCATTCTCCTTTGCTTTTGACACTATTTCCGGGAGAGGCCAGTATTTTTCGGGCCCCGCTACGGCAATATTCATACCCATTTTGGAACACCCCAGCAGCAGTGAGTGCGCCACGTTATTTCCATCGCCGGTATAAGCAAGTTTCAGCCCGGCCAGCTTCCCCAGTCTTTCTTTAACAGTAAGCAGATCGGCAAGGGCCTGGCAGGGATGCAGCAGGTCCGTGAGGCCGTTTATGACGGGAACAGATGCATAAGAAGCCAGCTCCTCCACTTCATTATGGTTAAAGGTGCGGATCATGATTCCGTCTACGTAGCGTGAGAGGACGGCGGCAGTGTCTTTGATGGGTTCCCCCCTGCCCATCTGCAGTTCCTGGATGCTCAAAAAGAGAGCATACCCTCCCAGCTGCCACATGCCCACCTCAAAGGACACCCTGGTTCTCGTGGAAGGTTTCTGGAAAATCATTCCCAGCGTTTTACCGGCCAGCAAAGGGTGGGGTTGGCCTTTTTTTTGCCGCTGCTTAAGTTCCCCGGCAAAATGTAGCAGAGCCGCGATTTCCGTCGAGGTAAAATCCTGCAGGGATAAAAAATGCCTGCCGCGCAGACTATTCACCGCCAAACACCTCCGTAAATGTATTTTGTAACACTTCCAGGGCCGAATCCAGTTCTCCCCGGCTTACATTCAAGGGGGGGAGAAAGCGTAAAATCCTGTCACCGATGCAATTAACAAGCAGTCCTTTCTCCTGGCAGGAACGCTGTACTGCCTGACCTTTTTCCTGCAGCTCCATCCCGATCATCAGGCCTTTTCCCCTGATCTCTGAAATAACACCGGGAAATTTTCCTTTAAGGAGTTGAAGCTTCTCCTGGAAATAAATACCCTTATCCGTAACATCCTCCAGAAAACCCTCCTGTAAAATTTCCTCCATTACAGCAAAGGCTGCGGCACAGGCAACAGGGTTGCCCCCAAAAGTGGAAGCGTGGTCCCCGGGTGAAAAACCTGAAGCCACTTTTTCACGGCAAAGCATCGCCCCGATAGGGAAACCCCCTCCCAGCGCTTTGGCCAGGGTAAAAATATCAGGCAAAACTTCATAATGTTCATAGGCAAAGAGCCTGCCGGTCCGCCCCGTTCCACACTGCACCTCGTCAAAAATAAGCAAAAGCCGGTTTTCGTCGCATAGACGCCGCAGCCCCACCAGGAAATCCGCTGCAGCAACATGGACTCCCCCTTCTCCCTGCACGGGCTCAACCATGATGGCGCAGGTGAAGTCGTTAAGCTGGGACTCGAAAGAATCCAGGTCGTTAAAACGGGCATAACGGAAACCGGGGACAAGAGGTTCAAAACCTTTTTGAAATTTCTCCTGGCCCGTGGCCGTAATGGTTGCCAGGGTGCGCCCATGAAAAGAATTTAAAGCGGTTATAATTTCAAATTTATCGGCGTTAAGATGCAATTTGCTGTATTTACGGGCCAGTTTAATCGCAGCTTCGTTGGCCTCTGCCCCGCTATTGCAGAAAAAGACCCTGTCTGCTACAGAATTTTCCGTGAGGCATCTGGCCAGCTTAACCTGGGGTTCGCTGTAATATAAATTGGAGGTATGAATAACTTTGTTCATCTGCTCCCAGGCAGCTTTAATGACATGCGGGCAGGCATGACCGAGGGCATTTACAGCCAACCCCCCGACAAAATCCAGGTATGCTTTCCCGTTCTCATCCCAGACCAGCGTCCCCTTCCCCCTGGTAATAAGCAGAGTAAAGTCCGGCTGGCGGTTATAGGTATTGATAATAAAACGCTTCTCCTCTTCCTTTAACATTTTCCCCCCCCTTTACCGTTTTAGGTATGCACCAACTTGCACCACCTCATTCTTATATTAAACAACCATTGTGCCGATACCTTTATCCGTGAAAATTTCCAGGAGCATGGAGTGGCTAAGCCGGCCATCGATAATATGGGTTCGGGATACATTATTGTTCAGGGCCCTGACACAGGCTTCCACCTTGGGAATCATCCCGGCAGATATTTCCCCGGAAATAATCATCTCCCGGGCTTTCTGGCGATGGAGGGAAGAGATGAGCGAGCCGTTATCTCCCGGGTCGGCCAGGATGCCTTCCACATCGGTCAGGATAATTAATTTCTCCGCCCCCAGTGCTGCGGCAAGTTCTCCTGCCACGTGATCGGCATTTATATTCAGCCCTTCTCCTTCCGGGCTGACGCCGATAGAGGATATTACAGGTATATATCCGTTCTGGCTGAGAGTATGTATTACCTCGGGGCTTACTACCACCACATCCCCAACATAGCCCAGGTCTACATATTGTTCCTTCCCGTCCACGACCACCTGGAAGGGAGATCTTTTCCGGCAGACAAGAAGATTGCTGTCTTTACCGCTAAGCCCCACCGCTTTACCCCCGTGCCGGTTAAGCAAAGTGACGATCTCCTTGTTCACTTTTCCCACCAGCACCATTTCAACCACTTCCATGGTCTCCTTGTCGGTGACCCTCAGGCCGCCGACAAAGCGGGCCTTTTTCCCCGTTTTCTCCATGAGCGCCGTTATTTCCTTGCCTCCGCCGTGCACGACAATGGGATTTATGCCGATAAACTTCAGTAAAACTATGTCCTGGGCCACCGAATTTTTAAGCTCATCGCTGATCATCGCCTGCCCGCCATACTTGATCACAAAAGTCTTACCGGTAAAGTTGCGGATATAAGGCAGCGCCTCAATTAAAACCCCGGCCTTGGCGATGAGCGCCTCCATAGATTTTTCCATAAGCGTCACCTTCCTTTTAACTCCTGTAAGCGCTGTTTATTTTAACATACTCATAGCTGAGATCACATCCCCAGGCAGTTACCTCCTCCGGACCCATGTTCAGGTCGACCACCACGGGGATCTCTGCCTGCATTAAAACACCTTTGGCCTGAAGCTCGTCAAAAAGCAGGCCTTTACCGGAGGCAGTTACCTGCACCCGGTCGAGAAAAATATCCACTCGTTCCGGATAAAACTCGACATCTGTATAGCCCATCGCCGTGATTATGCGTCCCCAGTTGGCGTCCTCTCCGAAAAAAGCCGTTTTTACCAGAGAGGAGTTCAGTATAGCCCGGGCCAGCTTTCGCCCCGTATCGTAATCAGGAGCGCCCTTGACCGTAAGTTTTATTACCTTGGTGGCCCCTTCACCGTCAGCAACGACTTTGTAAGCCAGGTCCCGGCAAATGTAAAGCAAAGCCTTATTAAAAGTTTCCCACAGGGGGCCATCTTCTGTTACTTCCACACCGGCCGTTCCGTTGGAGAGAAGGATGACCATATCATTGGTAGAGGTGTCACCGTCTACTGTAACCAGGTTAAAAGAATGGGCTACAGCCTTCACCAGGGCTTTTTGCAGGGTTTCCCTTTCAATTTTTACATCGGTAGCGATAAAAGCAAGCATCGTAGCCATGTCAGGGCAAATCATGCCGGAGCCCTTGGCCATCCCGGCAATAGTAAAGGAGATATCACCCCCTTCAACATTCACCCGGCAGGCGCTTTCCTTACTGACCGTGTCGGTAGTCATAATCGCCAGGGCCGCCTCTTTTCCCCCTCCTGGAGAAAGCTTCCCCCCAGCTTCTTCAATACCGAGGGAGAGTTCCTTCATGGGCAGGTAAAAGCCGATTACCCCGGTTGAAGCCACCAGGACTTCTTCCTTTTCAATTCCCAGTTTTTCGGCCGCAATTTCCGCCATCTCCAGGGCATCCCTCATACCCTGGTCACCGGTACAGGCATTGGCGATACCGCTGTTAATAACAATAGCCCGAATAGGGTTAGCAATGTGTTGCTCTGTAACCAGTAAAGGAGGCGCCTTGAACTTGTTCGTGGTGAACACCCCTGCAGCTACAGCAGGTTTTTTGCTGTAGATGAGGGCCAGATCCTTATCTCCATTTTTCTTTATGCCGCAGTGTACCCCGGCAGCCTCAATCCCGGGAACGGCAGTAATTCCCTCTTCAATTATTTTTACGTCAATTGCGCTCATTTTACCTACCTCCAGGAAGCATCAAGGCCTTAAAGGAACCATTTCCAGTCCCTCTTCCTCCTTGAAGCCCAGCATAAGATTCATATTTTGCACGGCCTGCCCGGCAGCTCCTTTAACCAGGTTATCCAGGGCAGAGAGAACAATTAACCTGTTCTTACGGGAATCCCACTTGATGGAGAGATCACAATAATTGCTGGCATAAACGTTTCTTGTCTCCACCAGTAAAGGTGGCGGTAACAGCCTGACAAACTTTTCTCCCCTGTAAAATTCCCGGTAAATATCCCGGATTTCTTCCTCCGTCATTTTAACGGTCAAATCCGTGTAAATTGTGCTGAGGATACCCCTGATCATGGGAAGTAAATGCGGCACAAAGGTAAAGCTCACTTTCCGGCCCGCCAGTTTGCTTAATTCCTGCTCCATCTCCGGGGTATGCTGGTGCTCGGCAACCCGGTAAGCCCGAAAATTTTCCGCACATTCGGGAAAATGCAGGACCTGTGAAGGAACCCTGCCGGCCCCGGAAGTCCCTGACTTGGCGTCGACTACCAGGGTATCCCAGTCCACTACTCCCCGGGCAGCCAGCGGGGCCAGGGCAAGGATAACCGAGGTCGGGTAGCAGCCCGGGTTAGCTACCAGGGAAGCTTTTTTTATTTCCTCCCTGTAAAGTTCCGGCAGGCCGTACACGGCCTGCCCCAGGTACGGGGGCGCACTGTGTTCCTTTTTATACCATTCCAGGTAGAGATCGGCATCTGCCAGGCGGAAATCGGCACTTAAATCGATGACCTTTAAACCCGCCTCACGTAACAGGGGAACCGCTTCCATGGACTCCCCGTGAGGCAGGGCGGAAAAAACCAGGTCTGTTTTCTCCACGGCCTCACCTACGGAAAAAGGGCGGCAGACCGGTTCCAGGATGCCCAGGTAGTGAGGGTGCACTTCAGGCAAAGGTTTTCCCGTAAAAGAATGGGAGGTGACATAGGTAAGCTCCACGCCCCTGTGCGAAAATAAAAGTCTTAGAAGCTCGCTTCCCGTATAACCTGTAACACCAATGATCCCCACGCGCATCAAACAAACCTCCTTAAATAAAGAGAGCCTCTCTTCCCAAAAGGACGAGAGGCATTCTCGCGGTACCACCTTTTTTGGCCCCTCAGGGGCCCTCCTCAAGGCTGCTGCAGGAATTCCAGCAGCATAACGTTAACGGATCTAACCGGATAAGCCTACACACCGGGAAAAGCCCGTTCATCAAAGGAAAGGCCTGCCTCCAGCTTCAGCTTTCGCCTCCGGGGTGCGCTTCAGGGCAGTTCCAGCGCCGGGTTTGCACTGGCCCCGGCTCACTTAGGCTTTTCCTGCTCCTACTCTCCCCTTCTTCGGATACTATGCAATTGTCTTGAAGAAATCTTAACACCAGGCCGTTAAAAAGTCAATATGAAAATAGCGCAGAGCTTTTTGCTTCGCTTCACAAGTCGCTCCGCCAACAGCAAAACGCTGCGTCTGTGGAACAATGGCGGGATCTAAACCCGGTCATTTTCATCCATTGTTGTGACCCGCAGGGTCGTGGCAGTTAATATGCTGGCCCGGGAAGGGACCAAGATACAGCTTTATTAAGTATTTTCCAATTTCCCCCAAAAGGGGTCTGTCCCCCCTGTAATTTTTTCCAGTTAAACGGGGAAATTGCCGTGTTTTTTACGGGGCCGGTCTTCAAATTTATCTTTAAGCGAATCAAGGGCCCTGATGAGATGGCGGCGGGTATCCGCAGGATGGATTACATCATCTACCCAACCTCGAGCTGCGGCAATATAAGGGTTGGCGAATTTTTGCCGGTATTCATTTACCTTGTTTTTTCTTTCCTCTTCGGGGTTCTCAGCCTTTTCTATTTCCCTGCGGTTAATGATATTGATCGCTCCTTCGGGTCCCATCACAGCTATCTCCGCCGTGGGCCAGGCGAAGGCAAAGTCCGCCCCCAGGCTGCGGGCGTTCATGGCAATGTAGGCACCGCCGTAAGCCTTGCGTAAAATAACGCTGACCTGGGGAACAGTAGCCTCGGAGTAAGCATAGAGAATTTTTGCACCATGGCGGATAATACCCCCGTATTCCTGGTGCACGCCGGGAAGATAGCCCGGAACATCCACAAATGTAACCATGGGAATATTAAAGCAATCGCAAAACCTGACAAAACGGGAAATCTTATCGGAACTGTTTATATCCAGGCATCCGGCCAGGAACTTGGGCTGGTTGGCGATGATGCCCACCGATTGACCGGCAATCCTGGCAAAACCTACCACGGCGTTTTTGGCGTAATGCTCGTGAACCTGGAAAAACTCGCTTCCATCAACAACCCTTTTGATAACATCCACCACGTCATAGGACCTGTTGGGATCGGCAGGTACCAGGTTTACCAGGTCCTCCGCCGGCAGGGTTGGTTCCACGGGTGGAATAACAGGAGCATTATTCAGGTTATTGGAAGGCAGGTAACTCAAGAGCTTTTTAAGTAACATGAAACATTCCTGCTCGTCCTTCGCCCTAAAATGAGCCACCCCGCTTACCTCATTATGGGTGGCGGCGCCGCCGAGCTTACCGGGTGAAACCTCTTCACCGGTTACCGCCTTGATGACCTGAGGCCCGGTTATAAACATATAGCTGGTATTATCAACCATGAAAACAAAATCAGTCAGCGCAGGGGAATAGACCGCCCCCCCGGCACTGGGTCCCATTATAACGGAAATCTGGGGAATTACCCCGGAATTAACAGTGTTACGATAAAAAATATTACCATAGCCGTCCAGGGACATAACGCCTTCCTGGATTCTTGCCCCTCCGGAGTCATTGATACCGATAAAGGGAGCACCGTTTTGGGCAGCTAAATCCATAACACGACAAATTTTAGCGGCATGCATTTCTCCCAGGGAGCCCCCGGAAACGGTAAAGTCCTGGGCAAAAACATATACTAAGCGCCCATCTACTGTCCCATAGCCGGTCACCACGCCTTCTCCCGGCAGGGGGATGTCCATTGTACTGGCATCTTCCAGGCCGCCCTGGACAAAGGTACCTACTTCCATAAAGCTGCCCGGATCCAAAAATTGTTCCAATCTCTCTCTGGCCGTTTGCTTTCCCTTTTTATGCTGGTCTTCAATTCGCTCCGCACCGCCGCCCTGAAGGATAATATTCCTTCTCTGCTGCAAAAAATTTAATTTGTCTTCCATAAAAGCACCTCCTGTTTTTCTTAAGCTTTTATCTCTACCCTGTAGCCTGAATTATCCTTCAGGCGCACTTATTATCTCCGTACTTTTATTGCCTTCATGCTCCCACGTTTTTCAGTATATCAATATCACCAGTCTTTTTCAATAAGAAAAGCGCAACAATTCCAAACCAGGGGGTTAAAAAAAGCTGCAAATCCTGCTTGCAGATGAGTTTTTTATCTTATCGACTTCCCCAGTTAATTATGATATACTCAGTTTGAAAATCAGGAGGGAAAATTAATGAGGATATATGCCCTAATCGGACCCAGTGGTACAGGCAAAAGCCACCATTGTGCGCTGGTAGCTTTCCAGGAAGGAATAGAATATATTATCGATGACGGGTTGCTTATTAAAGGCAACCAGGTGCTGGCCGGCCGTTCAGCCAAAAGAGAAAATACAAGGATGGCGGCCACTAAAAGGGCCATTTTTATAGATCCACAACACGCTGAACAAGTCCGGACAAAAATCAAGGAAGTCAATCCTGAGAGCATCCTCATCCTGGGCATTTCCGAACGCATGGTGGGTTATATTACCAAAAGGTTGGAAATCCCTGCCCCCGAGAAAATAATACGCATAGAAGATGTCTCTACCCACGAAGAAATTACCCGGGCGCTGGAAATAAGGGAAAAAGAAAACAGGCACGTCATACCCATACCTACATTTGCCATCGAAAAAGATTTTCCTGGTTACTTTCTGGATCCCTTAAAGGCTTTTTTCTTGGGTAAAAGTAAAGCTTCACCCTACCGAACGGCGGAGCATTCCATAGTGCGTCCGCTGTACAGTTCCCTGGGAAATTATTACCTCTCCGAAAATGTCATTGAACAAATAGCTGTTTATGTGGCAGAACAGGTTAAAGGGGTAGCCAGGGCCAAAAAAACTGTCATCGTCTCCAGTAAGAACGGCATGATGATGAATCTGGATGTTACTTTGATCTACGGTACTAATATTCCACAGGTCTTACATGAAATTCAAAAGCAGGTTAAAGAAAGGCTGGAATACCTTACCGGATTTCAATTCAGGCACGTTAACGTTTCCGCCCGCCGTGTCGTTTTAGCAGAAGAAAGCAGGCGTGTAAAACAAAGGTACATTGAACTTCATAAAAAAAAGGAAAAAAGCGAAGACAGCTTCGCTTAATAAAACATTAAGGAAAGATATTTAAAACAGTATATATGCATATAGTAACTTTACCCGGACACATTTGTCAATATCTTTATAACAAAACCCTTACTTCTTTTAAAAGAAAGAAGTAAGGGTTCCTCTATATAATTACAAAAATTTATGGTTAAAGTGGAATTCCTGCAGCCATTATACACCGTCTTTTGGGAAGTATTTAGCTCGTTGCCTGCTATTTTCCAGCACTAACCTCTTCTTTGTTAATTGTTCCCGTTTTATATTCATCGGCCAGTTGCAGCCAGCGCTGCGAATTATTGTCCAGGTATTTAGCCACTTCTCCGTCCAGGACTTGCTCCGCTCCCTTATGGGTGGGGTGAGCACCACATTCTCTGACCATTTTTCTTAGAGCCCCCGGGGAATCTATAATAGGGCAGGGAGCCAGGTGGTTTTTATTAAAGGGATGCTCCCTCTGGTACGCCCTGAACAGGGGGTTCCCCAGGACTTCTTTCAGGCTTTTATCCTTAATGGAATCTACGGCAAAATGGACAAAAGCACAGGGCTCGACATCACCGGCAGCATTAATATGGAAGTACTGCCTGCCACCGGCAATACATCCCTTCGTAAATTCCCCATCATTCCAAAAATCGGCGATAAACACGGGTTTAGTCTGTCTCAGTTCCCTGACTCTTTCCAGCATCCAGAGCCGCTGTTCAGGAGTAAGCATTAGTTCTACATTAGGGTCGCGCCCTACAGGAATATAGTGGAAAGACCACATATAGGTTACACCTTTTTCTACAAGGAAATCTATAAATTCAGTACTAAAAAGTTCGTAGATATTATTGCGCATGGATGTTACGGAAGCGCCAAAAAATATTCCTCTTTCCCTGAGAAGGTCCATAGCCTTCATAACCTTGTCAAAAGTGCCAGTACCCCTGCGGGCATCGGTCTGCTCGCGCCAGCCTTCCAGGCTGAAAGCAGGGGATAAATTGGCCAGTTCGGCCAGGCGATCGGCTACTTTTTCATCAATAAGTGTACCGTTGGTGTAAACCATGAAAACGGACTCCGGATGATCGGCCACCACATCCAGCAGGTGAGGATAACAGAAAGGCTCGCCCCCTGAAAGAACAATCCAATGAATTCCCAGTTCCTTGGCTTCCGAGATAATCCGGCTAAACAACTCTGGTTCAAGACGATCTGCTTTGCTGTACTCCCCTGCCCAGCAGCCTTGACAGCGCAAATTACAGGCAGAAGTGGGATCTATCAAAATCAATGCGGGAATATTTATACCAAGTTCCCTGCTGAGCTTTTCACGTTTGGGCCTGCCCAGAAAAGTGCCATCAATAACCCAGGAATTAAAGAGGTTGTATAGCATTTTGGGATTACTGGCAATGCGCCGGGTCTGTTCCATAATTTGGGGATTATTTTTAAAATGAGCTTTTAACTTCTTTACTGCATCTTTGTGGTCGGGAGCTATGGCTACCTTTTCTATGAAATCCATGAGTGTTAACAAATTTTTTTCCGGATCTTTTGTTATATAATTTATGGCCCTGTCCAGAGCAAATTCAGCCGCTATTTTTTTTACAGAATCAAAAGCCATCTTTTTCCCTCCCTTCAAAAATTATTTATTATTTTAGCAATAAGGTGGAATCTTCTTCATAGGCTTCAGCTCCTTTGGTTTTGAAAAAAATTCACCTTACAACACTTATCCATTTATTTATTATATCACAAGCGGTTACATTCTGCAAATATTCTGTCGCCTTTAGCAGCTAAAATGAAATGTGCTTTGTCTTTTAATACAGCATGATTGTTATTATTCCCCAGTATCTTGTCCTTAATAACCCTGGCGCACTCTATTTCGTTTTTTTATTTGTTAATATATATTAACATCCCGGTCAAACAATTCTATAATCATGAGAATATATATTTAACCGCCTGCCGCGGGCAAAGCCTACCAGGGTAATTCCCGTTTGTTCGGCCAGTTCCACGCTTAAGGAGGTGGGGGCAGATCTGGAGACGATGAACGGCAAGCGCAGCTTAGCACCTTTAATGACGATCTCCGAGGAAAGGCGGCCGCTGGACAACAGAATTTTATCGTCAAGGGGGATATTTTTTATGATACACTCTCCAACGATCTTATCGACAGCATTATGGCGGCCAATGTCTTCGCTGTAAAAAAGAATTTCTTCCCTGTTGGCAAGGGCGGCGCTGTGTACACCGCCGGTAGTTTTAAAGAGCACGGAGTTTTCCTGTAAGGAGGTCATTAATTTTAACAGGAACTCCGCACTTATTTGCAGGGTAGATTCTATCCGCTTGCTTTGCAGGGAATCGAGGACATGGAAAAAAAGCGTCCCCTTACCACACCCCGAAGTTATGGTTCTTTTACCGTACAGCTTCTCTATCAGATCAGTACGGGTTTTTGTCCTGACAAAAACGATCCCCTTCTGGTAATCCACGCTGACATCATCCAGATCTTCAGCCGTATTGATGAGGCCTTCCGAACGAAGAAAACCTACCGCCAGGAAATCCGGCTTGCCGGGGGAACATAACAAGGTAACAAACTCCCTGTCATTAAAAAAGATTGTCAGGGGCGTTTCCGTAATAACCTGATCCTTCTCCCTGCTTCTCTGCCGGTTCTTAATACGAACAATTTCCATTTCCCTAACGCCCCGGTTCTTTAACTCATCCATTTCTCACCTGGTCCCTGCCTTCTGCTGGAAAGTGTAATACCCCTTTTTCCACCTTAAACTTCCATTTACTTCTGTATTATAAGCATTAAATCCTTTTAAATACAAAAAAAATCCCCCTGAAAAAGGGGGATTCCTATCTTAAATTAACTCCAGACAAACCCTGTACTATGGTTCTGTTTTTTCCACCTTTACGGCACAGACTTTTAACTCCGGAATTTTGGCTACGGGGTCCACCTCGTTGTTCGTCAATAAGTTTGCAGCAGCTTCATGAAAATGGAAAGTCATAAAGATTATTCCCGGAGGAACTTTCTCCGTAACCGCTGCCCTGGCCTTTACATGTCCCCGGCGCGAGGTTATTTCCACCATGTCTCCTTCGTTAATTCCCAGCCTGGCAGCATCATCTATACTGATTTGTACCATCTCTTCCGGCTTGAAGGCATTAATGCCGTTGCTGCGGCGGGTCATTGTACCGGTATGGTAATGGAAGAGGTTGCGCCCCGTGGTCAACACCAGCGGGTATTCCTCATCAGGTTCTTCAGCGGGAGGCCGGTATTCCACAGGGGTAAAAAGGCCTTTCCCCCGGGAGAATTTACCCTGGTGCAGGTAAGGCGTTCCGGGATGCTCACCGTCGGTGCAGGGCCACTGCAGCCCGCCTTCTTCCTCCAGGCGCTGGTAGCTGATACCGGCGTAGCTGGGGGTCAAGAGGGCAATCTCCTGGAAAATATCTTCCGGTGTTTCATAATGCCATTCGATACCCAGTTTATAGGCCAGTTCCTGTAAAATAAGCCAGTCCGGTTTGGCTTCACCGGGAGGATTCACCGCCTGACGTACCATCTGCACCCGGCGCTCCGTATTGGTAAATGTTCCCTGTTTTTCGGCAAATGCTGCCGCCGGCAGGACGACATCGGCAAGGGCCGCTGTTTCTGTTAAAAAGATATCCTGAACAACCAGGAAGTCGAGCTTCTCCAGCGCCTCCATGACGTGATGCAGGTTGGCATCACTGAGGGCAGGATTCTCTCCCATGACATAGAGGGCTTTTATCTTGCCCTGGAGAATACTGTCAAAAATTTCCGTTACGGTTAATCCGGGTTGGGAGTTGAGCTTTACACCCCAGGCTTTTTTAAATTTGGAGAGGGCATCTTCATTGTCCACTCGCTGGTAACCGGTAAAAACAACGGGCAGGGCCCCCATATCACAGGCCCCCTGGACATTGTTCTGTCCCCGCAGGGGGTTAACACCGCTGCAAGGCTTTCCGATATTGCCGCTTACCATGGCCAGGTTGGCTACAGCCAGCACGGAGTCGGTACCCTTGGTATGCTGGGTTATGCCCATGGTATAAAGTATGGCCGCACTGTCAGCCCCGGCATAAAGCCTGGCTGCCTGGCGAAGATCTTCCGCGGCAACTCCCGTAATCCCTTCTACATATTCGGGAGTATATTTTAGTACGGCTGCGGCCATTTCTTCATAGCCTTCTGTTCTTTCCCTGATAAACCCTTCATCCGCCAGGCCTTCCTGGATGATGACGTTGATCATCCCGTTTAGCAGGGCCTCATTGGTTCCCGGGCGGAGCTGTAAAAACACATCGGCATATTCGGCCAGTTCGATACGCCTGGGATCGGCTACGATCAGGGAAGCGCCCTTCTTCTGGGCCATTTTGACCCTGTAGCCGATTACAGGATGGGTCTCGGTAGTATTGGATCCGATCACAAACAATGCCTGCGCGTTTTCTATTTCCCCGATACTGTTGGTCATCGCGCCGCTACCAAATGCTGTAGCCAGACCGGCTACGGTAGGAGCGTGTCAGAGGCGGGCACAGTGATCGATGTTATTCGTTCCCAGAGAACGCAGCAGCTTCTGGAAAAGATAATTTTCCTCGTTGGTGGCCCGGGCCGAAGATAACCCGGCCAGTTCCGTACCCTTCACCTCCTTTAATTTTCCGGCAACAAGTTCCAGGGCTTCTTCCCAGGAGGACTCCACCAGCTCGCCGTTCTTTCTGATTAACGGCCTGGTAAGGCGTTCCGGGCTTTGCAGGAAGTCTATGCCAAAATGCCCCTTCACACAGGTCAGGCCCCGGTTAACGGGACTTAAGGCATCTCCTTTTATCCCCACTATCTCGTTACCCTTAACATAGAGCTCCAGGCCGCAGCCGGTGCCGCAGTAGGGACAGACAGTCTTAACGGCGGTAAGTTCCCAGGGACGTCCCTTGCGGAGGCCCTGTTTCGGTGTAAGGGCACCTACCGGGCAGGCATCCACGCACATGCCGCAGAATACACAGGAGGAGTTCTCCAGCGGGTCATCGAAAGCAGCGGTTACCTTGGAATCAAAGCCCCTGTTCATAAATTCAATGGCCCCGGCTCCGTTTATTTCATGGCACTTGCGCACACACAGGCCGCAGAGGATGCATTTGTTCATATTCCTGACAAAAAACGGGTTGGTAGCGTCGGGTTCGTAGTTTTTGCGGTCCCCGCTGTACTCGCTTTCCGAAACGCCGTATAAATAGCAGTAGTCCTGCAGCCGGCAGTTCCCCGTCTTTTCACAGGTGAGACAGTCCAGAGGGTGGTTGGCCAGCAGGAGATTTAAGTTTGCCTTACGGGCAGCATGAACCCGTTCCGTATCAGTATGCACCACCATGCCCTCTCCTACCGGGGTACAGCAGGAAGCTACCAGGGCGCGGGCCTTTTCCACCTCGACCACGCACATACGGCAGGCGCCTACCAGAGTAAGTTCCGGGTCATAGCAGAAAGTAGGGATAAAAATACCCAGCTTTTCGGCTGCCTGCAAAATCGTTGTTTCCGGTTCTACTTCCACTCTCTGACCATTTATAGTTAAAGAAATCATCTCTCTTCCCTCCCTTACTCCTTATTTCGTTTTTACGGCGCCAAATTTACAGCGATCAAAGCAGGCGCCACAACTGATGCATTTTGCTTCGTCGATAGCATGGGGCTCTTTCTTTTCACCGCTGATGGCTTCAGCAGGGCAGGCTTTTACACAGGAGCGGCAGCCGGTGCAAACCTCCGCATCGATATAATAGGTCAGCAGATCCCTGCAAAGGCCGGCCGGACACCGGCGATCAAAGATGTGGGCTTCATATTCATCCCGGAAATAGCGTAGCGTGGTCAGGACCGGGTTGGGTGCCGTCTGCCCCAGGCCGCAGAGAGAACTGTCCTTAACGGCTACCGCCAGTTTTTCCAGGCGGGGTATATCCTCCGGTTCACCTTTCCCCCTGGTAATGCGTTCCAGGATCTCCAGCATGCGCTTGGTTCCCTCCCGGCAGGGAGTACATTTGCCGCATGATTCACGCTGGGTAAAGCTTAGAAAATAGCGGGCCAAATCTACCATGCAGGTATCCTCATCCATAACGACCATCCCGCCAGAACCCATCATGGCCCCGGCAGCGGTCAGGGAATCGAAGTCAACGGGCAGGTCCAGTAAACTCTCGGGAATACACCCACCCGAAGGCCCCCCGATCTGCACCGCTTTATATTTCTTACCGCCCCTGATCCCTCCACCGATATCAAAGACAATTTCCCGGAGGGAAATGCCCATGGGAACCTCGCAAAGGCCGGTATTGTTAACTTTTCCGGTAAGGGCGAAAATTTTTGTCCCCTTGCTGCCTTCCGTACCCACCGCGCTGTACCAATCGGCTCCGTTGCGTAGGATCAGGGGAACGTTGGCGAGGGTTTCCACGTTGTTAATACACGTGGGTTTGCCCCATAGGCCCTTGACAGCGGGAAACGGCGGGCGCGGCCGGGGCATGCCCCTTTCGCCCTCAATAGAGGCCAGGAGTGCGGTTTCTTCACCGCAAACAAAGGCTCCCGCACCCTCTTTAATATTGATCTTGAAATTGGCTCCGGAATTAAGGATGTTTTGGCCGATAAGCCCATATTCCTCGGCCTGGGCAATAGCAGTCCTTAAACGGCGCACGGCAAGAGGATACTCCGCGCGCACGTAGATATAAGCTTCATCGCTCCCGATAGCTCTGCCGGCGATTATCAAACCCTCCAGGACTGCATGGGGATCCCCTTCCAGAACACTGCGGTCCATAAAGGCTCCCGGGTCTCCCTCGTCGGCATTACAAACCACATATTTTTTATCGCCCGGGCTGCGGTGGGCAAATTCCCATTTCATCCCCGTGGGGAACCCGGCTCCTCCGCGCCCCCGCAGGCCGGAGCTTTTCACCGTATTAACGATTTCCAGCGGCTCCATACCTAAAGCCTTTTTCAGCCCGATATAACCGCCGCGAATAATATATTCATCGATGTTCTCCGGATCTATAACACCACAGTTGCGCAGGACCTGTCGCTTCTGCCTGCTGTAAAAAGGAATTTCCTCATGGGAAGTAACAGTACCGGCGGTGGTAGGATCTTTATAAAGCAGCCTTTCCACAATATTTCCCTTGACCAGATATTCCTCCACCAGTTCCGGCATATCTTCCGCTTTCACTTCACAGTAAAAAATATCCTCCGGGTAAACGATAAAGATGGGGCCCTTTTCACAAAAGCCGTGACATCCCGAGAGGATGATGCGTACTTTGTCCTGCAGGTTGTGCTTGATAAGTTCATTCTCCAGAGCTTCCTTAACTTCCCTGGTGCCAGAGGATATACAACCTGTCCCGGCACAGATCAGGATATGTCTTTCGTACACTTCTTTCCCTCCTTCCACTGGGCTTCCTTTAATGCTTCAGGTAACCGGGGCTATGAGCAAGCTTCTGAATAATAGACTTTCTCTGGGCTGAACATTCGTCGCTTTCATGGCACAGGGGTCCCGAAAGGCAGCACTCTATAAATTGTTCACAGGGGTTTTCTTTACTGTTAAAACATTCCTTGCAGCACGGATCAATAAATCTCTCCATAAGCTTTTTCTCCCCTTCCTCCCGCACGGTCTTAGTAATTCTTTAAGATACCTTTCAACTTTTCCGGGGTCAGTTTACCATAGGTCTGGTCGTTAATCATCATTACCGGAGCCAGGCCGCAGGCACCGATACAGGCCACCTCTTCATAGGTAAAATTCATATCTTCTGTTGTCTGTCCAACCCCTACACCCAAAATCTCCTGCATTTTCTCCGCCACCTTCGATACTCCCCTGACATGGCAGGCAGTACCACGGCAGACCCTGACAATATTTTTGCCCCGCGGGTGAAGGTGAAACTGGGCATAAAAAGTGGCTACCCCGAAAACCTTGCTGACGGGAATGCGCAGCCTTTTAGCCACATACTCCATGGCCGGCCGCGGCAGGTAGCCGAATTCAGCCTGAATTTTTTGTAAGATGGGAACCATTACTCCTTTTTTATGCAGAAACTCCTGTAATAACGTCTCTACCCGGTCATAATCAAAACTTTTTTCTGCGGCTTTTGCCGTCTCCTCGCTCAAAACCCATAACCTCCTTTGCGCCGTTTTCTTTTTAAATAATCTTTCAATTAAGAGAAAAACCTATTAAATATTCTCTTTGCAGGGGTCATTATCCTGCTTTTTTGAGCAGTTCATGGAGAAAAAAGTACCATAGCGCATCGGGAAAAGCTGCTGCTAATTAATCCTCTTCCCAAATTAATAACGACATTCAGAAAGAAAGCGCTTTCCCCGCCGGTAATGTTGTAAAAAGCTGGAACCGTTTTCTTTCATCGTTGCCTCCACAGATCAGGTAGTCAAAAATAAAGCCCCCTTAGAGGGGCTGGGATATTTAAAATTTATTTTCAGAATTTTAAGCATAAAAAGTAAAAGAATTCACAAGGCAAACCCCTGGATATTTCCTTATATTATACCTGATTTTTTTCCTAGTCTAAAGAGGTAAAAAATGTAATCAGACCAACAGAATAAAAATTTTCCAGCTTATGGAGAGGCTAAAGTTCGATTAGTTCGTAGCTCCTGCTTCCCAGCCCCAGTTCCTCGCTATAGCGCAGTTGGACACTATAATTGCAGTTGGGATAAACACCGACAAATTTATCCTCACCGGGGGAGTAATTTCCCTTAAGCTTGGAATCGACATTCCCCTGCTGGCGGTTGATTAAATCTACTGAAGCCTGATCTATGGCTACGGGGTCAGTGGAAGCCAGGATGCCGATATCGGGAACGATAAAGCTGTCACTCCAGCTGTGGCAGTCACAGTGCGGGGTAATATCCATAAGAAAATTTAAAAAACAGCATTTATCCTTTTTATCCTGAATTGCCCCCAGGGCAAATTCCGCCATTTTTTCCTGGAGCAGCTCACCGTCGTTATCCCAGTCAATCTTAATGGAATCATACGGGCAGGCGGCTATACACTCACCGCAGCCTATGCAGAGTTTTTCGTCGATAAAAGCCACGTTATTCTCTATAGTAATACACTGGGACGGGCAATGCTTCTGGCAGTGGGCATCACCCTGGCATTTTTCCGCGATAACCTCCGGCTTTATACAGGCATGCATCATATGCTTCCCGGCCCTGCTGCTGCAGCCCATGCTCAGATTCTTTATGGCGCCTCCCATGCCGGTTACAATGTGCCCCTTTACATGGGATAAAACTACCATGCTGTCGGCGTCAAGGATTCCCTGGGCGATCTTTACGGTGCGGAAATGCCTGCCGGGAACGGCTACATCCCGGGAGCTGTGTCCTCTCAGCCCGTCGGCGATAATCACGGGAGCGCCTGCTGTGGCATAGGTAAAACCGTGCAGTATGGCGGTCTGGAGATGTTCCACCGCATTGTGGCGTGCTTCAATATATAAAGTATTGGTATCGGTTAGAAAGGGCTTGGCCCCCAGGTGGATAAGCTTGTCCACAATTGTGCGCACAAAAACAGGGTGAATGTAAGTTGTTAATCCTCTTTCTCCGAAATGAAGTTTTACCGCGGCCAGATCCCCTTTTTTTATGATCTCGTTAAAACCGGCCCGGTCAAAAAGTTTTTCCAGCCTTACCTGTAAACTCTTACGCGGGGAAGTTGCCCTTCTTTCTAAAAAAAACACCTTGCTGGCCATAAAACCCGGCCCGGGAGCAAACCCCAAGCCAGGGCAACACCTCCCTTCAATATAAAAATAACGATGAATCCCAGGATCCAAGAAACTTAATAGGAGCGGGCAAAGTAAACCGCTTTACCCTGCTTACTGCCGCAAAAGAGGCAAGGACCTGTCTCAGACTGTTCCTGCTCGAAAGGAATACAACGAATAGTAGCTTTGGTATCATTTTTAATCTCTTCCTCACAGCGGGAATCCCCGCACCAGAAAGCCAGGACAAAACCTCTTTTTTCCTGGATAACTTCCTGGAATTCCTGGTAGCTGTCAACCCGGTGAGTATTTTTTTCCCTGAATTCCTGGGCCTGGCGAAAGAGGTTAGCCTGTATATCACCTAAAAGGGCCGGCAGGCGTTGTGGCAATTCTTCCGCACTTATAAAAATTTTTTCCCCGGTATCGCGCCGTACAGCGAATACCCCACCCTGTTGAAGATCCCTGGGGCCTATTTCCAGGCGCAGGGGGACGCCTTTCATTTCCCATTCGTTAAATTTCCAGCCCGCGGAGTATTCTTCACGATCGTCCAGCTCCATGCGAATTTCCCCACCAAATTCTTTAAGGATTTCCTGCGCTTTTTGCAGTACCTCTTCCCGCTGCTTCTTGGTTATGATGGGAACCACTACCACCTGGACGGGAGCCACCTGCGGGGGAAGCTTAAGTCCCCGGTCATCCCCGTGAACCATGATTATGGCACCGATGAGCCTGGTAGAAACACCCCATGATGTCTGCCAGGCATACTTCAGCTGCTTATCCTTATCCAGGAATTGAATATCAAAAACCCTGGAAAAATGCTGCCCTAAATTGTGGGAAGTTCCTGCCTGTAAAGCCTTGCCGTCGGCCATCAGGGCCTCGATGGTATAGGTATGCAGGGCCCCGGCAAACTTTTCCCTTTCCGTTTTAAGCCCGCTGATTACCGGTATGGCCAGCTCACTTTCCACGAATTCCCTGTACACCCCCAGCATTTTCAAGGCTTCCTCTTCGGCCTCTTCTTCCGTGCTGTGCACAGTATGGCCCTCCTGCCAGAGGAATTCTGAGGTCCTTAAGAAGGGACGGGTGTTTTTCTCCCACCTTACCACGTTGCACCACTGGTTGATGAGGAGAGGAAGATCCCGCCACGATTGTACCCACTTGGCATACATGCTGCAGATAATGGCCTCAGAAGTGGGCCTCACCACCAGGCGCTCGGCAAGTTTTTCACTTCCGCCATGTGTAACCAGGGCCACCTCCGGGGCAAATCCCTCCACATGTTCGGCCTCTTTCTGCAGCAGTGATTCCGGTATAAAGATGGGGAAATAGGCATTTTTATGCCCGGTGGCTTTAATCCGTTTGTCCAGGAGCCGTTGTATGCTTTCCCAGATGGCGTAACCATAGGGCCTGATGGCCATGCAGCCCTTTACAGGGGCATAATCCATCATCTCTGTTTTTAAGACCAGGTCAAGATACCACTGGGAAAAATCTTCCTCACGCGGTGTAACTTCTTTTACAAATTCCTTCTCGTTAACGCCCAAGTTGATATTGAACTCCTTTCCTAAGATAAGAATGTGTAACAGCGTGCATGATGCCCGTTCAGGTGTTGTCGCGGAAAGCTCCATGACTCATCTCAGGCTTCCGGGCGGCCTCCCCGGCAGAGCTCACATCCTTTTTGCCTGCCGGCTGCTGGCATCCATGTAAGCAGGGCCGCCTTCAACTCTCGCTTCGCTAAGAGCTTTTAGCTGCTCAAACAATTCGGCTCTGCCAGCAGCCCCCACAAACCCAGCTGCACATCTCGTTGTGGGACGGGAAAAATGTTTGCTTGCTCGAGTTGGTGCGCCATTTCCATCTCCTGTTGTGAGCCGCAGTATCGTGGCTATTAGCTTCTTTAAAGCTCAAGATTTACGCAGAAAAGATGACACGATATTCTTGCCGCTTTGCACAGCCATCTTGAGAAAGCTTTTATGCCTGGAAAATAGTTTATCAAAGGCGTCTACAACGTGATCCAGTTGTTCATAGCTTACGTTCAGGGGCGGTTCCAGCCTGATGACATTGGGGTTGTTCAAGGTAAACACGACTAAAATCCTGTATTTTTGCAGCATCTCTGCCGCAATCATGGAAGAAAGAAATTCCCTGGAGAGCTTGTTAACAGACCCCGCCGTAAGGAAGTCCAGCAGCCCGCCGCTATCGGATAGCTCCATTCCAATCAACAGGCCCCTGCCCCTGATTTCTTTGATAATATCATACTTCTCTTTTAAAGCCTGCAATTTGTTCAGGAAGTAGGCACCCTTTTCGGCAGCCTGCCGGGCAAGATTGTCCCTGACAACAACCTCCACAGCGGCAATGGCCGCGGCCGCACTGTGCGTGTTGCCGCCAAAGGTGGAGGTGAGCATCAGCCCCCTGTCCATGCTGCCGCCATAGGCCTTTTTCATGATGGGCGCCGTGGTAATATAAGCTCCGATAGGGACAATCCCCCCACCCAGGGACTTGGCCAAAACCAGGACATCAGGGACAATACCTTCATATTCGCAGGCAAAAAGGGTTCCTGTCCGGCCAAAACCTGTCTGGATCTCATCCAAAATTAAAAGGGTATTGTAGCTGCTGCACAGGCGCCGCACTTCCTTAAAATAACCCTCAGGGGGCAGGATAATACCCCCTTCACCCAAAATGGGCTCCACAATGAAAGCGGCGGCATCATGTTCTTTTAAAGCTTTCTCCAGGGCTTCGGCATCGCCGTAAGGGACGGGAATACAGCCGGGTACGAGCGGTTCAAAAGGCTCCTGGTACTTTTTCCGGCCCGTTACCGAAAGGGAGCCCATCGTTTTACCGTGAAAACCTCCCTGGCAGTAGATGAAATCCTTTTTCCCCGTATAGATGCGCGCCAGCTTTAAAGCCCCTTCATTGGCTTCTGTACCCGAACTGCAGAACCAGCAATTTTGCAGTTCCCCGGGCGTGATCTGGGCGAGATTGTGGGCCAGGACAGCAGCAAATTTTGCCAGGGAGGCTTGCAGCATCACAGGAGCACTTTCAACCTTGTGCAGGGCCTCTATGACGGCAGGGTGGTTGTGCCCCAGGTTCAGCGAACCAAAGCCGCCTACGAAATCAAGGTATTCATTGCCATCCTCATCCCAGACCCTGCCTCCTTCAGCTTTAACAAAATTGACATCCATATCAAGGAGAGCGTAAAGGGTAGCCCAACTGGGATTGACAAAATTTTTATAAGCCTCCCTGAGCTCTTTACGGTTAAACCTCAAAGCATCATCAACTGAAAACAATTTTTTGCTTTCACCCATAGGGTATACCTCCCCCGACAAAATGTACTGTAAAGGGCCAAAACCCTGATTCCCCGCTTTAACTTACAAAGAAATTAACACCGATTATACCCGGACCTGTATGGCAGCCGATAACCGGGGTAAGTTCCTGGAGGTAAAGTTCCTCACACTTAAATTTTTGCGAGATCATTTCATAAAGTTTCTCTGCCTCCTGGGCTTCATCGGCATGGACAACGGCGACATGCAGGTTCTCTCCACCCAGGGAAAGCTCCTCCTCAATCTTTTTCAGGAAATAATTAAATCCCTGCTGGCGGGATTTTACCCTGGCCACGGACAGGATAGTCCCGTCTTCATTGTCAATGGTTATAATCGGCTTTATATTCAACAAGGCGCGAAAATATGCTGACACTTTCCCCAGGCGCTTGAAGCGTACAAGATAATGCAGCATGCCCACAAGACCGTAAAAATGAACCTTGGGGCGCAGCTTCCAGACTCTTTCCACCAACTCGGTAATCGTCAATCCCTCTTCCGCCCCCCGGACCGCTTCCAGGACCATAAATCCCTGGCTCATAGTGGCAGCATGGCTGTCAATAACCATTACCGGAAAAGGACGGACCAGATCTCTCGCCTCACAGGCTGCGTTATAGGCCGGAGAAATGTTGCTGCTGGAAAGGACGCAAATGGCAGACTCGTACCCTTCTTCCCGCAGAGTTTCAAACATTTCCAAAAATTCACCGGAATTAGGAGGAGAGACACCGGGAATCTCCTCAGATTTTTCCAGCAACTGGTAAAACTCCCCTGCCGTAAGTTCTACTCCATCGCGATAAGTTTTACGCCCCAGGATAATCTTAAGAGGTATAACCTTAATCTTTTTTTCTGCTACAACCTCCGGTGACAGGTTGGCAACACTGTCCGTTACAATACCAATTCTTCTCATCTACAGGCAACCTCCTCACTCCGGCCAAAGTAAATACTTTCTTAATAATAGCCCAAAGAAATAAAAAATAAAAGACCCTCCCCACTACAACGCGGGCCTTTTTTATGGCCTGAAAGGATAAACTATGGAAACGGCGTGCAGTTCTTCTATTAAATGTTCATGCAGGCGTTTCTCCATGTCTTCCAGCGTTATTTCCTCCAGGACGTCAAGCGTATCAAAAAACTCAATATCACGGAAACGGTACGCCAGGTAATTGTTGGCGATAAATTCCAGTGAATTAAAGCTGCGCAGGAATTCGCCCCTCATCTTGCGCTTGTGCCTGGCAAAGCTTTCCCTTTCCAGTCCTTCTTTTTTAACTTTTTCGATTCCCTCCAGCAGCTTTTCATGAAGTTTTTCAGGATCTTTTGTCCTGCCCCCCAGCAGGGTATACCCGTAAGAGCGTTCCGCGGTATACCCGGAGGAAAAGTGTTCATCGATAAGCCCTTCCTCGTAGAGGTCGGTGAAAAGATGTTCGCTCTTGCCGAAAACCATCTCCAGGAGAAGCTCCGAGGCCAGCTCCCGGGAAAGAAGTTCCCTGCCATCCAGGTAGGCATAGGTATCTTTAAAGCCCATATTAAAAACAGGTTGGGAGACAGCCAGTTCCTGGGTAACCTTTTTCTCGCTTACAGCAGCTTTTTCCCGGGGATAAACGCGCCGCATTTCGTTGAAAGGCGGAAAAGTACGCTTGGAGAGGCTTTCCGCAACAAGATCCAGGATTTCTGCCGGAGAAACATCCCCCGTTACAAAAATGGCCATATTGCGGGGGTGGTAAAAAGTATCATAACACTTGTAGAGGATATCCTTCGTGATCATACCGATACTTTCGACGGTTCCGGCAATGTCATTGCGCACCGGGTGATGCTCGTACAGGGCTTTCAAAAGGTTAAAGTAAACCCGCCACTCGGGATTGTCCTGGTACATGCGGATTTCCTGCTGGATAATCCCCTGCTCCTTGGCCACGCTTTCCTCTGTAAAATAGGGGCTCTGCACAAAATTTATCAGCAGCTTCAAGTTTTCCGCAAAAAAGTCGGTACTGGAAAAAAGGTAGGTCGTATGGGTAAAACTGGTAAAGGCATTGGGTGAAGCACCATAAGAGGCAAACCGATCAAAAACGTTGCCTTCTTTTTCATCAAAAAGCTTGTGCTCCAGGAAGTGAGCCACACCATCGGGAAGGGTTATCTCCTCTTCCCCGTTGCCTGCGGCCCGGAAGGAATTATCCACGGAGCCAAACCTCGTGGAAAAAATGGCGTATTTTTTATTGTAGCCTTTCCTGGGCAGGACATAGAGATCCGGTCCTCCATCCAGGGGTGCATAGTAAATTTTTTCGGCAATAGTTTCGTTTTCTTTAATCTGCCATTGCATTTAACTCTGTTCGCCCCCTTCTCCGTCTTCCGAGCGGAGAAAATAAATAGTATCGAGGTAGACCTTGTGGGCTACCGCCACCACGTTTTCTTCCTTTATACCCTCAATTTTATTGATGAAGTAGTCAACTCCCTCTTCTCTTTCCCCGATCAACCCGTCTATGTAGAAATTCACCAGGTTATAAGGACTGTCCCCCACAACCTTATACATGTTGATAAGGGCCCTCCTGGTATTCTCCATCTCCTCGCGGGATATCTTTCCCTTCTTGATAAGCTCCACCTGTTCGAGGATAATTTCCAGGGCCTGCCGGTAGTTATCCACTTCTATGCCCGATCCCACCAGTTGAATACCCTTATGCTTCTCCAGGCGGGAGAAGGAATAGTAAGCAAGGCTGGCCTTTTCCCTTACATTCTGAAAAAGCTTGGAATGGGGAAAGCCGCCCAGGATACCGTTATAAAACAGCAGGTCCACATACTCTTCATCCTGGTAAGAAATATTGGTACGGTAACCCAGGGTAAGCTTGCCCTGGTTAACGGGAAGCTTCTCTTCCCGGTAGCGGACTTCGCCGGGAATATTGTAAACCTCCACGGGGGGAAGTTCCCCGGGTACGCCGTTCCTTGAGAAGTAAAAGGCCTCCTGGATCAGGTCAAAGGTTTCTTCCGCATCTACTTCTCCCACGACAAAAATGTCCATGGGATTTTCCCTGAGAAGAGCCTTGTAATATTCATACAGCCCCTCCGCCGAGACAGGATCCAGTTCTTCGATACTCCCATATTTATAAACACCAAACCGCTCCGTGGGGCACATTTCCTGGACACAGCGCTCCAGGGCATAATTGACTTTGTCGTTTATAAGCCCCCGGATCTCCTTGGCCAACTGCTCTTTCTCCTGATGAACATACTCCCTTTTGAAAGCGCCGTTTTCCAGAAACGGGTCGCTGATGACATCCTTGAGTATCAGGAGGCCCTGGCGAAGCAAATTTTCCCCCGGGGCAAACTTATCGTTGACCACCTCCAGAGAAAAGGAGAGGATTTGCCTTTCTCCCTTTTTAATTACATCGGCACCCAGCTCCGCACCATAGAGCTCCTCCAGGCGAATTTTCAGGTCACGTAAAGAGGGGTACTTTCCGGTACCCCGCTCCAGGACGGCGGGTAAAAGGGCTGTTTTGGCAGCCAGTTTTTTCTCTAAAACCTGGTGCAATAACACCGTTACGAGAACGGTTTTAAATTTCGGTGTTGGCAACAGGTGAATATTGATGTTAGCAGGTAGGGTTTTACTGTCCAGGGATATCAAGGAATACTTTCCTTCCTTTCTTCATGTTTCTGCGGAATAGTTAATGTTTCACTATATTTCCATGTCAAAATGCCGATTTCCTGCAAGAAACAATATTTTTATTGAATGTGCTTAAATTTCCCTCCTTACTCAGGGGAATACCTCCTTAAAACAGAATAAAAGGAGGGGCAACCCGCCATAAAGCATTGTTGTCGCCGCCGTTATTACCCCGGAATCATTCACCAGAAAAGAAGTAAAGCTCCCGGCGATGATACCCCCCAGCGCCGCTTTAAATCCCGGTTTATCCTGGAAGATTTTCTTGGTCAAACCAACCGGGTAAAAATAAAGAGCAGTAATGAGAAATATAAAGATGAAAAGGACCCTGCTCCACAAGGAATAGCGGACCAGCTTCATGTTCATTTCCATTTTGCGCAGGGCGATTTTCCAAAGCTCCTGCAGGCCGTCGCTGCGAACCAGGTCCAGGGTCCGTCCCAGGTGTGAAACGGCGGCATCGGACCTGGGAATATTAAGGAAATATAGAAATGCTCCGGTCACCAGCACAAAAAAAGCAAGCAGCAGCACCTTTTGAGGAAAGGGGAAGGTAGGAACCTTTTGACCTGCAGCCCTGTGTCGGGGAAAGGGCAGCAGCAAATATCCTTCCTGCTTTAACAGGGCCAGCAGGCCTCCCAGGGTCACCGCCAGGGCAACCCCTGCCGTAACGGCTCCTCCAAAATTTGCCCCATACACCGGCGAAGCCATGAGAAAAAGAACCAAAAAGGAACAGAAAATAAATATCCATACAATGTAAGCAACTGCTCTCTGAGCGGCAGCTTTTTTCTTTTCTCCTTCCGCGGCCATTTTTCCCTCTTTTAAAACCAGGGCAATCAGGGAACCGAAGCCCAGGATAAAGGAACCCACCATTATGCCCATATATTCGTTACCCATGCCGTAAAAACGCGCTCCCCCGACGGGATCGTAACCCAGGAAGGACTGCCCCATCCAGGGTGCCCCCCTGAAAAGATCGGCGGCTAAAAGTCCGAAGATAAGCAGCCCCGTAAAAGAAAAAAAGGCCAGCAGGTTCGGGAAAAGAAAAACAGCAAAAAGGGTCAAAAGGATTGTTAGGGCTACCAGCAAAAAGGCGTTGGCGTACAGGGAAGAGGCGGGAAATGCGGGAAAAGCCGTGGCAAGGAGCGCCGCGGGCGGGAAAAATAAAAGGGTGTAAAGCCCGGGACGAAATACTTTAACTTTACTAACACGGAAAAATAATCCCCCCAGCGCTCCCAGCAACAATACCATCTGGACCATAAGATAGCCCTTGATCACTGCAGGGCGCTGGTTGTATACACGTACAATGCGTTCGGAGAGGGCAGCGAGTTTCTCCAGGTGGTTTGCAGCCGGCGAAACCCTGACGGGGGTGCCAAAAAGAAACACGGGCGTTTCCACCCCCAGGGCACTTAAAACAGTAGGGGCAATATCAATATTGGTAATGATCCCCGGCCGCCTGGTCGTAGCTGATACAAGAAGCCCCTTCCCGGCCGAACCGGGGTCATAGTATACTACCGGAGCAAGCCTCTGCCCCCCCGAAAAAGGAGGGTTGGGCAGCGAAGGAGCAAGCAGAATCAACCTGGTTCCCCCGGTAAGGTACGGCCTGATTCGCAGCAAAAATTGATCCAGTTCCTGCAGCGAGGCCCGGAGCAGCTCGCCCCGCCTCTCATAAGGAAGGTGCACCAGGTAATCGTCTATGCGGCTGGTGTCCCCCCACTCCACAACAATAAAAGCGGCCTTTTTCCAGAGGGGCTCAAGAGCTTTCAGATAGGCCAGGGGATCGCTTCCCTTTCCAAAAGGAAAAAGATCCTTTTCTTTAAACAGAGAGGAGCCCACGTCCCCGTACGCAACCGCACCTTCCCTGTTCATAGCAATAGTGACAACCTGCCTGTTATGAGTATCGCTATCGGCATTGCCCAGAACGGCAACACCCAGTCCCTTTCCGCTGATAGCCTCTCCCAGAGCGCCTACCAGAGCGGGATAAGGACGCTTTTCATTTAGGCGACGCAGCACGCCGCTGTAAAGATGCAGCACCTCCCCTTGCGGCACATCGGTACTCCCCGTATGGCGCCGGTAAAGCGCCTCTACCTCGTCGCTGTGCCACGAATCCCTCCTGTTAAAGGCCTTACGGGCTGTCCAGTTGGCTGCCAGGCGTGATCCGGAGCCAATGGTGAGATAGCCGCTTTCCGTACTTGGTACGGCAGCCGTATTTACATTCATGAGCGCTACGGCGCTTTCTTCCAGGAGGGAAGAAAGGACAGGGCCAGAAAAGGAAAGCAAATCCTGGTAGGTTATTTTATCCAGAGTGATAAGAATGACCCGGGGAACTGTTTCTCCTTCCACCGGTACCTGGTCTGTCTCTTTAAAATCCTGCAGCGGGCCGCCTGTTTCATTGCCCTGGCCGGGGTCAGGCTTGACATTTTGACTTCTCGCCTCATCTTGTCCGGCAAAGCTGTACTCTTTCACCTTGGGAAACATAAAATTGCTTAGCAGAAATAAACCCGCAGCGAGAAGGAAAATTGCCGGCAGGATAGTCTTCCAGGACTTCTGGTGAAATAATATTTTTTTAAGCCTTTTAAAGGGGGCAGGCAACCCTGTCCTTTGTGCTTTGGCTAAAAATCTCTTCATAGATCTTTTCCGTTTCTTTTAGCATATTTTCCTCGGCAAAACGACTCCTGATATCGCCGGCAGCTTCCAAGCCCAGTTTTTTCCTGTTCTGGGGCTGGCTGATAAGCCAGGACATGGCCTTCTCCAGTGCTATTACATCCTCCGCGGGAACGAGAAGTCCCGTCTTACCGTGCCGGATAATTTCGGGAATACCCCCAACGGCGCTGGCGATCAAAGGCAGGCCTGTAGCTCCGGCTTCCAGCAGGGAAAGGGACAGCCCTTCATTACGGGAAGGCAGGACAAAAAGATCCAGGCAGGAAAGGTAAGCCGGTATCTGGCTGACGTGCCCAAGGAAAAAGACCTTCTCCCTCATACCCAGGATGTCGCAGAGGCTTTCCAGTTTGGCCCTTTCCGGGCCTTCGCCGGCGATAAAAAAGCGCACGTCAGGATAATGTTGCGCCACCCTGGCTGCCGCCCTGATAAACAGATCCAAACCTTTGTGGAAAACCAACCTCCCGGCTGTACCCACCTTCAACCCCGGAAAGCCCAGCAAGGGCGACAATTCCTCTTTCCCCTCTTTATTCCAGGCTTTACTGTTGAACATGTTTAGTGCAAACTTACGGGTATCTATGCCGTTATATATTGTTGCTATTTTCCCCGGATTAATACCCCGACCGGCAAGCTCCTGCCGTAAGGCCTCGGAAACGGTAATATAGCGCGCCACCAGGGGATCAAGCCCCTTTAAAACACGGTGGAAGCAGCTCTCCGGCAGGATGCTTTTGTCAGGATACAGCAGGGAGTTATGTACGGTTACCAGAACCGGGCACCCGAACAGCCTGGCTGCCGGTAAAGTTACAAGGGCTGCCTTGTAGCCGTGAACATGTACCAGTCCGGCTTTTTCCTGCCGGCATATCCCGACCAGCTTTATCAAAACGGCAAGATCTCTCAGGGGAGCAGCATGTCCCGGTAGGGAAAGTTTAACGTATTTTACCACACCGGCCATCCTATCAACGGGGGTTAGCAATGCCGACGGGGCAGCCACGCAAACATCCCATTCCCTGGAAAAATGGGTTATCAGTGTGCGCAGGTGCCTGGACATGCCCCCCGTTTGCGGCCTGGCCACATAAAGCAATTTTTTCCTGATCATACCTTTTATAATTTCCTGAAGATGCTGTTTTTATGTAGTTTGACTTTTCCCGGGGAAGATGCTATCATGGAATTGCTAATCAGCAGCACTGAAATACGCGCTCGTGGTGAAAGGGATATCACGCAGGCCTCCGGAGCCTGAAGTCGGGGTTCGAATCCCTGCGGGCGCACCACCCAAAAAAATCAAACGGCTCGGGAAAGAGCCGTTTATTATTAAGGTCTGGAGGGAATAGCAGTGATAGTCGCCACAGTTCAGATTAATGCCTGCCAAGATGAGAAAGACAACCTGGACAAAGCCCTAAATTTTATAGATGAAGCAGCTGCCGGAGGCGCCGCAATGGTGGCCCTAACCCTGAAGAAGAGGAAAAACTGCCAGGCTGCCGATACCCCGCTCGCTTTGCCGGCCTCCGGGTTTACTTTTTAGTGCTTTTTCTTCAGCCACAGAGCTGCCTCCATTACCGTATATGGTTAAAAAATATTCTAATGAAACGAAAACAATAATAGAATAAAATATCTCTTTTAGCTTTTGCGTACATAAGGAAGAATAGTTTTTATAAGTTTTTTGACTAACTCTAATTCTTTCGGCGAGCACTTGTTGAGTAAACGATTTATCTCCCCTTCTTTATTACGGCCACAGGTATCATAAAGATTAGGGGCATCGTAAACATAAAGATTAGGAGCAGTTTCTCCGAAAATCAGGTAATCTAAAGATACATGCAAACAATTGACAATTTTAACCAAAACGGGGAGACTCATCTGCCTTTCTCCCCGTTCCAGTTGCCCGATATAGTAGTCCGAAAGTCCTATGATTTCTGCAAACTCTTCCCGCGAAAGTTGGAGCTTTTCCCTTTCTTCCCGAATTCTCTGCCCAATGGCTTTATTATCTATCTCCACTGTTTTCTCCATTTTTGTTCACTCCCAACTTCTTAATACTTTATCTGACTTTAAGCCGTATTTTAATTTGCAATGTGCATATATTTATTATTTGCAATATGCCAATTTTTAATGTAAAATTATGTTTGTGGTTCTTTTTACATAAAGTGAACAGAGTAACAGAGCATAAGTAAGGACGCTCTTCTAAAAAAAGTCAAAAAATTGATACGTATATTGTTAAGTATTTTCGTAAAGGTGGAGATCAAAAGGGTGGATTCGACGAAAGAAAAAATGTATAAATATGCTCCTGTTATTTTATTATCGGGTGGGCTAATTTTATTGCTTATTACATTCTTGATCGATAGACATTACAACAATAATCAAGGTCTGGTGTGGATGCCCTTTGTGATAATTCAGATCGTAATAAGCATAATTTGTGGCATCTTAATTAAAAAATTGTACCGGCAGGTACATACTGATGTGCTGACTGGCCTGTGCAACCGGAAATATTTTTATAAAAAATTATCAGAACTACAAAACAAAGCTCCAGTTTCACTAATTCTGATAGATCTTGACAATTTCAAAAATATAAATGATACATACGGACACATTACAGGCGACCAGGTACTCCAACAATTTGCGGAAATTCTACAAAGCAATACTAGAAGGAATGATGTAATTGCCCGCTGGGGCGGGGAAGAATTTGCGGTAATTCTTCCCCAAACTGATACCAACGAAGCTTTTAAAATTGCCGATAGAATTAGAATGATAGTAGACAATTACATTTTTTCGTATGATAATATCACGTGTAAAATTACCGTGAGTATCGGCATAGCCGCAACAAAAGAAGGGGCGTTTGCAGGTACCGAACAATTCATTAGAATTGCTGATGAAGCCCTCTATAGAGCAAAAGATAAAAAGAATTATATTATTACTGTTACGGATAGTTACGGAGGGTCCTCACGCATAACTCACAAAGTAAATCACTTTAACCAGATAAAAGTTTAAATGAGTCTGCGGATTTTTATCTTGCCTTGCAGGTTTTTCACATTTGTTAACGAAGAAATAACTTAATCAAAAACTGCTCATAATCCTACAGAGAATGGATTATGCCTTAAAATAATCTACCGCAGGAAATCGTTGGGTGTGTAAAATAATTATAGGTACTAAAAAATGGAAGTGGCGAGGTTTAAAAAATGCTAAACCTGTGAGGGGAGTGAAAAAATGTGAGGAAATTTGCAATTATCGGGTTGGCGGCCATATTTGTGCTGCTTGTGTCGACCGGCGCCGCTTGAGATTACTCTAAAAGAGGACTACAAAGGAGGACTTCTGGTTGGCAAGGTGGATGTCGAGGTCAATTGGACTGGGGAGTGGGAGTACAGGTTTCCGCAGTTTGGGAAATACAGCTCTGGTTCCGTGACCGGAACAGGAAACGTTACGGTGAGCGGTTTCCTCGACCCGAAGAAGCCCGAAGAAGTTATTATTATGCTTGAGCCGGGTAGTTTTTTAGATCACAAAGTTCAGCCGTTTCCTAAACTAGTTTATCCAATCCTGAGCCACGTCAATATGCTTTACGGAGCCGTGTTTGATGCCGAGCAAAAGGGCCTTGGTAAGTTCAAGGCCCAAGGTGATAGCGTTACTATTAGTGCATCCGGAACTCAGCTTGGATACGTGGCTCGCTCGTACCTCTGGTCCACAGGTTCGTACAGCATAACTGCCAACGTACGCCCTGTCTCTGTACGATAACCTCAAATTTTGAAGTGCACCCAATTCGTCCACTGTTTTGACAATCAGTAGTTCTATGGTATAATGATTATATATGCGCCTGTAGCTCAGTGGATAGAGCACCGGATTCCTAATCCGGGTGCCGCAGGTTCGATCCCTGCCAGGCGCACCATGGATTATATCGGCATCCGTAAAAAGTGCTGTTAACATAATATCTTTTAAAATTAGCCAGGTACACACTTTTTGACACACTTTTGAACGCAAAATAAAAAACCAGGAGTAGCAGCTCCCGGCTATCAGCAGTATATTTATTCTGTGCAGGAGGCTAACAAGGCCCCGATCTTACTTGTGGCCTCCTTCTTCATTTTCTTTGTGGCATTGCTGTACACGTTTAACGTAAAGGCCGAATCATGGTGTCCCAGGTTTTCTTGAATGGTTCGAATGTCAATGCCTTCCTGTAAGCTCAAAGTGGCAAAAGAATGGCGCAGACAATGGAACGATAGTCCTTCAAACCCTGCTTTCGCCGCAAAAATCTCGAATTGCCTAGCAAAAGTCCGGGGACAGTAAGGGCTACCATCTTCCTTGCAGAAAACCAGGTCATGTTTCTGGTATGCCTCTCCCAACAACATTTTATACTCGTTCTGCTTCGCCTTGTGCTTTTTCAGCTCCTTAACAACGCCCTCGGGTATTTCTATTATTCGTTTACCGTATTTCGTTTTGGGAGGCTGGAAAATAAAACCCTGTTCCTTAGTCCTGACAAGATTCTGGTTAACGCTAACAGTCCCATTCTCCAGATCAACGTCCTTCCACCGCAGGCCCAGCAGCTCTCCACGCCTTAAGCCAGTAGCCAGTTCCAGCAGGTAAGCGGGGTAATGTTTTGAGTCTTTAACTCTTCCAAGGAGTTTTTTGACTCCCTCGGTATCCAGGAATTTAATGTCTTTCTTTTCCTCTTCCTTCCGAATAACTGTAGCCTCAGCCGGGTTATGCAGTATTAAATGCTGTTTCCTGACTTGTTCCAGGGCCTGTTTCAAAATGGTATGGATATACTTGACGCTCCTTAAGGATAATGCTTCTTCTTTACCATCAACCCTGCCACCAGGGCTTAATTTAATATTGTAAAGCCTCTGAATATCCGATGTGGTAAGTTTAGATAGCTTAATACCTCCGATTACCGGGTTGATATGCTTCTTAACGTTCATCTCATAAGATTCCCAAGTAGTAGGCCTAAGCGAATGCTTTTTATAGTTTTGTAACCACTCAGTAAGCCATTCGGCAACGGTCATGTTCCTTTTCTCTTCATAGCTGCCTGTGGCTTTAACAATATTCATTGCCTCGTCAATCTTTTCCTTGACTTCATCCCTTGATTTCCCGTAGAAATATTTACGCCGGGCCTTGCCGTTTTCATCATAACCCACTACACAACTACCCGAGTTAATTTCTTTGCCCATGGCTTTTCCCAGAAAAAACGCCCTCAGGAGAGGGGTTTATTACAAGTGTGGGTGAAATTATTAATGTGTCTCATATAACCGGGTAGGCCAGAAAATACTTAGGCTTGCCTGGTAATGTCCAGTTTGCTCACATATGCATTGTTCACTTATACGTATGGACATACGCACCTGCCCGTGTAAACGTGCAGAGACAGCAGGGAAAAAAAGTTTGTAGAATATGCAAAAACTGGCAGGGATTTGCGACAGGGATGGAGAAGTTTGAAAATAAGCTGGCAAAGGAGTTCATTTATAATGTGAAGAGCAACAAAAATATAGGGAGCTTATGAATAATATTAAAAATGAAAAGGAAAAAGCGAAAGAAATTAGCAATAAGCAAAGTAGGAAAAAAAAGGAAAAAGAAAGAGAAAACAAAGAGCAACAAATTATGGAACAGATCAAACAAAAGGTAGGGTTTCAAGGAGTTGAAGAATGGCTTTTAAATGGAATTATTTATTTTATTGATACGTTTATTTCAAATAAGATTAATCTTAGAATATATCCTTTTAATGAGTTCCCCCATCTGCAAATTTTATCTAATTTAAAAAGGGAGTTTTTTGTAGATACTGATATTGAAAATATTCTTTTTGCATATAGTTCAAGACCTAATATTAAACTAGAGGTTTTTGGACTAATTACTTCAATGCCTTCACTTGATCAAGAACGCTTTGATTTAGATAAAGAATACTCATTTTTTGGAGAAAGAATAACTGATGAGGTTTCCTTTGAAAAAGGTTTTAGAGCTATTTTCGATAGTATGGAAAGTTTTGAGAAATTTGTACGCTTTTCTCGATATCCAAATATTACTGTTTATCCCATTGCAATATATAGAAGAATTGGAGATTAACTATCTTCTGCAAGCTTGGCTCTGCATTCTGCCCTAAAAATTCTTCAGAAGGCCAGGAGCTTGTTTTTCCATCTTTTTTACAACGGATATTCTTCTCTGTTTAGCTTCAAACTTGAGAAAATCAGCCTTCCCGCCCCTGCCAATTCCCCTGCTCGGTCAAGAAGCAGGTCTCCGCCACCGGCCGGAAAGGGTTAATTAAGATACCTCTGACTTACTTGGGAGATCCATAAGAGATCCTGCCAGAAAAGGCCAAAAAAGTGCAAAAAAAGGCCCAAAAACAGGCTATTTTTCAAGGCCATGGCACGCTTTTGTGTACAATACTTAAACAAGTACGAAACATGAATACATGCATGTTAATAGGCCCGTGGGCAGGCCGGAAAGGATGGCCAGAAATAGCCGCTGGGGGCTGGATGGGTGGAATAAGAGCCCGGCGCCGGGCCCGGGCTTGCCGTCTACCTCATCAGATGAGCCGCTCCTGCTCCGGTTGCCTGTCCTTACTCTTTCGCTCGGCACTATTGAAGGTAACCTCCGGAGCTACCAGAGAACATTCCAACTGCCTACTTCTCTAATAATATTATCACTACCAATTAGCCATTAATATCGGTAAACGCTTTGTAGCCCATTCAGTATAACCTAAGACTAAAGCCCTATCTTGAAATTTTTCTTCTTTAACTGAATCCCAAACAACTAAATGTATATTATATTGCCCGCAAATTCTATTAACATGGTTTCCTGTAACGTTTTCATCGGCTGTAAACAAGAATATATTCGGTGACCGAAGATTGAAAAGTTCTTCTGCAACTTCAGCCCAACGCTCTCTAAGTGTTCGTTTTAAAGAAACGACAACTGCTATATTACGATTTCGGTTAAAAGTTTCTACATCAGGTAAAACAAGGTCTGTTCGGTTTTGTCTTTCTTGCTTAATATATGGTATTTCTGCAATATCTAAAAGCTTTTCTACTTGTAACTCAAAATCTTTACCTCCACGCTGTTTTCTACTTTGACCAACACTTAAAAATGCAAGTCGTAAATAAAGATACCACTTATTGAAAAGCGTTAAAACTCCGCTTTTAAAACCCTGGTCTTGAGATACTCTTTCTGCTTCCTTATAATCTTCAGGAAATTCCTCTATTAATTGTTCAACAATACCGGTAGCATAACTTCGTTCTTCGTACTCTTCTAATGTAACTAAAGTCTCTTCCCATATTTCCCTAAGAATATCATTGAAGTTTTCTAAAATATCATTTTGTTGTATGTTTCCAGGAGTGTAACCAAGTCGCTCAAAAGTTTCATCAACAATCCTAGAAGAAGATGGAAGACCTCCTTTTTTACGAACACGTTTCATAAGCTTTTTTAATCTTTCTTTCATGCTGGCGGCCTCCAAAAATGAAGAAGATACTCAAATGTAACTCCCATTGTAATATAATTAGAAGGCCAGCCGAAAATACCTATCCTGTTCACAATGTTAGTTCTATCCCAAATAATTATATTCCGTAATTCGTATCCAACCTTTCGTAATGCTTCTACAATAGATATATGAATTGTTATTCTTTCGTTTTCCCACCACATATCCGGAACATTTATAACACAATGTCCTTTTACTTTTAATAATGGAAATAGTTTCCTAAAAATCTCCCCAATTTCATTACTATATTTTTCTAAGAAAAGAGTACCTATGTCCCTTGGGTCTTGGCTATATTGCTCTATTTTGTCATATTGACTGTTTTTTCTTTGCTCACTACGGCGACTTTTATTTTTTCTTTTTCTATCAAGCAAATTAGCATAGGGAGGGGAAGTTAAAAACAAACTTACAGTTTCAGGTTTAAAATAATTAGGAATATTTCTAGCATCATCACATATTGCAATCTGTTGTGTTTCCGAAAAAATCGTCTGCTGAGATAAACGGTTTTTGGATAAATCAATATATTTCTTGTGTAAATCAAACCCTACTGCGTTCCTGTTAATATCCCTTGCAGCGACTAGTGTTGTTCCTGAACCTACAAAGGGGTCTATTACTAGTTCGCCTTGGTGAGTAAAAAGTTCTATACATTTCTTTGCCAGTGATATAGGATAGGTTGCTGGATGTAGCTCTTTATCCCTTATATCCCTGCCTTCATAATAAAACTGCCAAACACCAATCTGGGCTTTCATCCACTCTTTAGCGGTCATGCAATTTATATGATTTGAAGGACATTGACACAGTTTTTTATAATTAATATTCAAATACTCGATAGTTTGTTCTAAAAGATTATTATTTACAACATCCCTTTTCATCATCTTTCTTCCCTACCTCCTTTTTACAAGAATATGCTCCTGCATCATGCCTAGGTTGTCCCTAAAGTAGAGCTTGTTTTTCCAGGTGTCAACCATCATTTTCATCCCCACTAATCAAATAACTTCCTGGGTACCGTTTCCCAGTCGAACAGAAACACTTCCTCGGTCATTTCGGCCCACTTTATTTCTTTCTCATTTTCCTTAACCTCTGGGTACATTGCCCAAAACCCTTCCCCAGGGTTATAAGAATTTGCCCTAACTACTATCGCGGTTAATGGATGCAAATTATTTTTGAAACAGAGGGCAGAAATTAGACATAAAATTCTACCAACGCCTTGTGGGCGTATTCCAAGATAGTCTGCTACTTCCGTATATGTAGCAAACCCTTTCTGCTTTGCTTTTTTAATCAGAAAGTCAACAGTTTTTGCTATTACACTCATAGTCGTCTCCCTCAGATTTTTTCATCATATCAAAATTATGTTTCACCTAAACAGCCCCCTAAACGCCCTCCCCGTAGCCTTGCCAGCTGCCCTTCTGCCGGCCCTTCTGGCCATTTTTTTGCCGTCCCGCTGGAGACGGCCTGCCAGTCTTGTCTTGTTTGCTAATCGCCTATGGTAATATTTCCACAAGTGTTTTGATATTCCTGCCTTTGGAAGACATTTTATATACATACGTAAAGAGGGGTAATACGTGTAAAGGCAAGCAGCATTACGTATAGCCGTGTTGCTGTTTATTTCTTCCTTCCTCTTTCAGCAGAGCAAAAACGCCTGTCCTTCCGCATGCATAAATACAAGGCAGAGAATTACAACAGGCAGGTACCAGGTTATTGCTTTTCAGCCTCCCTTCGCAATTTGTAATCTGGGCTTTGCTTATAGAGCCGGATAGCCCGCTCGTTCAAAGTATAATACCTCCTCAGCTCGGCCTTGAAACTCTCCAAGTCCCGGCCCCATAGCTCGTTCATTTTTTCCTCGCTTTGTGCTATCTGGTTTGCCAGCCCCTTATATCTTCCTTCAATAAATGGAGTAGTGCCGTCAACGTATATCTCGCTTAGCTTCCGGCAGGTTTTAATCCCCAAACCTCTTTGGGAGTTTTCTTTCCCCCTTTATTAGCAGGTTTATGGCTAAAATCCCAAAATCCCCATGGGAATACAGTAATAAAACTGCGAATAGAATAATCGCTGTCCTCACTTCCGGCCCTTTCCATGATAATTAGCATCTTATGGCTGAAGTTCTTTTTCGTATAAAACGACACATTAGCGGTTAGCCTGGTGAATTGATATATTTCTCCTGCCGGGAAGAAGGCCGACACCGTTTCCACCGTGAAACTTTTACCGGCAGAGCAAGTGTTCCTTGTCCTCTGGCCGAAGGTTTTTCTTCCAGTAATTAACTGCCTGTTGAATTCTATTTTGTCTTTCTTCTTCCTGCTCCCGCTGCTTCCGGGCCTCGGGAGTTTCGTTTTCTTCCCAGGGGATATTACACCTCCGGGCTAGTTCTCGGGCCGTTGTTAATGAATCACACTTCTTTAAATGCATGTAGAAGTCAATTGTCATCTTTCAAAATAAACCATACTCTTTTTTTCGCGCTATACGGGGCACAATTTCGGCTTTAATGTGCCAAATAATCAAATTGTACCGGATAAGAT
>JAGVAS010000075.1 GCA_020060185.1 Desulfovibrio sp. | reverse complement strand
TCCTGCGAAAATCCTTAAATTTGCCTTGAAGAACCCTTATATTCACTATTTAATGGCTGCTTCCATATTTTAGTGCCTATAATTATTTTCCACACCCGAAATGAAGAAAAAATTAAAAAGCAAAGCCCGGATGACATTGACTTTGAATTGTACTTGTGATAACATATTCGCCTTTTTGACATCTAGGATTATCTATGCTACAATAAAAATGATAATATACAAACTATTTTATTGGTGACAGAAATAATTCTTTTTGTTTCTAAGATGTACGTCCCGGTGCCACAAGTTTTAAGGAGGATATGTTTAATGTTTAATATTGGGGATAAAGTTGTCTACCCTATGCACGGAGCTGGTATTATTGAGGCCATAGAGGAGAAGGAAATACTTGGAGATAAAAAAAAGTACTATGTAATGAATATTGCTGTTGGAGACATGAAGGTAATGATTCCACTGGACAATGTTCAAAGGGTAGGGTTACGGGATGTAATTAAAAAGGGATCTGTGAATACAGTGTACCAGATACTCGAGAGTCCCGATGAGGCTACGAATGTCAACTGGAATCGACGTTACCGGGCTAATATGGATAAAATTAAAAGTGGGAATATTTTTAAAGTAGCTGAAGTTGTCCGTAGTCTCTTGTTACGTGAAAGAAAAAAAGGGCTTTCTACCGGAGAGAGAAGGATGCTGGAGAGTGCCAAGCAGATTTTAATGAGTGAACTGGTCATGGTCCAGGGAATTGACAGGAATGAAGTGATGTCCTACCTGGAAAAGCTTTTTCACCATGAAGCCTGAAATTAAGATAAATAAAAGCGATAAAAATTATATTAAAGAAGACATTAAACGATGTCTTTTTTTATGGAAACGTTAAACAGGCGATCAAATTTTTTTTATTTAACCCTGGTTTAATAAAAATGGTTAATTTTGAACAATTTCCCGTCATTTTGGGTATAATAATCCTTGAATTGGGACAAAAATATAAGTTATAATAAATTTATAATAAAAAATAAGGAAAAAAGGGAGAAAGGAGGTGTAAACAATGTTCAAAATGATTATACGTATTCTTCTGACAATTATCAGCTTTGTTGGAGGTTTTGAACTCTTCAAGGTAGCTTTTCCTTCCCTGATGGTTGCCACAGGTATACCTTTACCACTTCCTACAGGGGTCTGGTTCCCGGTTATGGGGGGCACGGTATCTGGACTTATTTTTTATTTTATTACCCCCTCTATTGTAGATTATATACGTAAATTTGCTTCCTGGACCGATAGTAAAATGAAATCCATTCCGACCCAGGATATTGTTCTTGGTGTAGCAGGTTTAATCATAGCCCTTATTATTGGCGTCTTATTAAATTTTCCCCTTTCACGTATTCCCTGGGTGGGGCCCTATCTTTCCCTGGCAGTAACCCTTGTCCTTGCTTACCTGGGAGTTACTTTTATACTTAACCGCAAAGACGAATTCTTTTTTATTTCTTCCCACCTTATTAAACGTTCCTGTCAACAGGAAAGGAAACATTCTTTAAAAATCCTGGATACCAGCGTTATAATCGACGGACGAATTATGGATATCAGTAAGACGGGGTTTCTTGAAGGGGAGCTGGTTGTTCCCGGTTTTATCCTGGAAGAGCTAAGGCATATTGCTGATTCTCCCGATTTACTAAAGAGGAATCGCGGGCGCCGGGGCCTGGATATATTAAATAAAATGCAAAAGGAAATGGAAATCATAGTAAGAATACTTAACAAGGATTATGAAGATATCAGCGAAGTAGATAGCAAGTTAATCAAACTGGCCCAAGAAGTTTCTGGTCTGATTGTTACCAACGATTTTAACCTTAATAAAGTCTGTGAATTACAGGGAGTCTCTGTGTTAAATGTTAATGAACTTGCCAATGCCGTTAAACCTGTAGTTCTCCCCGGAGAGGAAATGAGCGCGCAAATTATCAAGGACGGCAAAGAGGCCGGCCAGGGAGTAGCTTATCTTGATGACGGTACTATGATTGTTGTGGAGGGCGGTAAGCGTTTTATTGGGGAAACAGTAGATGTCCTTGTTACCAGTGTACTCCAGACGGCGGCGGGACGCATGATTTTTGCCAAACCTAAAAGCAGTTTCCCTGAGAGGATTTCCCTTAAACAGTAACCTTCATCCATAGAAAGAAAAAACGCCCGGGAAATCTCCCGGCAGGGAGATGGAGGTTGACATGAAAAAAGAGCAGAATGCGGTTTTACTTATTGCAGCAGCAGGCCAGGGGAGGCGTATGGGTGGAGAAAAGAAAAAAATCTACCTCTCCCTGGCAGGGAAGCCTGTCCTGGCCCATACCCTTGAAGTATTTCTCAAACTGAACATTTTTTCACAGGTTATCGTGATTATTGCCCCCCGGGAAGAAGATACTTTCCGTAAACGGGTTTTAGACCCTTTTTTTTCCGCCGGGAAACAAATATTCCTGCTCGAGGGGGGTGAGGAACGGCAGTATTCCATATTTAACGGTTTACAATATCTTCATAAGAGAAAAATCCCTGAAGAGTCCGTAGTATGCATCCATGACGGTGCCCGTCCTCTCGTAAGTGAACCTCTCATCCTGAGCGTTTATCAGGAGGCCCTCTCTACCGGTGCCGCCATCGCCGGTATTCCCCTGAAAGACACCATCAAAGAAGTAGACTGCAATTTAATGGTTCTTAATACTCCCCTGAGGGATAGTTTTATGGCTATACAAACCCCCCAGTGCTTTAAATTTTCTATCCTCTGGCAGGCTTACTGTAAGGCCAAAGAGGATAATTTTCTGGGAAGCGATGATTCATCACTGGTAGAAAGACTGGGAATAAGGGTAAGGGTTGTCCCGGGAAACTATGAGAACCTTAAAATAACCACTCCCGATGATCTTAAAGTGGCGGAAGCATACCTTTCCTCCAGGAGGTCTTTTAAATGAATTCTCGCATCGGTATCGGCTATGATATCCACCCTTTACGGGAAGGTTCACCCCTTATTCTCGGTGGTGTGGAAATCCCCTTTTACAGGGGATTGGAAGGATACTCTGATGCTGATGTATTGCTGCATGCTATTATGGATGCCCTCCTGGGAGCGGCGGCACTGGGGGATATTGGCAGCCATTTCCCCCCCGGGGTTCCCCGCTACAAAGGTATTTCCAGTCTTTTACTCTTGAAGGAGGTGTCCCTCCTTCTTAAGGAGGCCGGTTATGGAGTTAGCAATATAGACAGTATTATTGTAGCACAAAGTCCCCGGCTTTCCCCTTATATACCGGCTATGCGCCAAAACATAGCGGCAGCTTTAAATGTAGAAGAAAGCCTGATTTCCGTTAAAGCCACAACAACGGAAAAACTTGGCTTTATCGGGCAGGAGGAAGGAATGGCTGCTTATGCTGTGGCCATGCTTACCACCATTGACAGGTAATTTATCTAGGGCTATAATTGTCGTAACAAAACTTTATAAATGAAAGCGACGAAGGGGAAGAGTACACCGTCGCCGGCTGACAGAGAAAAACCTTCAGCGGCTGAGAGGGGTTTAAGTGTCAGGCTCGGTGGAAGTGCGTTCTGGAGCTTTATTCTGAACGGAGAAAAATTTTCTTTTTCTCCCTGTAAGAAGTGGCGGTCACCTGCCGTTAAGGGCTTTAAGCGGGGCGATTGTAAATATCGTCCAAGCAGAGTGGAAGCGCGGTATGAAATAAGAGCCGTCTCTGTGACAGGAGGCGGTTTTTAAGTTCCGCTACAACCCTGCGGGTCACAACAATGGATGAAAATGTTCTTTGTTAGAAAACCGTATTATGTCCCGCAAAGGTGGCGCAAGGTTGTGGCGAGCAGCATGTGCAGCGCAGAGAACAGGTTCAGCGAAGCGATGGCCTTAAGATGGCCTGGCGGACATGGAAGTCCGCCGCCGGACAGCGCGAACATGGAGGTGAGCTCTGCCGGGCAGGCCAATCGAAGGCCTGAGCTGAGCTGTAAAACCTGTCTCAAGCGAACCCTAGAGCGAGCATCAACCTTCACCACCTATTTTCATACTAAGGAGATGGTCAAGTGTTCAATAGGTTAAAAAAGGACATTGCCGCCGTTTTTGAGAGAGATCCGGCCGCAAAAAGCATCCTGGAGGTAATTTTGTGCTACCCCGGTTTTCATGCCGTTATTTTACATCGTATGGCCCATTTCCTGCATAATAAAGGGCTGGTCGTTTTACCCCGTTTGATCTCTCATTTTTCCAGGCTTGTAACCGGCATTGAAATTCACCCCGGGGCAACAATAGGTGAAGGGGTCTTTATCGATCACGGCATGGGCGTGGTTATCGGTGAGACGACCGAAATTGGAAACAATGTTACCATTTATCAGGGTGTTACCCTGGGCGGTACCGGAAAAGAGAAAGGCAAGCGGCACCCTACCGTGCGAAATAATGTCGTTATCGGAACAGGAGCCAAGGTGCTGGGACCGATTGAAATCGGTGAAGGTGGACGCATAGGTGCCGGTTCTGTTGTTTTGCAGTCTGTACCTCCTGGCGCTACTGTAGTGGGCATACCGGGTCGGGTTGTGCTCTACCGTGGGAAAAAGGTCACCCCGGTGGACCTTAACCATGAAGATCTTCCGGACCCCGTAGCCCAAATGTTAAATTGCCTGCAAAACCAGATTGATGATTTGCGTATGCAGCTGGAAAATCTGCGGTGTTACCAGGAAGAAGGAGAGGAGAAAAGAAGTGATAAGGCTGTATAATACTCAAACCAGGAAAAAGGAGCCCCTGGAACCGGTAAGAGAGGGGAAAATAGGGATTTATGCCTGTGGTCCCACCGTTTATGATTATTTCCATATCGGTAATGCCAGGGTTTTTATTACTTTTGATGTCCTCCGGCGCTACCTGGTTTACCGTGGTTATGATGTTACCTTCGTGCAAAATTATACTGATGTTGATGATAAAATGATCAATAGGGCTGCCGAGATGGGTATTTCTGTCGATGAATTGGCTGAGCGGTTTATCCGGGCTTACGAAGAGGATGCCGGTGCGCTGGGAATTTTGCCGGCTGACTACCACCCTAGGGCCACCAGGCATATTCCCCAGATTATTGCCCTGATTCAAAAGCTGGTGGAAAAAAAGCTGGCTTATGAAGTGGAAGGGGATATTTACTTTCATGTAAAGGCTTTTCCCGGTTATGGCAAGCTTTCCTGCCAGAACCTGGAAGAATTAATACTGGGAGCCAGGGTGGAAATTGACGAGAGGAAAAAGCACCCTATGGACTTTGCCCTCTGGAAAAAGGAAAAACCGGGCGAACCGTCCTGGGAGAGTCCCTGGGGCAGGGGAAGGCCCGGGTGGCATATTGAGTGCTCAGCCATGTCCATGTATTACCTGGGTGATACCCTGGATATTCATGCCGGCGGCCAGGACCTCATTTTTCCTCACCATGAAAATGAAATTGCTCAGAGTGAAGGTGCAACCTCCAAAACTTTTTCCCGGCACTGGGTGCATGTAGGTTATCTTAACATCGACCAGGAAAAGATGTCCAAAAGCCTGGGCAACGTCCTCACCGTAAGGCAACTGCGGGAGACAGTTGACCCCATGGTCATGAGATTTTTCATGCTTTCCGCCCATTACCGCACTCCCATTAATTTTTCCGGGGAGTACCTGGAGCAGGCTTCCAAGGCGCTGGAAAGGCTTAATACGACGGTATATAACCTTGGAGAACGCCTGGGAAAAGTTAAAAAGGGCATTCCCGATGATGAAGAAAGCGCCCTGCTCAATTTGATTAAAAACAGCAAGGAAAAATTTATTGAAGCCATGGATGATGATTTTAACACGGCCGAAGCCCTGGCTGTGTTATTTGAACTGGCGAGAAAGGTTAACACCTACCTTAACCGGCCCCAGGGACAAAAGGAAAATATCCTGAAACCTGTTCTGGACTTTTACCGGGAAATTAACGGCATCTTTGGTTTCATGAAAGACCAACACCCTGCTGATTTACAGAAAGATATAGAAGAACTGATTGCCAGGAGGGAGGAAGCCCGCTACCGGAAAGACTGGGTTTCTGCCGATGCCATACGTGATCAGCTTAAAGAGAAAGGTATAATTCTGGAGGATACTCCCCAGGGGGTTAGATGGAAAATGACCCCGGGGGGGCAGGAGGGGAAACCATGAGCAAAAGGAAAGTGTTAAACAGTGGTTATGTAAAACTGGCGGAATGGATGGGAGGCGATAATGCTGTAATTCGCAATGCCCGTCGTTGCTGGAAAAGTGAGTCAAAAGGCAATGAAAGCGATCTAAAGCTGTTAAAACACCTCCTTAACAAAGGTCATAAGACTCCCTTTGAAGCCATGATTTTTACCTTTGATATAAAATGTCCTCTCTTTGTAGCCAGGCAATGGTTCAGGCATCGTATTGCCTCTTACAACGAGGAATCCCTTCGTTACTGCCTGGCAGAGAGAGATTATTACATTCCCGGTGATTTGCCTCAAGATTTACTGGAAATCTGGAAGGAGCATAACGAGAGGTCCTTTGACCTGTATGAAAAACTTATCAAAGAATATCACTTGCGGCGGGAAATAGCCCGCTCTTTGTTGCCTGTAGGCATTTATACCCGTTTTTACTGGACAATTAACGGCAGTTCCCTCATGAATTTTTTAATGCTCAGAACAGACAGGCAGGCACAAAAAGAAATCCGGGAGTATGCCCGGGCTATTTTGGAAATAGTAAAAGAGATCGCTCCTTTATGTTTTAACACATTTGAGGAGCTTGTTTTAAAAAAAGGTGGTAATTGCTAATAAATGCCAGGTAAAAAAAATAAAAAAGGAAAGGGAACATTGCCTGCGGCAAAGACCATAACGCCTGCGGAAAAGGCTGAATATGAAATGATCTGGGGGCGCCAGCCTGTCCTGGAAGCACTTAAAAGCGGCCTGTCCCTGGTAAAGATTAATGTACATGAAGGTGCCAGGGGATCGATAATTAACGAAATTATACAGAGAGCCGGGCAAATTGGTGTTCCTGTAGAGCGAATCAAGCGCAGCAAACTGGAAGAAGAAACAACGGGACAAAGCCACCAGGGAGTAGTTGCTTATACTACCCCGTATGCCTATGTTTCCGTGGAAGAGCTGCTGCAGAAGGCCCGGAAAAGGCAGAAACGTCCTTTTTTCCTGATGCTGGATCATATCGAGGATCCCCATAATTTGGGTTCCCTTTTACGCACTGCCGGTGCTGCCGGGATCGACGGGGTTATTATACCCCGGGACAGGGCCTGCGGAGTAACTCCTACAGTATTTAAGAGTTCGGCCGGTTCCCTGGCATATGTGCCTGTAGCCCGTTCAGTTAACCTGGCCCGGGAGATGGATTTCTTGAAAGAGGAAGGCCTCTGGTTAATGGGAGCGGACATGTCGGGAGAACGCCCCTTTTTTAAGGCAGATTTTAGCCTTCCTCTTGTTTTGCTGCTGGGCAGCGAAGGTAAAGGCCTGTCGAGATTACTGCGGGAAAAATGTGATTTATTATTGCGCATTCCCATGCAGGGCGCTGTATCTTCTTTAAATGTGGCCGTAGCGGGAGGTATAATTATTTATGAGGTTTTCCGCCAGCGCGGCCTGCAGAAATAATGTATTCCCAAGGGAGCAGAAAAATGTCCTTGCTGATTGTAGATGGCTATAACATTATCAATAACTGGCCGGAATTCGATGACCTGCGCGAGGAGAAAATGGAGATAGCCAGGTTAAAGCTGGCCGAAATACTGGAAGAATTTGTCCCGCTGCTCTGGCCAAGGATTACTATTGTTTACGATGCTTACCGTGTAAAAGGGAAGACACCTTCTTTGGAATTCTTAAGAGGTATTGAAGTGGTTTATACGGGAGAAGGTCAAACGGCCGATGTATTTATTGAGCGCCTGGTGGTAAATTTGAGTGAAATCGGTGAAGACATTGAGGTTGCTTCCTCTGACAACCTGCAGCAGCATCTGGTTTTGTGGAAAGGAGGCCGGAGAATTTCCGCCAGGGAACTGAGGGAACGCCTGCAGGAGTGTCGTGCAGAAATGAAAAAGAGCTACCCCCATTCTTCTTCAAGGAACAACCTGGATGAAAGGCTCTCCGAAAAAGTAAAAAAGGTTTTGGAAAAATGGCGCCGCCTGTAACTACTACGACATTTCGTATAAACCGTCATGATCCTGACGGTCACAACAATGGAGGAAAATGACCGGGTTTAGATCCCGCCATTGTTCTATAGACGCAGCGTTTTGCTGTTGGCGGAGTGACTTGTGCAGCGAGGAAACAAGTTCACTACGAAGCGAGAGGTGGAGACGACCCAGCTGACAGGATGTCAGCTGC
>JAGVAS010000095.1 GCA_020060185.1 Desulfovibrio sp. | reverse complement strand
TTGTTTCCTCGCTGCACAAGTCACTCCGCCAACAGCAAAGCGCTACAAAGTACTGGATCTAAACCCCGGTCATGTTTTTCGCGCTGTCCGGCGGCGGACATCCGTGTCCGCCGGGCCATCTCAGGCCCTCGCTTCACTGAACCTGTTTGGCTCCTGCTGCACATTTCGCTCGCCACAACCTTGCGCCACCTTTTTTGAGGTATGGGGACACACCCCTGATAAAACGTCGGGGAATGTCCCCGATCATAATACGGTTTCTAATATAGATCATTTTCATCCATTGTTGTGACCCGCAGGGATGTTATTAGTATCCATCCCTAAAAAGTAATTTAACCTACATCGCCATTTAAGAGGTAAAAATGATCATGAAGGGTTTTAATCGCCCGGTGGAGGTCCTGCTGCCTGATAAGCAAAGAAATACTTATATTGGAATCTCCTGTCTGTTTAATTTCCACATCCTGTTCATTAAGGGCTCTCACTACCCGGGCCATGATACCGGGAACGTTATGCATGCCGGCGCCTACCACCGAAACCTTGGCACAATCCCTTTCTAACTTGTACGGAACCTCCAGCGTCTTTAGGATGTTTTCAACCTTGAAGCAATGCTCATCTTTAACAGTAAAGGCTTTCATCAAAGGAAATACGCTGATGAGGTCAATATTTACCCCGGCTTCTCCAATGCTCTGAAAGATTTCCAGTTCCCTGGAGGGGTCAGGGTGATCCAGTTGGATTAAAAACTGCACCAGGTTTGTATAATGAGCTATTCCTGTGACGGCCCTTCGCCCCCGAGTGCTGTAACTTCCCTCTCTTAAAGAGGACTCGGCAGTGATTAGAGTGCCGGTACCGGGGTCCTCCGGATTTCTTACGACAACGCAGACATTGTTGCGCATAGCCACTTCAACTGCCCGGGGATGTATTACCTTTGCTCCCTCGTAAGCCAGTTGAAATACCTCGCCATATGTAATTTGCTGGATAACCCTGGCTTCCTTTAAAATTAATGGATCCGCAGTCATAATACCGGATACATCGGTATATATTTCTACCTTTTCTGCATCCAGGGCAGCTCCCAGTATTACCGCCGTGGTATCGCTACCGCCCCGGCCCAGGGTGTTAATTTCTCCCAGGGGATCCGCCCCCTGGAAACCGGTTACCACGGGGACTTCATTCTGTTGCAAAAGCTCTATAACCCTGGCTGGCTGGCAGTCAACCACCTCCGCTTCGCTGTAGCGGCCATCCGTAAGAAAACCGGCCTGCGCCCCTGTTAAAGCCCGGGAGGGTATTCCCTTGCTGCTCAGGGTGGCGGCAACGACTACGGCGGAAATTATCTCGCCGCAAGACATAATCAGGTCAAGATCTCTCAGGGAAACATCGCTGTGCTCCTGTAGCGCCAGGGACCTGAGCGTATCGGTCGCATAGGGTTCTCCTTTTCGTCCCATAGCTGAAACGACCAGTACCACTTTGAAACCTTCCTCCAAAGCTTCTTTGACACGGCGGACGATTAATTCTCTTTTTTCCGGAGTAGTTACAGAAGTCCCTCCAAATTTTTGCACCAAAATTTTCAATATTCCTCACCTCGAGTATAAAATAGACGTTAACTAATCCTTCAAACGACATCCAACACCGCAACTCTTCTCTTGCCGGCTCCCGGTACGGCGCAGGCGATGCTTTGCACTAGATAAGCAGCTCGGCAATCTGGATAGAGTTTGTGGCAGCGCCCTTACGAATGTTGTCGGCAACAATCCACAGATTTAAACCGTTAGGGACAGAGCGATCATAACGAATACGCCCTACAAAAACCTCATCCTTGTCTTCAGTATCAACGGGCATAGGATATAATAACTCCAAAGGGTTATCCTTAACAATTAACCCGGGGGCTTTCGACAGAATCTCACGGGCCTCCTGGGGAGAAAGGGGCGCTTTAAGCTCCACGTTTACGGCTTCCGAGTGGCCATTAAACACCGGCACCCTGACCGTGGTTGCTGTTACCGGCAGATCGGGGAGTCCCATGATCTTGCGGGTTTCCCTGATCATTTTCATTTCCTCTTTGGTATAATCATCTTCTTCAAAAACATCGATATGGGGCACCATGTTAAAAGCAATCTGGTGATGCCTGCCGGCCCCTTTATAAGGAATAAACTCTTTTACTACCTCATTTTTACTTAAAACCGCAAAACTTTGCGCCGCCAGCTCGTCTACAGCTTCCTTGCCGGCACCGGAAACAGACTGGTATGTTGCTACAACTACTCTCTTCAGTCCCGCTGCCAGGTGAAGGGGCTGCAGGACTACAACCATCTGGATAGTTGAACAATTGGGATTGGCAATAATCCCTTTGTGCCTGGAAACAGCGCCGGCATTAACCTCTGGTACGACCAATGGTACTTCCGGATCCATACGGAAAGCGCTGCTGTTATCAACTACTACAGCACCCCTCTTGACAGCTTCAGGAGCCAGTTGCTGGCTGATATCCCCCCCGGCACTGAAAAAGGCAAAATCGATCCCTGCAAAAGAATCGGGCCTGGCTTCTTCGATGGGATAATCCCTTCCGCTAATGCTGATTTTCTTATCGGCAGAGCGAGAGGATGCCAGAAGTTTCCAACCATTAATGGGAAACTTCCGCTCCAGCAAGACCTTTATAAAAGCCTGGCCCACCATGCCTGTAACACCGACAATGGCGACATTATACCCGGCCATGTAACCATCTCCTTAGTCCTTAGTCCTGTGTAATCCTATTCAGGTATTCAGAATTCAGTAGTCAGAATTCAGAATGCCCCGAGAATATGCTTCCAGCAATTTACTAAAAGACGATAAACCGCAAGCACGAACAA
>JAGVAS010000062.1 GCA_020060185.1 Desulfovibrio sp. | reverse complement strand
CCTGATTCCTGTCTCCTGACTCCGAAGTAGTTACTAATCACAATATTAAACCCTGGAAACAGATGACACTTTCTTCGAAAGCTACCTGAACCTGACGGCACCCTTAATGCGTTCCATGGCTTCTTGCAACCTTTCTTCATTCACGGTCAGAGCTATACGGAAATACCCCTCCCCGTATTTTCCAAACCCCCTCCCGGGTGTTACTACGACCCCTGTTTCTTCCAGCAAAAAAGTCACAAATTCCTGTGAGGTATAGCCTTCGGGAACAGGCGCCCAGATATAAAAAGTTGCTTTCGGAGCATCCAGGGGCCACCCCGCCTCTCGTAGAGCCTTGACAGCTATATCTCTTCTTCTCCGGTACAAATTCCGTAATTCTTCCAGGAAAGGTTCCATTTGCGGGTTAATAAAAGCTTCTACCCCCGCATACTGGATTGCTTTAAAGAGGCCGGAGTCCAGATTGGTCTTGAAACGGTACAGAGCCTCCACGGCTAGGCTGTTTCCTACCGCATAACCGATCCGCCAGCCGGTCATATTAAAAGTTTTGGAGAGAGAACCGAATTCAATGGCTACATCTTTCCCTCCTGCAACTTCCAGGAAGCTGATGGGCCGGTAATCGTCGAAGGCTAGCTCATTATAGGCAGCATCATGGCAAACGATAAGATTGTACTCCCTGGCAAAAGCTACGACCTCTTTAAAAAACTCCCTGGTTGCCACGGCGCCGGTCGGGTTATTGGGATAATTCAGAAATAACAACTTGGCCCGGCGGGCAGCCTCCACTGGTACACTTTGTAAATCAGGCAGAAAGCTTTTCTCTTTTAATAAAGGCATGATCTGGGGAATTCCCCCGGCAAAAAGCGTCCCAATTCCGTATACGGGGTAACCCGGATCCGGGATCAGGTTTACATCCCCGGGATTAGTGAAACAAAAAGAGATATGAGCAATTCCTTCCTTGGAACCGATCAGCGGAACAATTTCTTTTTGGGGATCCAGTTCCACGCCATGCCGGCGCAGGTAATAACCTGCCACCGCCTCTCTGAATTCTTTTAAACCCTCGTCCGGCGGGTAGGTATGGTTTGTGGGCCTTGCCACTTCTTCCTGCATACGTTTGACAATATAATCGGGGGTGGGTGAATCCGGATCCCCGATCCCCAGCTTAATTACATCAATTCCTTTTTCCTGGGCCGCCTTTACTTTTTTATCAATTTCAGCAAAGAGATACCTGGGCAACAAACGAATACGTTCAGCGGTACGATCCAAATTGCCTCGCCTCCTCTACGAGATTACCGGCCTCGATCCTGCCGGTGAAAACCTCTTCAGCAGGTCCCTCCATATACACTTTACCGCCCTTTTCCCAGTTTACCATTAAAGTACCGCCGGGAAGATGGACCTCTACAGCATTCCCGAGGCGGCCTGTTAAAACACCCGCCACCGCCGATGCGCAGGCCCCCGTTCCGCAGGCCAGGGTAGCGCCTGCACCTCTTTCCCAAACCTTTACTTTTATCCTGCCGGAAGTTATTAATTCCACAAATTCCACATTAGTCCTGTTGGGAAAGAGAGGATCCCTTTCCAGTAGTGCTCCCCAGCTTTTCCAGGGTGCTTTCTCCAGGGAGGGGACAAAGATTACGCAGTGAGGGTTGCCCATACTTACAGCCGTAAAAAGAAGCTCCTCATTCTCCACCAAAATTTTTTCATCAACAGCCCGGCGAGGCGGGCCGTTCAGGGGAATCCTCTCGCTTTCCAAAATTGGGTAGCCCATATCCACCCTCACCGCCGTCACCTTCCGGTCGCATATAACCAGGTTTATCTCTTTAATTCCGGCGGCTGTTTCAAAAGCAAAGATCTCTTTTTTGACAAGGCCCCTGTCCCAAACATATTTAGCCAGGCAGCGGATAGCATTCCCGCACATCTCCGCCTCGCTGCCGTCAGGATTAAAAATTTGCATGCGGAAGGGAACCTCAGAAGAAGCACTTAAAACTGCCAGTCCGTCAGCCCCTACGCCGAAATGCCTCCGGCAAAGTACGGGAGCTATACGGGCCAGGTACGCAGGCGCCAGGCGGCCATCCCTGTTGTCGATAATTATAAAATCATTACCCAACCCGTGCATTTTGGTAAACTCCATAACAGTACCCGACTCCCTCCAGATTAATATACGTCATTAAAGTACGTCCTGAGCCAGGAGATCATCGTAAGTTTCGCGGCGGACGACGACCCTGGGTTTCCCGTTGCGCACGAAAATCACGGCCGGCCTGGGGTTACGGTTATAATTGCTGGCCATGGTATAACAATAGGCACCGGTACTGAAAACAGCAAGAATATCACCTTTTTCTACAGGGGGCAAATAAGTATCCTCTATGAGAAGATCGCCGGATTCACATGCTTTTCCCGCAACGGTAACCATTTCTACAGGTTCCTGCAGGGCTTTATTGGCGATCATCGCTTCATAACGCGCCTGGTACAGGGCAGGGCGAATATTATCCATCATACCGCCATCTACAGAAACATAGCGCCTGACTCCGGGTATATCTTTAATGACTCCCACCCGGTAAAGGGTAACACCCGCTTCACCCGTAATGGAACGCCCCGGCTCTAAAATAAGCTCCGGCAGGGGAAAATTTTCTTGTTCTGCTGCTTCTCTCACAGCGACAGCGACAGTTTCCACAAAAGTTTCGATAGAAGGCGGATTGTCGCTTTTCAGGTAATGTATTCCCAGCCCACCGCCTACGTCCAATTCCGAGGCCGCATAACCGGTTTCCGCCCTTACCTGGGACATAAAATTCAACATTACCCGTGCTGCAAGGCGATATGGCTCCAGTTGGAAAATCTGTGAGCCCAGATGACAGTGAAAACCCTTTAGTTCAAGATACGGAGCTGAAGAAAGAACCAGGCGAACAGCTTCCTTTGCCTCGGGAATACCAAGCCCAAATTTGGAATCATCCTGCCCCGTTTGAATATAATCATGGGTATGCGCTTCTATTCCCGGTTTAATACGCAGAAGAATCGCTGTTTTTTGCTGCCTGCTCCTGGCCAGTTCCAGCAATTCTTCCAGTTCTGAAAAGCTGTCTACGACAATTCTTCCGGCTTTCGCCTCCAGCGCCTCCAGCAGCTCTTCCCCGCTTTTATTACTGCCGTGGAAATAAAGACATTCCGGGGGGAAACCTGCCTTTAAAGCCGTGTACAACTCTCCCCCGGAAACAACATCCAGCCCCAGCCCCTCCTCCTTAACCAGGTTTGCCATAGCCAGGACCAGAAAAGCTTTGCCGGCATAAAGAATTTTTCCCCGGGGATAATTTTTCTGAATAGCCTGGAGGTAACGGCGGCAATTTTCTCTCATTAGATCTTCATCCATAACATAAAGCGGCGTGCCAAATTCACTGGCCAGAGCAACGGTATCACATCCGCCTATTTCCAGGTGCTGCTTGTTGTTAACCAGTATTGTTCCTGACAGGATCATGTTCATAACACCTCCCCTGGAAAAATTAAAAAACGACTAACAGGTTTGACCGCCAGCCGTTTAAAACAGCCCCGTAAACCTCCCGTGCCCTTAGTGAGATAGCGCTCCACCGGGAAAAAGGGCTTTTTCTCCGGTGACAGTTCGTCAGTTATTCACTGAAGAACCAGCTTTTAGCTCTCGGGATGAGCTAAAAACTTCGGCGGTGGCACCTTTCCGCACGATTCATCAAGTCCCTGCTTTCCCCGTGCCTACTCATTCCCTACCGCACCTCTACCCCACCTCAGGTAAAGAGATGAGGCAATTTTAGTTTGAAACATTTTAACACAAAAACCCCACTATGGCAAGACAATATTTCGTCATCCGGAAAGTAAACTTCGACTACTCTCCTGAAGGGTTTGCTGTGCATAACTCAGGAGGGACCTCATCTTCATTAACAACAGAGGTTATGACAACTTTAAAGCGCCTTCCCTTTGCCAGCCTCCTGTCCTGTGCCCGTAAAAAGATGAAAACCAGGGCCATCAGTACCAGACCCAAACCGAGTCCCCAAAGATCAGGGCTTCCGGTTAATCCTGCTTCTATGGCCAATGTTCGACCGGCAAACAGGCCAACAAGCAAACCCATAAGAGGAACAAGATAAAGGAGAAAGGCAGCGAGTAGCATTTCCCGGTCCCCTGCCTCCAGGCGAACCAGTTCCCCCCTTTTGGCACCGACAGGATTATTAACCTCAACCATAAAAATATCCCTCTGCTCAGGATCTCCGAAAAGGCGTCCACAAGCGCCGCACCTTCCACAGGCATGGTGCTGCCGCACTTTTACCAGGGCCCTGTCTTCTCCGATTAGTTCCATTACCTGCCCGAAATGTTCCAAGACACATTACCTCCTTCTTTCCAACAGTATAGAAGTTCCCTGCTAAAAAAATCAAGCCGTAACCGGATAACTCGTAAAGCCGCCTTATTATTATTTTTAACGAGAGAAAATTTATGTGCCCGAATGGCAGGTGGAAATCGTATTTATATATTGCGTCAGCAAGGAAAAGGTGGCGAGTGCTGAGCTACACTGCGTTTTGTCAGCTAACAGCACCACACCACCTGTAACTAACTGTCCTGACGCTGAGGACCGGGTAAGCCCATTAATAACGTATTAACCGCCACGCCCCTGACAGTCACAAAACTCCTGCAGAGGAATGTCCCCATTGTGTGTCCCCACACCTTAATGTCCCTATACCTTAATAAAGGTGGCGCAATGACCTTTTTAAGAACCCGTATTATGTCCCGCAAGGGTGGCGCAAGGTTGTGGCTCGCGACATGTGCAGCGCAGCAAACAGGTTCAGCGAAGCGATGGCCTGAGATGGCCCGGCGGACATGGAGGTCCGCCGCCGGACAGCGCGAACATGGAGGTGAGCTCTGCCGGGGAGGCTAATCGAAGGCCGGAGATGAGCTGCAAAACCTGTCTGCGCGAACCCGTTAGCGAACCAACCTTCGCCACCCCATTTTCATATTAACCGCCATGACCCTGCGGGTCACAAAAGCGGATGAAAATGACCGGGTTTAGATCCCGCCATTGTTCCGCAGACGCAGCGTTTTGCTGTTGGCGGAGTGACTTGTGCAGCGAGGAAACAAGTTCACTGCGAAACGAGAGCTGAAGACGACCCAGCTGACAGGACGTCAGAAAACGAGCTTGGACCGATATACTTTTTTTTTACACCTTGGGCGGGAATGTTACCATTGCTTTAAATCAGCAAGTTCTTAAATTAAAAAGCACGAGGAGCGAAGGTTAAGGCGGCCAACTGTCTG
>JAGVAS010000147.1 GCA_020060185.1 Desulfovibrio sp. | reverse complement strand
TTCCTCCAAAAAAGCTAATGTTCAGCTCATTTAATGTTTGAATAAGCTGTAGTACATTTAAGCTGTTTTTTTCTCCAAGCATGATAAAAAGAACCTGGTCATCTGTTAAACTCATTTTTAAAATTGCATCTACAAGATCTTTTATGGCGGTATTTTTTATGTACATTCTCTTTCCCCCTTTCTTCTACAAAATAAAAACCCAAAAATAGGATAATTTTTAGGTTCTTTAACTATATTAATATTTGATATCCAAAAAGTAGAGTTTTCTAGAGGAATTATATATATATATGTGTATTAGTGAGAGTGAGAGTGAGAGTGAGAGTGAGAGTGTAAGAGAGAGAGCGAGAGAAAGCAAATTTCGTGCCAATTCTTTTAAAATATCACGTATCTCTTTAATTTTTTTATTAAAAAAATTAAAGAGATAGCTCGTTATGTCAAAATGCATGTATATTTCGTTAATTTTAAAATTATATACAAATAAATTTTGAGAGTAACTCATAGCAATTACCACCAAAGTGTACTTTAGAAAACATAAAGTCTTTTGGAAATTAATAAAGCCCACCTGCCGTTGGACAAAGGTGAGCATTTTTATTTATGCAACGGCAGCTGGCTGGCACTTATGGTTCGTATTAGCCCCATAGCTTTGCGTCACTACCTTTCGGTAGTTTTGCCTTTATCGTTTATATTTTCTTTGTTTTATAATAATGTTTTATCATATTATGTATAAATTTGTCAAGATTCCTGATTTGGGCACTTTTTAGAGAAAGCTTTTAAATAATAAATACAGAATGCAGAATGCAGAACAATTTTCAAGTGAAATTTTTCTTAAAATATGATATATTGGCTAGAGAATGAATAGTTTTTTTATTCATATTTTTTAATAGTTTCTTTAGCAAAAAGAACATGATTTTTTTCGATAGAATTTCAGAAGAAATTGACAATCGTTGTACAACCACCCAGCTCAACAGACTTTTACTAAGGAATTTTTCATATAAAATAACTGTAAGGTGTGATTGACGTGACGCAACTCGGGGATCTTAAAAATGATTTACAAGACCTTGCTACTACTTTAGCCCCTATTTTAGGAGTCGAGATAGGTTTTGTCGATGAGAATTGTGAAAATATTGCCGGTACTGGGCTTTTTCAAAAGGAACAGGGGTATAATTATTCTTTTCCAAGCCTTACTTCTCAAATTATCAAGAGTAAGCATCAACTTTTCATGAAAAGTCGAAATGCAAGTCCTTCCTGCCATAAATGCCAATATAAGAACGAATGTAAAATTGAATCAACCCTTGCAATTCCTATTAAATACAAGGATCGGGTTAAAGGACTGTGGGCTTTTATTGCTTATAATAATCAGCAGAGAGATATACTCATGAAAAATTATCCTACGATGTCACTAATGGCCAACCAGCTAATCAGGATGTTAGAATTTCGTTTTCAACAAAACCAGTTTAGTGCTAATAATGACATATTTTTTAATTACTTACAAAAATTACTGGATTTATCTTCGAAAGGCCTAATAGTATTAGACATTCCTACATCTAAAATCATTTTCAATGAGAAGGCTAAATGGCAGGTTGGCAAAATGATGGAAAAATTTAGTAAAAAATTAATCACACAAACTTTTTCTTATCAAGAGCCATTACAAAACAAACCCCAACCTTTCCAGCAAAAAATTGGCCCGAAAATATTTCAGGGAAGTTTTTATCCAGTAGTAATAGATCAAGAAGTCCAAGGTGTCATAATCAGCCTGGGAAAAACTGTTACAGAAACAAATGAACGTGAGTTTAAGGAAATTGTCGGGCAAAGTCCTGCTATTCTCAAATTGAAGCAAAAGGCTGAAACGCTTGCTTATACAGATGCAACAGTTCTCCTTTTAGGAGAAACAGGAACAGGAAAAGAACTTTTTGCACGTAAAATTCATAATTTCAGTTATAGGAATAAAGGTCCTTTTATTGCCGTAAATTGTGGTGCTATACCTGAAAACTTACTTGAAGCAGAACTATTTGGATACGAAAAAGGCGCCTTTACCGGATGCAAACCGGAAGGAAAGCCGGGATTACTGGAAGAAGCTCACACTGGTACTGTTTTTCTAGATGAAATTGCTGATTTATCCTTAAGTTTACAGGTTAAAATTCTCCGGGTCCTGGAAGAACGGCAAATTAGAAGAATTGGCGGTCTGCGTCTGGTTCCTTTAGATGTACGTTTTATTGCTGCAACCAACCAAAATATAAAAGAATTAGTATCTGAGGGAGTTTTCCGGGAAGACTTATACTGGCGCTTAAATGTAATTTCCCTTACTATTCCTCCCTTACGCGAACGACCCCAAGACATAATCTTACTTGCAAAACTATTCTTGGAGAAATATTCTTCAACATTGGGTAAAAGAATTACAGGTTTAACGCCGGAATCTGAAAAGTTCTTCTTAGGTTACAGTTGGCCTGGAAACGTTCGTGAGTTACAAAGTGTTATCTATCACGCAATTATTATGGAAAGTTCTTCTTTCATAACTCTAAATAGCTTACCTGAGTATCTATTTGATCTTAACAGTCAAAATACAGGCATAAACCTGGATAATATTGAAAAGATAACAATTATACAGGCTTTAAACAGATATGGCTGGAGTAAAAAGGGTAAAGAAAATGCAGCCCGGGAACTTGGGATTGGAATTGCCAGCTTATACCGTAAAATTAAAAAATATGAATTAGCGGAGCTTCAAAAGGACTCTCTTCGTTAGTTTCATCATAATTTGAGTTTAAAAATGAATATATTTTATTTAAAAAGCCGGGTTTTTCCCAGTGATAAAAGCCTGACTTTCTTTTGTTTATAGAGAGAACAGGTATCATTTTGATACCTTTAAGTATCAAAAAGAAGCTATTTAATTCGCTATACTTAACTAAAGTTGGTTTTTTATTCATTTTACAGCTTGGTATAATTTTTGCACTTAAAAGTAAATATGATGTTTAAAAATTTAATAACAAAAGGGGGGCAATAAAAGTACAAACTTATTTGCCTCTAACCAGGCAATGATTTAGGTATAACAGGGCCTGTTTTGTGTTATTTGTCCGGGGGATTAATTAGAGGCCTTCAATGGGTGCATTAATAAGCTTAAGAATAAAAATTAGGGAGTGAAAGTATGAAGGTTGCAGTTTTAGGGGCAGGCCATGGCGGAGTTGCTATGAGTGCAGATCTTACTCTTGCTGGTCATGAGGTTAATCTCTACCAGGTACCTGAGTTTGAAGAATCATTTAAAAAAATAAAAGAAACCCGTACTATTGAGATTGTGGGAGCAGCCAGGGAAGGTAAAGCTAAATTGAAAATGGCTACAACTGACATATCTGAAGCTATGGAGGGTGTAGATTATGTGATAATCGTGGTTCCTGCTTTTGCTCACGAAAGCATGGCAGAGCTTTGTGCTCGTTATTTACGCCCCGGGCAAATTATTTTTGTGGTGCCTGGAGGTTTTGGAAGCTTTATCCTTTACAAAAAACTGTTAGAGCATAACCGTGGTAATGGTTTTGCTGTAGCCGAAACTTCAACTCTACCCTACGGTGCCAGAACTGCTGGAGACAACAAGGTAATAGTTCATATACGAACAATTAACTTACCAATGGGAGTATTACCCACCAGCAGGACCTTAGAAGTAGTAGAGATCTTTCGCAAATTGTTCCCTGAAACAGCTCCCTGTAAGAACATACTTGACGCTGCCTTGAGTAACACTAATCCAATCATTCATGTAGCCCCTACCATTCTTAATACGGGCAGAATTGAGTACGCAGATGACTTCTATCTTTATTTGGAAGGGATGTCAAAGTCAGTTCGTAAGGTTCAGGTTGCAGCTGATAGGGAGCGGGTTGCGGTTAGAAAAGCTTTTGGCTTAGATGAGCCACACTACCAGCTTGATCCAGATACAAACGACGTTTTTAAAGATCAATTTGGACCGGGTGCCCTGGAAGCCGGGCAGAAAATGCGCGGTCCCTTAGCTATGAATGAAAGGTACATAACGGAGGACGTTCCTTATGGAATGGTTTTTTATTCTTCTTTGGGAAAACTTGCAGGAGTTGATACACCCGTTTGTGACTCACTAATCAAGTTATCTTCAATTATTAATAGTGCTGATTATGTTAAGGAAGGGCGAACAACAGAAAATCTGGGAATTAAGGATTGGAGCTCCAGGCAGCTTCTTGATTTTATCGAAAAAGGTGGTGATTGAAAGTTTAGCATTACATGGGTTGATGTAACTATATTGTACAAGGAGGGAAAAATAATGAAATTTATGGACACGCGTTTTTTTAGAGTCTACCTGGTGCCGGGTATTATTCTACAGTCGGTTATTGTTGCCGGGGGTTATGGAACCGGGAGAGAGTTAGTGGAATTTTTTACCCAGTATGGCCCTATAGGCGGCCTTTTAGGAATGGTCATTGCTATTATATTTTTTGCAGTTGTTACTACTGTTACTTATGAGTTTGCGCGTCTTTTTCAGGTTTATGATTACAGAACATTTTTTAAAAAACTATTAGGCCCTGGCTTTATCGTATACGAGATTGTCTATATCCTGTTACTAATTCTTGTGCTGGCCGTTATAGGATCTGCTGCGGGAACAATATTGCAGAATTATTTTAACATCCCCTATGCAGTTGGAATGGCCGGTATGATTATTCTTGTTGGTATATTAAACTTTTATGGAAGAGAAACCATTACTAAATCACTAGCGTACTGGTCTTTTGTCCTTTATGCTATTTTTATCATTTATTTCATTGCTGCCATTTCCAGGTTTGGGGGTCTAGGGCAGGGGGAAATCATGCCTGGTTGGGCACTCGGTGGCTTCAGATACTCCTGGTACAACCTTGCTATTGTACCAGCCATCCTTTTTTCAACCAGGGCCATTGAAACCCGGCGTGAAGCTATTACAGCAGGTATTATTGCACCGTTTATTGTTATGATTCCTGCTTTTCTTTTCCATTTAACCTTTATGGGAACCTACCCTGATATAATAAACCAGGACCTGCCGGTTTACTGGATAATCGGTCAACTAGGTCTGACTTGGCTCCTAATTATATACATCATCGGTTTGTTCGGAACATTTATAGAGACCGGTGCCGGTTTTATTCAGGGCGTTATCGAACGGATTGATGCGTACTTAGAAGAAACTAAAGGTACTACCTTAAGCAAACCTTTACGTGGGGTTATCGGTGTGGGGAGTATTCTTTTAGCTGTCATCCTTGGTACAGTTGGTATCGTGGGTTTAATTGGCAAAGGTTACGGAACAATGTCCTGGGCATTTTTCATTGTTTATATAATTCCTTTACTAACGTATGGAATTTACCAAATTGTGAAGCAGAAGAATAAAGCAAGCGCCAGAGTTTAATAAAACATGTGTAAAGCGCTATTTTCAGGGTAGAAGAAGTTATTATTGTGAGAAAGAAATAGGATAAAATTAAAAAGAACAAAACAAAAATAGGGTGTTATTGCCAGGTACACCCTATTTTTTGTTTTCATATTTATGTTCTGCTTTGGTTGATGACCCTCTAACGGGCTTTATATTGGGGTTCTTGTGTTTCTATCTCCTGTATTCTAGCCTCTATGCCTTCCACAATAGATTTGGTCTGGTCGGCAAACTGTGAAAACACTTGTTTAGCTGTCTGGCTTTCGGTTTCAAGCGCAAAAGATTCCAGACTTGCCTGGGCACTTTTTAAACTGGAAAGAGTAGTTTTTAACTGTTTTCCTACTGTCATTGTGATACCTCCCAAAAAGAGATTTTATTTTAGTTTGCCTTATTCTTCAATTAAAAATACTACCAAATTATACCACTTTGGATATTAAGCAGCAGGGCCGAAACATTACTTGAGACCATATTACCAGCCGAAAGTCTGAGTGGCAGAAATTCGCTTAAAGCCTAAAATAAATATTTTTTGTTTATTGTATCAAAGTACCCTGTTTGAGCACCGAAAAACAGGAAATCACCCCATCGGTTCATTATCTAAAGCCCTTAAGTCAGGTAACCATTTCCCTAAATAAAACATAGTTTACACTGTCAAAAAAAATTATAGGAGGAGACAAACCGATGATCGAAGAAATCACTATTCTTCCAGGTCTTGATAAGACCGGATGCAAAGAAAATTTTACTTACATAACCTTAAAAGCCGGGGAAACTATTTCCATAGTCGGACCGACAGGAAGCGGAAAAACAGCGCTTATTACCGATATTGAACTGCTGGCCCAGGGAGATACTTCCACAAGACGGCGGGTTATTATTAATGGCGAGATACCTGCAGATGAGATCAGGTACAACCCGGCCATGAAACCCATTGTGATGATCACCCAAAATACCAAATGTTTTGCCGATCTGACTATAGAAGAATTCCTGCATATCCATGCCCGCGCCCGGAAGATTCCTGATGAGAAAGTAATCCTGGAAACCATTGAACTGGCCAACAATTTCACCGGCGAAAAAATAAAAAAAGACACCAAAGTAACTGTGCTTTCCGGAGGGCAGACCAGGTCCCTGTTAATAGCCGATGCCATCCTGATAGGTGCGGCTCCGATCATTTTACTCGATGAAATTGAAAATGCCGGTATTTTTAAACAGGAAGTTGTCAGCCTTATCCAAAATGCAGGCAAAATGGTCGTTTTTGTAACACATGACCCCGTTATTGCTTTACTTACCAAAACCAGAATAATTATGGAAAACGGGGCCGTTAAAAACGTATTGTACCAGAATGAACCGGAAATAAGGGCCGCCCAAAATCTCCTGGAGCTGGATAAGAAAATAGGTAATGTAAGGGAGGAACTAAGAGCGGGAAAAGCAATTACTTTTGATTTTCTTGCCGTAAACTTCGCCTAATAAAAACACTTTAAATAGTCAAATTAACCGGGATGGTGAATCATTATGAAACTTGTTATAATTGCCGGACCCCCCTCGGCCGGCAAAACTTCTCTTACCAAGCAGATCGTAAAAAGGTTTAGAGATGAAATAACCATAGCTTTTTTAAAAATCGACGTGGTTAAAGCCTTTGAAGACATAGAGTTAAGAAAAGAATTTGGTATCCTTACCAAAAAAATTTATTCGGGAGATTTGTGCCCGGATCACGCCGGGGTAATGGTCCTGGGAGATGCCGTTGACTGGGCGGAAAAAAGTTCTGCTGATCTTTTAATTGTAGAAAGTGCCGGATTGTGTTTACGCTGTTCACCGTATTTAAACCAGGGCCTGGGGATTATCGTCCTCAGTTCCATTTCAGGGATTCATGCACCCGAGAAAATGGGGGCTATGGTCAGCCTGGCCGATATTGCTATTATTACCAAAATAGACCTCGTCAGCCAGGCAGAACGGGAAGTTTTTATTCAAAAGATCAGAGAAGTACATACCAAGATCATTCTCATGGAAACAAACGCCCTCCAGGGAAATTCTTTAAATCGCTTGTATAACCTGATTCAGAATTCCCCGGATATTAATAAAGATAACCTTGTCCTAAAAGGGAATCCACCGCTGGGCACCTGTACAATTTGCGTAGGGAAAAAAGAAATAGGCTGGAAACATCATTTCGGTGTCATCCAAAAACTCGATGGCCAGATTGCCGAATATCTTTACCGGGGTGAGTAATATGCATGTAAAACATTCCTGGCTGCCTCCTGGAAAAAATTGTGGACTTTGCGGTGAACAGAGCTGCAAAAGTTTTATACGGCTGGTAAATGCAGCTAAAAAAGTTTATGCGGACTGCCCGTATTTCAATGACCCCCTTTCCAGTAGAAAAACCGGCATTATAACAGCCGCCGAGTATCCTGTTAAAGATATTCTGGGGCACTCCTATGATTTTATCCTTGAACCTTTGCCGGGAGAAATTTCCGCCCGGAAAATAGTCCTCCCCTTCCGGGGGGACATGGTAGAAAAAATGGAAATAAAAGAAGGGGACTATGTCCTGGGACGGCCTATGGGAGCCGGCTGCCCCGTACCTCATGTTTTACAGGTTATTAAAGCGGAAAACGTTACGGGATTGCTCTACACCTGGGTGGTAGGACCCAAATATTCCCGTGAGCATGAAAGCAAGGATATTGTTGCTTACCACATGATCGGTTTTGAGGGCATTGCCGGCAGGATAAACAAGGAGCCCTCCTTCGGGTGCCGGGCAACCTTTCTGCCGGGTTTTTGCATGATGTCGATTAACCATACCGGAGTGGTCAATATGTTATTACAAAAAAGCTACGGGCTGCATATCCACATTGAGGATATCAGGATCCTGGCCAGCCGGGACTAACAACAATAAAAAACCCGGGGAATAACTCAAAGGGTTCCGCGATAAATTGGATGTTCACATAGCTATATGCCAGTGTTTTTTTGCACCTCAAAACAGAACCTGTTAGGAATAACCCCGGGTTTTCAAGTTTTCATTGCTTCTCTACTGTGCTTCTCTACCGTGCTTCTCTTCTGGAACCTATTCCAAAAATAAAGCAACAGGGCAACTGTTGGGTGCACTTTAAAATTTGAGGTACTAAAAAATGGAAATTATGGAAAATATGTCTTATGCTGTCTTCCGCAAATATTTCCAGTATTCATCCCATCGTTTACTATGTATAAAGCTAACCAGGCTTAACATTTTTTGCACCCCGCTTTTAGACCAGCGCATCCCCGATTGCTTATGACGAGCGCCAACTATCCTTTTACAAGCACTCTCTATGATGCCGCTACCAATGGGATAACCTTTGCTCTCTAAAACAGGATAATTTATTCGTCCTTTGTTGTTAACAATATAACCAACGAGGGTTTCTACTGCTTCCTGGGCGTCCTTTTTCCCGGTGGAAGCGCTCTTTATGGCATCTATCGCCTCTTGTATTTTGCCTTTCCGTAACATATTTTCCGTTATTTCTTCGACCCAACTCCTTTTTTCTTCCTCATCTGTAAAAATAATATGTGACGCCTTCCATACATTCTCACATAAATGCCAGTAATCTAATACTTGAATGGCATGGGGAAATAGTTCATCGGCTAGATTCCAAACCCAGACCGAGCCGTCCCCAAGAAAAAGGGTCGCTTCTTTACCCGCTGCGCCACGGCGATATCCTTCCGCCCACAGGCGAGGCTTGAAATCTTCAACGGCGCCTAAATATGCAGTATAGGTGGTTTGATTAAGCTTTAATTGCTTTTCTCCGGTTCGGGTAAAGCTTGCTACCGCTCCAACTTTAACCTCTTTCCACTGTTCTTCTCTGGTATTTACCATGGTGCCATCTGAAAATACCGCCATGATTTCTGCTTCGGGTTCGGGTAGTTCGTCATTTAGTGATTTTCCGATCTCCACCTCTATAATTGATTCTATGTCGGCTCCAATAGATTCGCTGATTGCTCTTATGCTGGAGTCACTTAAAGATACTCCGGATGTCTCCAGTAATACTTTTTCCGCACTTTCAAAGGGCATATATGCTCCTAAAAGGGCTGTTACCCGTTCTACTCCTTCACTGTTATGGCCCTCCGGCAACTCCCATTTATCATCTAATGGCCGCCAGTACCGCCCGCAACCCTGACATTGATACAAGGCTCGCTTTAGATCAACTCTACCGACAAGCAGATTATAACTTTTATCGTCATAGCGTACAAATTTGGCTTTGCAGCCGCAGACACAAAGCAGCTTGGAACCCTGATAACCGGTTTCTGTTAATAAGGACCGTGTTGTCGCTTCCAAAATAATGGTTCTTAGATTTACTAAATGAGTCTCTTTCTCAGAAAGATTTTTACCCTCGTGAATTAAAAGCAGGATTCTTTCACATTCTGCGCTTCGTAAAACTTTTTCTATCTCTTTTAGAATACTGTTTCTTAATTCTTCTAAGTCAGCCTTAGAGGTCTGGTTTTTTTTGTCTTCTGATGTTATAATATCCATGAAAGAGATCCTCCTTAATAGCCAATTAATGGCTGTTTTTATGACGTACTGGATCTCTTTCAGTTTTTTTCGCTAAAATCCTGCATCTAATCATTGTAAAAAAATTATGCAGCTACACATATAACTTCCATATTCTAGTGCCTATGTTTATTTCCCAGACCCGGACTGTTGACGGGATAATGGTCAGGTTAAACATAGCACTGTAACCAAGGGCAGAGGCTACCAGCCCCCAGGTCAGGGAACCAACAGCCACACCGATATCGAAAGCGGTCCAGTATGTAGCATTCGCTGCTCCTCTTTTACCTGGAGGCACGCTGCTGATGGCAAGGGCCAGCATGGCGGGTTGAATGAAGCCAAAGCCGATACCATAAAAAATTCCCCCGGCTATAAGGTGAAACGGCGTGGAAGTCCGGGCGATAATAAGCATGGCGATAATAATGGTAATACTTCCTATCAGCACGCTTAAGTCATAACCTTTCCGTCCTGCCCTGTCAATAATTCTTCCTGACAGGGGGCGAGATATCAACGCAGTTATAGCCAGTGTAGTAAAAAAGAGCCCTGTTGATGTCATACCCTGTTCCCGGGTATAAAGAGCCAGAAATGAGAGAAACGAACTGTATGCCAGTGACACAAAGAGAATGACCATGGCAGGCCGGAGGGCCGCTTTTTCCATAAAGACCAGGCTAAGGCCTGTGACTTGCTTTTCAACTTTGGGATATTTGATCAGCATAGCCAGAAGAAGAGAGGCCAGAGTTAAAAGTGAACACGTTATAAAGAGCGCCTGGAAGGAATACCGGCTTATTAACCACAGGCCGACAGCCGGGGCAATAGCCATGGAGATGCTCAGGGTTGTACTGAAAAACCCCATGCCTTCACCCAGCCTTTCCGCCGGCACGATATCTGATGCAACTGTACCTGAAGCCGTATTACAAACCCCCCAGCCCAGTCCCTGAACAAAACGAAAAATAATTAGCATGACAGCGGGAATCATCCAGATATAAATAATCGACGGGATTAAAAAGACAAAAAGACCACCCAGAAGGATCAGTTTACGCCCGTATTTATCCAGGGCCCAACCGGTAAACGGCCTGATCATAACCGCTGCCAGGGTCAGGGAAGCCATGGCCAGCCCTGCGGTTTTTGTTGTCCCACCGAATCCTTCGATATAAGCCGGAAGAGTGGGAACGAGGCTGTGAAAGCAGAGAAACACGGTAAGAGAAGATAAGGAGATCAAGATAAAATTTAAAGTCCACAGACGCGGTTTTACCCTCTGGAATCTGCCTGCTGTTTGTTCTTCAATTTTTCCCGGTCGCATTTTATCACTCTTTCTAAGTTTTTTGGTGCTGGGGGTATAGTTCCATGAGCCTGTATATTTCCCAGGGAATATCCGTGGAAATCCTCAAACCGAATTCTTTTAGGATTTCACTGGTTAGCGGATAATCATGGGTCCAGCGCCCCTTGCTTAGCAGTTGGGCTGTTTGGCGGGCATTGCTTTCCTCCATGTACTTCAGCTGCCAGATATTAGAAGTAAAGTCAAATGTAATTTTCCCTGTTGTTTAACTGAGAAAATTAAATAACTTTAAACATCTTTTTTATCAGGCGTACTGCTACTTTTTTAATTGGATTCCTTGTAAGGGGAAAAAGAAGAGAAAACCCAAACAAATCAGTTATCAACCCCGGCGTTAACAGAAAAGCACCGCCTACTAAAATGCAAACGCCATTTAAAAGCTCATCTGTGGGGAGCATTCCCCGACGGAGCTCTGCCTGCATATTATAAAGTACTAGTAAACCCTGGGAGCGGGCCAGTAAAACCCCTAGAAAACCCGTTGATGCTACGATCATTATTGTCAACCATGTCCCGATAATTTTTCCAACCTCTATCAGCAACCATAGTTCCAACAGGGGAATTACGGTAAATAAAAACAGCAATTTAATGAGCATTTTTCATCTGCCTTCCGCTTTGCCGATTTTTAATATTCTTTCCCATCTTTCAACCTCGCTATCTTCTACCGCAGCCCTGGCTATGAGAGCCATCATTCGGGCCACTTTTTCGGGCCCCGCACTGAATCCGGAAGGGGGGAAAGAACGGGTAGATCAGCGCCCCGCAGGCTTACAGCCATTACATAGTTCTGCTGTAGCAGAGACACTATTTCCTCTAACTCGCGGTTATGTGCCTTAAGTTCTTCCAGGTAATGTTTTATTTCCCTAAGCTGATTAAATAGACTATGATCGCTCTCTTTATCATAACCCGGTCTTTCTGATAAATATTCATTTATACTCTCGATAATAACCCGTATATTTTGTTGTTCCTGCCGCAAAACATAAATACAGTTAAAGGCCAAAACCAGAGAGAGGAAAACAGAAGAAAGGATTATAAACTGGGCTCTTGATACTTGCACCCAGGCATCAATCCTTTGTTAGTATAATATTTTATACTTTTGCTATTTTTGAGTAATTCCCTCTTTTTGGAGGTACTTTGTTTTTCTTGCCAGAGGCCATGAGAGAATATATCGAAGATAATAACCTCCCGAATTTTTCTTTTCAAATTTAAAAGACGAGACTCTCGCTTTTTACTTTTGCGATTGTCTTTACTTATCCTCTCCAACTTTGTAACAAATAATCTTACCTACGCTGCTACAGTTCAGAATGATATCAGTATCAAAAAAGCTGCTGTCCAAATCAGACGCAGCAAAATATGGAAGCTTTCTCCACTTTTCTTCAATTATTTCCTTCTTCTTTTTTAACAAGGTCTTGTCTTAGTACAGCAGCTCCTCTTAAATAAACATGGTGTATTTCTTCCTGTGCCTTTGCTGTATTAATTAGCATTAAAATACGGATACAACGCGGCAGGGCTCCGGGCACATCAATTTCACTGGGGCAGAAGAGCGGCACATAGGTCCAGCCCAGCTGGCGGGCAGCTTCTGCAGGAAAAACAGCATTGAGGTCTGCTGTCATGGTAAAAATAATTGCCGCAATCTCTTCCTTCCTAATGGAATTTTTTTGCAGCATTTCCTGGAGAAGTTCTTTAGTTGCCTCCAAAATTTCATGAGCATCATTGGAAGGCACATCAGTAGCACCTCTAACGCCCCGTAAATTTATACCCTGCATCTTCATACCACCTCGTTGGGAAAAAGAATTTTTTTATACCATAATATAGTATTTCCCCTCCTTTAACAACCCTTAATCGTTTTTTTTAAAGCGGGTATCTATATTCTCTTTCCGTCTCTTTTACAAGTTTCGAGCTTAATTCCACTTAGAATTCAGCTTTTCATCATGCGCGGATCTGCAATTTTTTCCAGTTCCCGGCCCAGTAGGGCAAGGGATGATACAAGAAGCGTTAAAAACAGCCAGGGATAAAGCAGCCACCATTTCCAGAAGGGAGTAAAATATATGCCGCGAAAGTTCATGGCATGATTGATGACCAGCCCCCAGCTTCGGGAGGTGGGGTCGCCCAGGCCCAGGAAAGAAAGGGATGCCTCTGTTACAATGGCCATGCCGGCCAGGCGGATCATGCTCACCAGAAGTAAGGGGAAAAGCTCCGGGAGAAAATGCTTGAAAAGCAGGTAGGCTGTACTTCCTCCGAAATGGGCGGCCATCTTGATGTAGGGCTGCTCCTTCAAGGCCAGCGCCTGGGACCGGATAAGGCGCGCCGGTATGGACCAGGAGAAAAGAGCCAGCACGATAATGATGTTGCGCAGGCTGGGGCCGAAAAAAGCTGCCAAAACAATCATGACTGGCAGATCTGGCAGGATGATCATGATGTCCGCGATGCGCATGAGGGTCCGGTCGAGCCAACCGCCCCGGTAGGCGGCGATTACCCCTGCCATTCCCCCGCCAAGCCCGGCCAGGAGGGAGGTAAACAAACCTACCATGAGGCTTACCCTGGCTCCGTAGCAGATCATGGACCAGAGATCCACCCCCAGCTCATCCGTTCCCAAAAGGTGCTTCCCCCCGGGAGGGGCAAGAGGAGGGCCAGAAGAAACATTATGAGGATACAAGGTCAAGTAGGGTGAAAAAACGGCCAGAAAAACCAGGCTCACCAGGATAAGGTGAGAAACTTTTCCAAAAGCGCTCAGTTGCCGCCAGAAGTTGCGAATATTGCCGGTAATAGCACCTCCAACCAGAACCTTGAAAGCTGTAAGTTTGTTATACATAGGCATAAGAACTTTTCCTCTTCAGGCGAATATTTAAAAGTGGACAATCTTAAGCAGGAACAAAACCCTTCCAGTCAGGACGGGTTTCATTATGGCTCTAAAAGCTTTAACTTTACCTGTCTTCTGCAGCAGAGTCTTGCCAGTTTTTCATATCTCCTACATTCACAGTTTTTGTCCTGGGATCCAGGCGCCTGTAGAGCAAATCCACACAGAGATTTGCCCCCATGACCCCCATGGCCAGGACCAGGAAAATGCCCTGTAACAGGGGATAATCCCGCACAAAAACGGCATCACGCATAAGCCGCCCCAGACCGGGATAGGCAAAGACGTTTTCCGCCAGCACGGCCCCTCCCACCATAGTTCCCATCTGCAATGCAATCCGGGTTACCAGTGGCAAAAGAGCGTTGCGCAAGGCGTGACGGTAGCGGATACGAAACTCAGCCAGCCCCTTGGCCCGGGCAGTGCACATAAAGTCCCTGGTTAAGACGGTACCAAGGCTGTTGCGCACCAGCAGGTAGATACCGCCCGTGCGGGCCAGGGTAAGGGTCAGCACCGGCAGGACAGCGTGGTGCAGGATGTCCTTCAGCTTTTCCCAAAATGAAGCATACCGGGCGAAATGGGTCATGGCCCCAGCCAGGGGGAAAAGCCCCAGCCCGGCGGCAAGAAAAATGAGCAGGACAAGCCCAATTAAAAAAGCCGGGATCTCGCCAAAGACAACCATGAACAGGTAGAGAAACCTGTCCTGCCACCGGCCGCGCCGCCAGGCGGAAAAACTGCCCAGTAAAACGCCAAAAAGAAGGCTGAACAAAGTAGCAGAAGTAACCAGGAGCAGAGTCCAGGGCAGGCGGCGGGCAATAAGATTGACTACGGGTTCCTTGTAATAGTAACTGAAGCCCAGGTTGCCGCGGGCCAGCTCGCCCAGGTAGTTCCAGTACTGTTCCAGCAGGGGCCGGTCCAGGCCGTAATATTCCAGGAAGTAGCGCCTCTGTTCCTCGGTGTACGCCTCCACGATCTCCCCGGCCTCCCCGGAAAGGTGCAAAAAAGGATCCCCGGGCATGAGGCGGGGAAGAGAAAAATTCAGGGTAATGATGACCAGAAAGGTCAGGAGATATTCGATAGCTCTTGGCCAAGATTTTTTCACGGACATATCAACAAACTCCAGGTTAGCCAGAGGCCGGAACGAAAAAATCAAGCTCTGACTCCCTATTTGTTTTTTATTTTAGCGTTTAGCGGTGCTGTTGCCTCAGTTCTTATCCTGGCAAGATAGCTGGGCATTTCAGGTATGAAGCCCTGCCTCCAGCAGCTCCTGTGTATGGCAGCAGCAGGAATGTTCCGTCACCCGCTTTACAGAGCCCTCCTCCACGACCTCTCCCCCGTGCAGGACGATAATGCGCTCGGCCACCTTGCGTGCCAGGTACAGGTCGTGGGTAATGTAAAGCATGGCAAACCCCCTGCTGTTTTGCAGCCCTTTTAGCAGGCGCATCAGGTTGGCCTGTGTGGAGACATCCAGCATGGCGGTAATCTCGTCGGCCAGCAGCAGGGCCGGTTTCATGACCAGGGCCCGGGCAATGGCCAGGCGCTGGCGCTGCCCGCCGCTCAAGGCGAAACAATAACGCTGGAGAAATTCTTCATCGGCAGGAAGCTGCACGGCCTGGAGGGCTTCTTTCACTCTTTTCTGACGGTCTTCCGGTGAGGCAACTTTATTGATCACCAGGGGTTCGGCTACAGCATCCTCCACCGTAAGGCGGTGGCTGACCGCACTGAAGGGGTCCTGCAGGACCAGCTGGATCCCTCCTTCCTGCCGGGAGGCCCAGTTACCCTCCACCTTTTTACCCTGGAAGGTCACCTCGCCCCGGTCCGGCGGTAAAAAGCCGGCGAGAATCTGGGCCAGGGTGGATTTTCCCGATCCCGACGCACCCACCAGGGCAACGGTTTCTCCGCAGCGCACCTCCAGCTTAACCCCTCCAAGGGCCCGGATCTTTCTTTGTTTAAGGAAAAATTCCTTGACGATACCCCTGGCTTCCAGCAGGGTAGCGATACCGCCGCGGTGGCAGCGCACCATACGTCCAGGGGAAACCTCTACCAGGGAGGGCCTGCTCTCCCGGCATTTTTTGACGACCTGGGTGCAGCGATGGACAAAAGAACAAGCAGGTAAACCGGCATCCCCGGAAGGCTCCCCGGGGATGCCCCAGAGGTCCCGGTAGGGAAAAACCTCTACGGAGGAATGGATCAAGCCCCGTGTGTAGGGATGGCGGGGTTCCTCCAGGATTTCCTGGGTATTCCCGCTTTCCAGCACCTCTCCGCTGTAAAGAACGAGCAGCCGTTCCGCCAGGCTGGAAACGGCGGCCAGGTCGTGGGAAATAACGATCATTCCAAAACCCATTTGCTCCTGGAGAGCTTTGAGCATTTCCAGCACTTCCTTCCGGGAGACGGCGTCCAGGGAGGTTGTGGGCTCGTCGACCACCAGGAGCTCCGGGCGGCAGGAAAGGGCCATGGCCAAAAGCACCCGCTGGCGCATCCCCCCGGAAAGCTGGTGGGGATAGGCCTCCTGCCAGTACGGCTCCAGGCCGACCAGGGCAAAAAGCTTTTCCATTTCCCTTTCCAGGTCTGTCCCGTCCAGATCCAGGTGCCTTTTTAAGGGCTCGCTTACCTGCTCCCCCACTTTAAGGACGGGGTTCAAGACCTCTAAGGAGTTCTGGAAAACCAGGGCGACCTGCCGCCAGCGCAGCTTTTTTTTCGCCTCTTCGGGAAGGGACAGGATATCCTGCCCGCCTACAAGCACCCGTGCCGATACGCCGTGCGGGGACCCGATCAGCCCCAGCAAAGCCAGGGCCAGGGAAGTCTTGCCGCTTCCGGACTCCCCGATAATCCCCAAGGTTTCGCCTTTTTCCAAGGTAAAGGAAACGTCGCGCAAAGCCCGAACCTCTTTCTGCTGCCCCCTGTACAGAACAGAAAGGTTTTCTACCCGGAGCAGAGAAGAAGCTGGTTCACTCTTTTTGCTTCTCTCGTTTAATAATTTGTTCATGGTACTGATGAGATCCCTTCTTGTTGCCCGGCTGCTGCCCCTCTACCGGTTGCTGCTGCTGTCCCATCGGAATCATCAACCTTTCTATTTCCTTATTTCCTTGCTTTCAAGTACCTGCCCCAGGATAAGCGATGGAATGGTAAACGGCATTGGACTCAATCTTTATTCCCTCTCCAGGTAAGAAAGCTTGTTGTGCGTAGGGGCGTGGTGGTCGAAGACGTGCATCCAGCCGTCGTAGCTCTCGTGCCGGAAGACTGTATGCCCCGTAGTCAGGAACAGGGGTATTTCCGGGACATCCTCTGCCAGAAGCTGCTGCAGCCGGAAAATCAGCTCCTTTCTCCTGCTTTCGTTCGTTTCCTTCAATTGCTCCTGCGCCAGGCGGTCCACCTCGGGGTTGGCGTATCCCGGCGTGCCGCTGAACCAGTCTCCCTCAGCGCCGACAAAGCGGGTCCTGAGATAATCCGGATCCTGGCCCCAGCCCCCGTGTCCCACCAGCACCAGCTGGTAGTTGCCTTCGGCGATGCGGGCGTCCCGGGTCTTCATATCTACCGAAGTAACCCGTAGCTCGATTCCCGCCTGGGAAAGCTGCTCTTTTAAAAGCTCGCCGATGCGCACCTCCCGGTCTCCACCCACCAGCAGCTCGTAGGCAGGTTTCAGGTTGGCATTCAGACCGGCTAATAACTCCCGGGCTTTCTCGGAGTTGTGTTCATACTGTGGCACCTGGGGGTTATACCAGCGGTGGTGAGGCGAGAGGATTCCTGGGTTTCCGGGAATGGCCTCCCCGCGGGCAATTTTCTCCACCAGTTCTTCCCTGTTAATAGTGTAGGCAAAGGCCCGGCGCAGATCCCTGTTTTGAAATTCGGGGAGCTTTTGCATGTTAAAGCGCAGGCGGTAGCCCCAGAAACCGGGGTTTTCCATCACCGTATAGGCCGGGTTTTCTTTAAAACGGTGCAGCACGTCGGCCGGGATGGAGGCCAGGTCAATCTCCCCCTTTTCCAGGGCCAGCACGGGATCGCTTACGGGGACAAACTCCAGGACATCCACCCGAACGCGGGGCCCCCAGAACTCCCCATAGGCCTCGTACCGGTAGGTGCCGTGTTCCTTGCTGTAATCCACCAGGCGTAAAGGCCCGCTGCCGATAACGGCTTCCGGACCAGAAAACTCATCCGGTTTATCCACTTTCGTCCAGATGTGTTCGGGGATAATGCTCACCCGCCCGGCAGCCTCCAGGAAGGTGGCCCTGGCTTCTGATACCACGAATTCCACCTGGCGGTCGGAGAGTACACTTATATCCAGCAAGTAGTCCTTGTCCAGAACCAGGTCGTCTTTCCATACGGGTGGGTGTTCCCGGTAATAGTTAAAGGAAAAAGCCACATCCCGCGCTGTCAAAGGCTGTCCGTCTTGCCATTTTACCCCGGGACGGATATGGAAAACGTATCGTTTGCCTTCATCGAATATTTCCCATCTTTCCGCCAGCCAGGGGATGTAACCCTTTTCATCCCTTTCCAGCAGGGAGTCAAAAATGTAGCGCATCAGGGCTGAACCCGGTCCCCGGGAATAGTGGGCAAAGGGTGTGGGGTAACCCCAGTCGCCGCCTTCCAGCCTCACGACGACGGGTTCTGCCTTTGCTATTCTTTCTTCTGTCCGGGTTTCGACAGCTTTGGTATCTTTGGCATCAGGCCCTGCTTTTTGCTCAATCTCTTGCGGAGCGCATCCCGCCAGGATCAGAAATAATAGCATTATCAAAAAAAACGATAATACAGGGGTTTTTTTCATTGTTTTTCATTCTCCTCTCTTGTTATGTTCAGCTACCACTGGCTGAACAATGCAGCAGCCAGTGAAAAAAGAAGGTGCCCGGCAGGCTTTTCAGACTGCCGGGAAGAATGTATTTATCTCCATTATGAGGAGGTTGGAGCCTTTAAAGCTTTGTATTACAATATTTAAAATAGTGCTACCGGCAGGGCAAAAAATAAGGGATAAAATACTATCCACAAATTTTACTCCAAATTTATCTTAAACATTTTACAAAAAGGAAGTTAAAACTTTTTTCAGATTTTAAAGGTAAAAAAGCTGCCAAAAATTTTTTGCTGAGATTTCTCAACTCTCTCCCCACCCGCGTGTATAGTTCTCGGCACAGGGTATGCATGTTACCTGCCCGTCTTTTACCCGGGCCCTGGGTTCCATCACTTTCTCCCCGCAGCAGGAACAGGTCACGGAAGAAAAGATGCGGGCTTTTTCCGGAATAACACAGTCCACTTCTTTTACCTCCACAACTTCCTCCAGCGGAGCGGAAAGGCACTCGTTCATTACTTCCGCAGTTTTGGACTTCAGCAAGCCCTTTTCTTCTTCCGTAGCCTCCCCGGCGGCAGCTTTCTCCCGCAGGGCCATGATTTCCCTGTGCCTCTTTTCGTCCGGGCTTTTCACCGTTACGCGCACGGCTTTTCCCTTCTCCCGCAGGACGAAGGTATAGGCCTGCTTCCCGTAATCACGAAAGATAAGGTTGCCTTTTCCCAGGGTACATCCCGTTACTACCTGGATGGCATCCACGGCACAGCTGTCGTTCTCCACGATGGCTACCATCTCCTCATCAACGTCCCGACTGTTCCCCAGAGCTCGCATGGCGGCCTCGGCCACCCGGTAGCCCATGGCCAGCCCAATGCAACTGTGGCCGTGAAAGCCGACCACCTGCTCCCACAAGGTCTTTTCCATGCACATTTGCTACCCTCCCCTGGTGTTATTAATTTTGTTTTCGTGCTATTAAGTTCTACACCCCTGTAAACATTTCCTGCAGGACAAAAAAATATTTTTCTTTTTTCCCAGGAGGGCCTTCAAAGAACATCACCGTTACCGCCTCAACCTGACCGAGCAGCTAGTAGCCAGCTCTCCGAAGAGGAAACAGCGCGTGCACATTTCGGTGTGGGAAAAGCGGGTATCTATACTCCATTTCCGTCTCTTTCACAAAGGACTCTTAAGGCCAAAAGGTAGCTTTGCGGTCCAAAGCCGCTTATCTGGCCCCACACAACAGGGGCGATAACGGAGTTCCGGCGGAATTCTTCTCTGGCGTGGATATTGGAAAGATGGACCTCTACGGCAGGAACGTTAACCCCTGCCAGGGCATCCCGCAGAGCAATACTATAATGGGTAAAAGCCCCGGGATTAATGATAATTCCCTGATATTTTCCAGGGGCTCCGTGAATTTGATCCAGTAAATCACCTTCACTGTTAGATTGATAACATTCCAGTTTTACCCTTAGTTTATCTGCTTCTTTATAGAGCAAAATATTCAGTTCCTCCAGGCTTAAGCTGCCGTAAATCTCTACTTCCCTGTTTCCCAGCAGGTTGAGATTTGGACCATGAAGTACAAGAAAGCATTTTTTTCCTTCGTCCATCTTGATACTCCTTCTTTAAAAATTTGTATTTATTACTAAAAATTCCGGTCTGCAACAGCATTAACTATTTGTACAGCGATTTCCTGAAGGCCCTTGCCAGTGGAATTAATAGAGAGATCTGCTTGAAGGTAGAAAGGCTTTCTTTTTTGCAGCAGTTCCTCTATTTTTTCAAGAGGATTTTCCACCTTTAATAGAGGCCTATCGTTTACCTCCTTTAACCTCTGGTATGCCTCTTCAGCAGAAACATCTAAATAAACTATGATACCGTTTTCCCGCAAAGCAGCCATATTCTCCGCCCGCAGCACAGCCCCTCCACCAGTGGAGACCACACAGGTTCCCGGTGTTTTTTTACCCAGAAGCTTCAGCACCTCGGTTTCCCTGTCTCGGAAAAAATCTTCTCCGTACCGGGTAAAGATCTCACCTGTACTCATTCCCAGCATCCGGGTGATAAGCTCATCGGTATCAAAAAATTCAACTTTTAGCATGCAGGCCAGGATTTTGCCCACGCTGGTTTTCCCAGACCCCATGAAACCAGTAAGGAAGATATTCTTCTTAAGCCTTAACGAAAACATATCATCTCCTGACCTGTTCTTTGCTTTATTATAACAAGCTGGCATTTTTCTTGTCCCCACAAAACTTAAGGATGGTGATATATTTTTACGGCTTTGATAAGAGCTTCCCTCATTATTTGCAAAGGAGCCTTTTCTCCGGTAAAAATCTCAAAAGCCTTCAAGCCCTGACCCAGAAGCATATCCAGGCCGTTAATTCCCCGGGCACCACATCTTTTCGCCCATTTTATAAATGAGGTCTCCGGGGGATTATATCGCAGGTCGATTGCCGCCTGGCAGCTCCGCATCTCTTCCTGCGGTAAAAGCCCGAGTTCAACCGGATCTTTGCTCAGTGTATTTATAATTAAGGTTGAGCTTACAATTTCCTCCTGAAGAGGCTTTTTATCAAGTTTTACAACTCGTACCTCTGCTTCCTCAAAAATCTTGCCCTCAATTAAGAGAGAGGCCAGGCCTTCTGCCCTGGCAACAGTACGGTTGGCTATAACCAGGGAACTTACTCCTGCTCTGGCCAGAGCCAGGGAAACAGCCCTGGCAGACCCTCCCGCCCCCAGCAAGCAGGCCTTCTCTGCTGGAAATGCCTTTCCAAGATTGTTTTGCAGCAGAAAAAAGAAACCGTCAACATCGGTGTTACAGCCTGCCAGCTTTCCTCCGTTATTCTCAATGGTATTAACAGCCTTTAAAAATCCTGCCTCCGGAGAAAGTTCATCTAAATAGGAAACTACGCTTTCTTTATGGGGTGCAGTTACATTTACGCCCCTCAACCCCAGGGAAGCAATAGCTTTGATTGCTGCCGGCAGATCTTCCCTGCGGACACGAAAAGGCAGGTAACAGAAATTCAAGCCTCTTTCCCCGAAGGCGGCATTATGCATGGCAGGAGAAAGGGAGTGCCCCACCGGATCCCCGAAAAGACCTACCACTTTTGTTTCCCCGTCAATGGCCATTAAATTGCTGGTAGACATTTTTCTGATCGTTTCCCTGCCTTCGTTTAGAAATGAGTTTTCTCCGGCTCTAGACTACCTGACACACGGGTCACTCTTTTATTATAACAAAATAAATGCTGGTATTCCCACCTCTTAATTTGTTCCATAAGGGCCCTTATTCTTTTTTGATCTTTAAAGCCATTTCTTTCCACACCGCTGCTCACATCGACCCCGAAAGGTTTTACCACTTCAAGAGCATTAAAAACGTTGTCCTCATTTAATCCCCCGGCAAGTACGAGAGGAAAAGGCCCTTGACAAAAAGGTTGGGCCAGCCGCCAATCGAAGGCCAGGCCTCCTCCGCCCTTCTTACCTGCATATTTAGTATCCAGCAAAATAGCACTGACCCGGTATTCCCGGCACCTTTCCATGGATAAAGAGGGAGAGGCAGGAAAAGCTTTGATAACCTTATAAGCGGGAAACTGGCAGCAATACGCCGCTGTCTCCTCGCCGTGAAACTGCAGGGTGTCCAGCCCGCAATAAGCGGCAATCTCCTTTACCTTCCCGCTTTCTTCGTTAACAAAAACGCCCACCTTCCCAATAAAAGGAGGCAGTTCCTTAATAATAGCTGCGGCTATTTCGGGGGTTACCTGGCGCGGGCTGGAGGCAAAGAGAAATCCCAGGGCATGAACACCTTCTTCCACGGCTGCCAGGGCCTCCCGGGGAGTGCGGATACCGCAGACCTTAACGCGCACAGGGCACATCTTCGCCCATCAGCTCCCTTATTTTTGCAGCAGGATCGCCGCTGGTCATAAGGCTGTTACCAACAAGGACAGCATTCACGCCGCTCAACTCTTTTAACTGTTGCACCTGCTCCCGGCAGTAGATGCCGCTCTCCGAAATTAAAACCCTGTCACGGGGAACATAAGGACCCCATTCAAGAGTCCTCGTAAGGTCAATTTCCATGGTATGGAGGTTGCGGTTATTGATACCTATTACCTCCGCCCCGGCCTGAACCGCCTTAAGAATATCTTCCTTTTTCCCTGCTTCCACTATGGCAGCCATTCCCAGCTCGCCCAGCAGCTGCAAAAATCTTTTCAGCTCCGCAATGGCAAGCAGGGAGGCGATAAGCAGGACAGCATCTGCCCCCATGGCCCTGGATTCATAAATCTGGTACTCATCCACGATAAAATCCTTGCGGAGAACAGGTATGCTTACAGCACTTTTGGCGCTGCGCAGGTCTGCGGGGCAGCCGGCAAAGTATCTTGCTTCTGTGAGCACAGATATCGCCACCGCTCCGCCTTCTTCATACAAAAGAGCGATTTCCGCCGGGCTTTTATCCCTTGTAAAATGAGATTCAATCACCCCGCCAGAGGGGGAGGCTTTTTTAATCTCCGCGATAATACCAACCTGCGGAAAACGCTTGAGAAGCGCCTCCTTAAAGTTCCCTGGAGAAGGGAGCGAAGGCAGTTGTTTGATTATTTCCTGCAGGGGATATTCTTTTTTCTGCTTGATGACCTCTCTCCATTTATGGACGGCGATCTCTTTAAGCATAAGTTCTTCCCCCTTCTGCAGCAGGCAGTTTCCGGCACCGGGAAAACTGTACCAGGGACTGAAGTTTTTCGTAAGCCGCTCCCGAATCAATAGAGGTTTTGGCCAGCTCAATGCCTTCCCTGATACTCTGTACCAGTCCAGAAACGTACAAAGCCGCTCCTGCATTCAGTAGAACCACATCCCGCTGCGGCCCTTTTTCCCCCTTCAGTATCGCTAAACAGGAACGGGTGCCTGCTACAGCATCCCCACCCAGCAGCGAATCCATCGAAACCCTGGAAAAACCAAAATCTTCCGGTGCAATAAGATAGCTTCGCAATATCCCGTTTTTCACCTCGGTAACTAAAGTCTCTGCCGTAAGTGTAATTTCGTCCAGACCATCCCTACCGGCCACCACCAGGGCATGCTCGGAACCAAGAGAGGCTAAGACCGCTGCCATTTTCTCCGTCAACGCTGCCTCGTAAATCCCCAGCACCTGCCTTTTTGCTCCTGCCGGGTTATTCAAGGGACCCAGGATATTAAAGATGGTCCGCAACCCCAGGGCTTTTCTCGCCGGGAGTGCATGGGCCATAGCCGGGTGCAATGACGGTGCATATAAAAATCCCAGGCCAATTTCATTAAGGCAAAGCTCTAGATCCGTAGCAGGCAACTCCATATTTATACCCAAAGCTTCACAGAGGTCTGCGCTCCCGCACTGCCCGGAAACAGCCCTGTTTCCGTGCTTGGCAACCGTTATCCCGGCCCCGGCGGAAACAAAGGCGCTTACCGTAGAAATGTTAAAGCTCCCCTTGCCGTCTCCCCCGGTACCGCAGGTATCCACCACGGGAGTTCTTGTAACGGAAATTTTAATGCTGTGCTCGCGAATGGCCTGGCAGCTCCCCATTATTTCATCAACAGTCTCTCCTTTACAACGAAGCGCTACGAGATAAGCGGCAACCTGGGCCTCTTTAAATTCACCTCTCATGATCTTTCCCATGACCTGGTAGGCCTCTTCACAGGTTAAATCTTCGTGACGGATCAACTTTTCCAGGATATCTTTGATCATTTATTACCCGGTAATATCCCCGGGTATTCACCTCCTAGAAGATAAAAATTCTTGTTTTTTCATTTTATTCTCCAGGTTCTCTCCAGCGGCCAAAAGGCCGGAAAGCTGGCAAAAATTAGCCAGGATCATACGCCCAGGGGGAGTAAACAGGGACTCCGGGTGAAACTGTAACCCTACCAGGTTGCGATAAAATTTATGCCGGATAGCCATAATTTCCCCCTCCTCCGTTGCAGCGATAACTTCCAGGGAGGGAGGCAAAAATTCTCTGGCCACTAGAAGAGAATGATAGCGCATGGCTTCGAAGGGTGAATCTACCCCCTTAAACATGCTGTCACCGTTATGGTGAATAAAAGAGGTTTTGCCATGCATAAGGCGAGAAGCCCTGACAACCCTGGCACCGAAGTAAGCCCCGATAACCTGGTGGCCCAGGCATATGCCCAAAATGGGAAGCCGGCTTTTTAAAAAACCTACCGCTTTCAAGCTCAACCCGGCGGAACCGGGCTCTCCCGGGCCCGGCGAGATAACGACAGCTTGCAAGGGCATCTGTCCCAGCTCCTCCAGGGTAAAGGCATCATTCCTGCGAACCTCCACTTCCAGACCCATGGAACCCAGCTCTTGAGCCAGGTTAAAGGTAAAAGAATCATAATTATCGATAATTAAAATCATTTTCCCACTCCTCTGCCAAGCTTATGGCCTTGAAAGAGCTGGCCATTTTATGTTCTGTTTCTTCATACTCCCTGTAGGGGTCAGAATCGGCCACAATTCCTGCTCCAGCCTGAACATATGCCTGCCCGTGATTCATAATTATTGTTCTTATCGTTATACAGGTGTCCATATCCCCGTTAAAACCCAGATAGCCGACGGCACCGGCATAGGGTCCCCGGGGACGCGGTTCAAGTTCAGCAATAATCTCCATAGCTCTGACCTTGGGTGCACCGGAGACTGTTCCCGCGGGAAAGGCAGCCCGTAAAAGATGGGCAAAGTTGCATTCCGGGCGGATTTTCCCCCTGACTTCGGAAACAAGGTGCATAACATGGGAAAAATATTCTATCTCCAGGAGCTTGATTACCTCTACGCTGCCGTAGCAACAGACCTTCCCCAGGTCATTTCTTCCCAGGTCCACCAGCATCATATGCTCGGCCCTCTCTTTTTCGTCTTTGCTGAGCTCCCTAGCCAGGGAAAGGTCGCTTTTATCGTCCTGACCTCGCGGCCTGGTCCCGGCTATGGGCTTGGTATAAGCCAGGCCTTTCTCCAGCCTCACCAGCATCTCCGGTGAGGAACCTACCATCTGAAAATGAGGAAAAGAAAGGTAAAACTGGTAAGGCGAAGGGTTTAAACTGCGCAGGGCGCGGTAAATACTAAACGGAAGGGCTCTGGTTTCCTGCTGCGCTCGCCTGGAGAGCACGACCTGGAATATGTCTCCTGCCCTGATATATTCCTTGGCCCTGTTAACCGCTGCAACAAAGCTATCCCTGGTAAACGACTGGCTAACCCCCGGAGAAGCCATACAATCGCCGGCAGGGGAAAAAGCCACACTATTGTACCCCTGTCTCCGGCCAAGATTAAGTAAAATACTTTCCAGTTCCTTAGAGGCCTTCTCGTAAACTCTTCCCGGGTCATCTCTTTTTCCATTTATGGAAGCCAGGTAAATAACTGTTAAGAGATGCTGCCTGTGGTCATAAATAAAAACCTTGCGGGGGAAGTAAAAGTAGCACGAGGGCCAGCGGCTTTCTTCCTGTATGCCGGGAATTTTTTCCCACCGCTTCACCATATCATAGGAGAGATATCCAACGGCTCCCCCCCAGAAAGCGGAAAGTTCCCCCGGCTGGTAAACATTGAGACCCTTAAATATATTTTCCAAGACGCTTAAGGGGTCGCCCTCCGAGCGCCATCGTTTTCCAATTTCTCCCTGAACCACAGTATCACTGCCCAGGGTATAGAGGGTTAAAAATGGTTCACTTCCGATAAATGAATACCTGGCTTTTTCCCCCAGTTCCCCGCTTTCCAGCAGAAAGCTCTCCCCACAAGGGGAAGCCAGCTTGAGATAGAGGGAAATAGGCGTCTCCAGGTCGGCTGGAACTGTTTTGAATAAGGGTATGATGTTATAATTTTCGCCCAGCCGGCTGAATGTTTCCCTGTCAGGCCTGATCACCTGCCACACCTCGCTTTCCAACCATAATCAATATAACTAATATAATTAGGAAAGCCTTCCGTCTTAAGGACGGAAGGCTTCTCCGCGGTGCCACCTTAGTTAAACCGTAAAAAAATTTAATTACGGTTTCCCCTTCCAGGTACTTTCAGTCCCCTATTTTACGGGAGCGGTGATACCGCTACCGCACAGGTTTCTTTCTCCAATACCCTGTCTCTTTTAACGGTAAGACTCTCCGCAGGAGCCTACTGGATGCCTTTAGCTGCAGCGTTCGGTCCTTTCCTCAGGGGCCCATTCAGTAAAGGAGCCTTTTACCGGATTCCCACCAGCTGCCGGCTCTCTGTGAAAATCCCCTTTACTTACTCTTCCCCACCATTGGATTTACTTCTTTAATTGGAATGAATATTATCACATTATTTTTTCCCTGTCAATCCCAAACTCGCTTTTTCCCCGTCGCTTTTTCCGATATAATCCAGAATTCAAAAAAGATCCCCTCGTAAATATTCTTCCACAACCTTCTCAACAAGGCTAGAAGAAGGCGCCTTATACATTAGTACTTTTCCTATACCGGCAGGAAGAACAAAAATTAACTCTTCCCCCTCTTTCTTTTTATCATAAGACAAAGCTTTCATAACAGCATTTACGCTCAAACCCGCCGGAGGACGAGGAAGATCCAGCTGTTTAATGAGACTTATTATCCGCTGTTGAGAAACCCGGTCTAATATTTCTTGCAGCGCCGCCAACCTGGCTTCCATGGCCATGCCGCAGGCCACCGCCTCTCCATGAAGGTAATATGCATAGCGGGTTGCTGATTCCAGAGCATGCCCAAAAGTATGCCCGAAATTTAAGATGCGGCGAAGGTTTTTTTCTTTTTCATCAAAATAAACTATTTCCCCCTTAATAAGAACAGCCCGGATAATAAACTTCAAAAGCTGGCGGCTGTCAATTTTCAGGAGCCAATCCTCTGGAGGGACACTCTGGATTAGAGACTCCAGTTGCTCAAAAAGCTTTTTATCCCTGATAATCCCATATTTTACCAGCTCGGCCAACCCGGCGTTAAGCTCCCGCCCGGGCAAAGTTTTAAGAGCGTCTACATCGCCGACAACCAGTGCGGGCTGGTAAAAGGCACCGATAAGGTTTTTCCCCAGGGGGTGATTTACGGCTACCTTGCCTCCTATACTGCTATCCACCATCGCCAGCAGCGTTGTTGGCACCTGGACATAGGGAACGCCCCTTAAATAAGTAGCAGCTACAAATCCTGCCAGGTCGCCTATTACTCCTCCACCCAGGGCGACAATAGCTGAGTGCCGGTCCAGGCCTGTTTTCAGTAACCGCTCGTAAAGGCCTGATGCTGCCATTAAAGATTTATCTTCCTCTCCTCCCTCCAGCACTTCCAGGAAAGGCTTAAACCCTCCAAGCTGCAGGCTCTTAAGGCATTTTTCCGCATAATGAGGCGCAACATTCCTGTCGCTTACTACCAGGACCGGACGGGCTGGCAGGCATCTGGACATCACGGGACCAATACTTTCCATAATACCCTGGCCCAGGTAAACAGGATAACTTTTTTTGTCGGTCCTTACTTTAATTTTAAACATCTATATTTCCCCCAGGTAACGTTTAACCAGCTCCAGGTAATTCTGCAAAGCCATCTCCACTTCTGTCATGGTGTCCCCAGAAAATTTTTCCAGGAAGGCCCTGGCCATCTCCCAGGCAACAACAGCTTCCCCTATTACTGAAGCGGCAGAAACGGCACAAATATCAGAGCGCTCCACAGCAGCATATCCCATCTCCCCGGCAGCCAGGTCTATGCTGGGCAGGGCCTTCTTTAAGGTAGGGATGGGCTTCATGGCCGCTCTTATGACAACGGCCTCGCCGTTGGTTATGCCTCCTTCAAGCCCTCCGGCATGGTTGGCAGACCGGAAAATCTTTTTATGCTTATCAAAGACAATGGCATCGTGTGCCAGAGATCCGGGTCTTTCAGCAGCAGCAAAGCCCAGGCCGATCTCCACACCTTTTATACCGGGAATGCTCATTACAGCACCGGCCAGCCGGCCATCCAGGCGCCTGTCCCAGTGGACATGGCTCCCCAGTCCCGGAGGAAGCCCTTCTACCAGGACCTCGAAAACCCCTCCCAGAGTATCTCCCATCTCCCTGGCCCGGTCAACCTTTTCCAGCATTAGCTTCTCTGCCTCCTCATCAAGACAATAGAAAAGGGAGGCAGCTGTTTTTTCTTTAATAACACTTACGCCCCATTCCGGCCTTCGTGGGGACGCTGTGATGCCCCCCACCGCCACAACAAAAGCGGCGCACTCGATTTGAAAATGGCCCAGCAATAAAGAAGCTACGCTGCCAACGGCTACGCGCATGGCCGTCTCCCTGGCACTGGCACGCTCCAGGACATTACGAAGGTCGCGGTGGAAATATTTTATCCCCCCGGCCAGATCGGCATGCCCCGGTCGGGGACTGGTTACTTTTCTTTCACCTGTTTCATCCCGCGGGTCCTGGGACATCACCTTTTGCCAGTTTAACCAATCCCTGTTTTCAATGGCCAGGGCCAGGGGGCTGCCTGTTGTCTTGCCAAAACGAATGCCTGAGAGGAATTTAATGCGGTCTTTTTCGATGGACATGCGCCCTCCCCGGCCGTAACCTCCCTGGCGCCTGGCCAGCTGCCGGTTAATAAAATCTTCCTTTATGACCAGACCTGCCGGCAACCCCTCAATAATACCCACGAGCGCGGGGCCGTGAGACTCACCTGCTGTCAAATAACGCATCTCCAGAAGGCAGGCCACCTTAGCAGTATCATCTCCATGGCACCGCCAAGTCTCCCTGCCCTTACCCCCCTTCTATTATATTTAGGGCTAAGCGGTTAGACTTTGTAAAAGCTCAAAAAACCCGGGAAAAGAAACCTGTACCGGTTCGATTCCTTCAATAACTGTTTCGCCCCTGGCAAAAAGGGCAGCAATGGCCAGGGCCATGGCAATACGATGATCGCTATGGCTTGAACACCGCCGGTTAATGAAGGGCACGCCGCAAAAACCCGGCATTTTCTAAGATCCTTACCGCTTCTCCTTCGTTTTCTTGCTCCAGATAGCCGGCCAGCAAATGCAATTCCTCCAGAAAAATTTTCAGGGAATCCTTTAAAAAAACTTTATTTGTTGTAAAGATATCATACCACATGGAAGGCTCCCCCATGGCAATGCGGGTTGTGTCTTTAAAGCCTCTCCCTGCCAGAGTAAGAAGCAGTTCCCGCTCATGGCCGCAACTTCTTAAAGCATTGACGAGGGCAACAGCAACCAGCTGGGGAAGGTGGCTGACCAGGGCTACAAGCCTGTCATGTTCCTCCGGCCCTAACATGAGAGGGCACGCCCTGATAGCCCGGATAACTTTCTCCATCTTTTCCAGTGCCGGTTTTGGTGTTTGCCTCGTGGGAGTTAATAGATAAATGGCATTCTCCAGCAGCAAGGGATCTGCTGCCGCAATTCCTGCCTGTTCTGACCCGGCTATAGGATGACCGCCAATGCCCGTTACCCCTGGGAACAATAAACTTTCCATGGCCTTAACAATCTGTTTTTTAGTGCTCCCCACATCGGTTACCAGGGCGCCTTTTTGAAGAAAGGGAGATATTTCCTCCAGTACTTTGAGGATCTGCCCCACGGGCATGGAAAGGATGACCAGCTCGGCATCCTGCAGGGCTTGGGACAGGACTGCTGTTTCATCTACTGCCCCTCTTTCCCTGGCTTCAACCATGGCCCGGGGACTAACATCGTACCCCCAGCGCTCCTCGACAACTTTATACTTTCCCAGGGCCATGCCCACCGACCCCCCGATGAGACCCAGCCCTATAATACAGCATTTTGCAAACAAAGGTTTACAGCGTCCGGCCAATTATCTGTGCCACTCCCCTCAATGAACCGATCATCTGTGAATATTTTTCCGGAACCAGCGATTGAGGGCCATCACAAAGCGCCTCCTTGGGGGAGGGGTGTACTTCTACCAGAAGGCCATCAGCACCTGCCGCTACCGCAGCCAGGCTCATGGAAGGCACCCATTTCCACTTCCCGGTACCGTGGCTTGGGTCTACAAATACCGGCAAATGGCTTAACTCTTTTACTATGGGAATAGCACTGATATCCATGGTATAGCGGGTATATGTTTCAAACGTCCGTATTCCCCTTTCACAGAGGATGACCTGGTAGTTTCCGCTGCTGAGAAGATACTCTGCTGCCATCAACCATTCTTCAATCGTCGCTGACATCCCCCTTTTTATCAAAACGGGCTTATTTATTTGTCCCAGTTCTCTAAGCAGTTTAAAGTTTTGCATGTTGCGTGTCCCCACCTGGATGATATCGGCATAGCGGACCACAATTTCAATAGAGTGCTGGTCCAGAACTTCTGTTATGATGGGAAGTCCGGTCATTTCCCTGGCCTCTGCCATGATTTTTAAACCCTCTTCCTCCAGGCCCTGAAAACTGTAAGGAGAAGTGCGAGGCTTATATGCCCCTCCTCTTAAAATATCCGCTCCCCCTTTTTTTACAGCTTCAGCGGCTTGAAGATAAGATTCCCTTCCTTCTACTGCACACGGCCCGGCCATCAGGACAATTTTTTCGCCTCCGATTTCCACCTCTCCCACCTTAAACGCAGTCTTATCCTTCTTAAACTCCCTGCTTACCAGCATAAAAGGGTGTGAAACCAGCACTACTTTTTCCACGGAAGGCATTACCTCCAGAGCATCCCTGACATCTTCCCTGGGGTAGCCGATAGCGCCCAGGATAGTACAGTTCACGCCGTTGGAACGGTGCACGTCATAGCCAAAACTTTTGATTCTCTTTTCTACCTCCCCGATTTCCTCTTCACCGGCACCGGAATCCATAACAACGATCATAAAACATCCTCCTTTTAATTTTTAATACTAACGGCCAGGGCCCTGCGGTCCACAACAATGGATGAAAATGATGGCTTCTAATCCGCACTATGTTCCGTACAGGTGGCACAAGGTTGTAGCGAGCGACTTGTGCAGCGAAGATAAAAGCTCATGTTGAAGCGAAGTTTGGAGATGGCCCTGCCGGCATGGACGCCAGCAGCCAGGAGGCGAGTAGGAGGCGAGCTCTCCTGGGAAAGTCATCGGAGTCTTGAGCTGAGCTGTAGAACTTGGCTCCAGCTGAACTTGGAGCGAGCACCAGCTTTGCGTCACCCCATTTTCATACTAAAAAAACTTCCCTCCCCATAGGGACGGAAGTTCTATCTTCACGCGGTACCACCCTGGTTGGACATAAATGCCCCCCTCTTTTCAGGGTACGGACTGGTGTTGTGTTCCAGCATTATACCCCCTCCCTTTTAACGGTGGGAGTTTCCGTCAAAGCCTACTGGCCGCTCAAGTAAAGCAAAGGCTTTTGGTTTGCTTCTCAGGGGTGTATTTCAGCAGTTGATGGCACCGGGTCACACCATCCCCCGGCTCTCTGCAGCCTATCGTCGTGCCTACTTCTCCCCGTCATCGATTTTTTGTTTAATTTAACTGATTAGAAAATATTTTATACTCCTGAACGCTTCATGTCAAGAAATTTTTTTCTCCATCCGCTCATGCGCTGTTTCGATGATGCTTTTCCTTGGAGTTTCTAACCTAATTTTAACGACAAATCCAGTACACGACTGCTGTTTGTCAAATAACCAAGGGAAATTAAATCCACACCGGTAGCAGCCACTTCAGGCAGCCGTTCCCTGGAGATTCCTCCCGAGGCTTCAACCAGTGCTCGCCCCGCTATCAAGCTAACTGCTTCAGCCATCCGGCTTGTAGTCATATTGTCCAGCATAATGATTTCCACGCCACAAGCCACCGCCTCCCTGACCTCATCAAGCGTTTCTGTCTCTACCTCAATTTTTACGGGGAAACCGCAGTGCCGCCTGACCCGGGCCACTGCCTCGCGGATAGAGCCGGCTCCCCGGATATGGTTATCCTTGATCAACACCATATCAGCAAGGTTAAAACGGTGGTTTACCCCTCCGCCAACGCGCACCGCGTACTTATCGAGAAGGCGCAATCCGGGAGCTGTTTTGCGCGTATCGGTAATTTTGGCCCTGGTGCCGTGAACACTTTCTACAGCAGCCCTTGTCGCCGTGGCAACTCCCGACATTCTCTGCAGGAAGTTAAGAGCCACGCGCTCGCCCATAAGGATACCGGCTACAGGCCCTTCCAGGGTAGCAACACAATCGCCGCCATTTATTTTGCTGCCATCCTGAAAATTCGTCCTAAAATGTACCCTCGTGTCAACCTGGGCATACACTTCTTCCGCCACAGGCAGCCCGGCCAAAACGCCTGCTTCTTTGGCTACAATAAAAGCTTTTCCCTCTTCCCCGGTAAAGATACTGCTCGTGGTCCAGTCGCCAGAACCAAGGTCTTCGGCTAAAGCATTTGCCACAATATCTTTATAAACTAAGCGGTGCAAGCAAATCTTCCTCCTTTTTTCCCTTTGCCGACCGGGACAGGTGGCGCAAGCGCCACGCTTCATCAGGCTGCGGGTAATCTACCCGGTAATGGCTGCCGCGGCTTTCAGTACGCATAAATGCACTGTTAACAATGAGGTTGGCCACAACAAACAGGTTTTTTAGCTCCCATGCTGCCCGGTCTTCCGGTACCGCATCTACAAGCCAGGCATGCTGCTTGAGGAAACGCTGTACTGCTAAAAGACCTTTCTCGTGGCGGAGGATGCCCGCTTTGCTGAACATTAACCTGCGGAGTTCATCCTGCAGTTTTTTTCCACGCGCGAATTTTAAGGAAAGTTTTTTGGGGCTATAATTACTTTTATATTTTTGCTGCAGAGTACCCGGAAGTTTTTTCCCGGTTTTTTCAATCCGCTCCACGACGCGCCCGGCAAAAACAAGCCCCTCCAACAGGGAATTGCTGGCCAAACGATTGGCTCCATGTACCCCGCTGCAGGCAACCTCGCCGCAAGCGTAAAGACCGGCCAGATTTGTCTCCCCGTCCAGGCCTGTATGCACACCGCCCATAGCATAATGTGCTGCAGGACTAACGGGGAGCCAGTCCTTTGCCAGGTCCAGACCGTATTTCGAGGCCATACCATATATTGTGGGAAAACGACTTTTAAGAAAAACGGGATCCCGGAGCGTAACATCAAGGTAAACGCACCTGCTCCCCTGTTTTTTCATTTGATCCACGATAGCACGGGCCACTATATCCCGCGGGCCAAGTTCGGCCATCTCGTGGTATTTATCCATAAACCGTTTACCACGAGAATTCCGGAGCACCGCCCCTTCACCACGCACTGCCTCTGAAATCAGGATCATTTCTCCCTTTGGACTCTGAAAAACAGTGGGATGAAACTGGATAAACTCCATATCGACAACTTCCGCCCCGGCACGGAACGCCATGGCCACGCCATCTCCCGTAGCAACCTCCGGGTTTGTCGTGCAGAAAAAAACCCTGCCCAGCCCTCCCGTGGCAAGGATCACTGCCCCGGCACGGTAGGTTTCTCCCCTCAAAGTTTTTAGGCCGGTGACCTGTCCTTCACAGGTTAACAAATCTGTAACAAAAGTGTATTCCCGGACAGCAATCGCCCTGTTGTTAAGCAAATGGTTTTGCAAAGTTTCATGAAGAACCTGCCCGGTAGCATCGCCTCCGGCATGAACGATACGATTCCTGTTGTGGGCCCCTTCCCTGGTCATGGCCAGTTGCCCCTCTACCCGGTCAAACGGCACACCTAACTCCAGGAGTTCCTTTATGCGGTGTGGCCCCTCCTCCACCATCACTTTAACGGCCTCGCGGTTACACAAGCCGGCTCCTGCTTGTACGGTATCCTCCAGGTGACTCTCGGGAGTGTCATCATCTCCAAGTGCAGCAGCGATGCCGCCCTGTGCAAGCCAGGTATTGGTATTGGACAGGGCATCCTTGGCCAAGAGACAGACACGGGCAAAGCGCGCCGCTTTGATGGCAGCAAACAGGCCTGCCATACCGCTACCGACAACTATTACATCGTATTCATAGGGATGTTCCCGTTTCAAATATACCAAGCGCTCCAACCCCTTTATTAAACTGCAACCAGCATGAGTTCAAGCGGTCTGCGGGCAAGGTCGCGAATGGGCTGGGGGACGGTAATCCGTGGCTGCAGTGTTTCCAGTGCTTTATAAACCTTTTCCAGGTTGGTAAACTTCATGTTGGGGCAAATTAAACCCTGAGAAAGGAGATAAAATTGTTTATCGGGGTTTTCTTTTTGCAGGCGGTAAATTAAGCCCATCTCTGTCCCAACAATTATTTTTTTATGTTCCGTTTCCCGGGCAAACTTTATCATCCCGCCGGTTGAAAAAACATAATCTGCAGTTTTCACTACATCCGGACGGCATTCCGGGTGGACCATTACAACGGCATCGGGATGTGATGCCCTGGCGGCAGCTACGTCAGCCGGCCTTACACGGTGGTGCGTCACACAGTAGCCGTCCCATAGAATAACGCGTTTATCCGTTTGCCCGGCAACAAAGCTCCCCAGGTTCATGTCGGGTACAAAAAGAACTTCTTCTGCTTCCAGGGAATTGACCACGCTAACGGCATTGGATGAAGTAACACAAATATCGCTATCCGCCTTAACAACCGCCGGGGAATTAATATAGGTAACTACCATTGCAGCCGGGTGTTGTTTCTTTTTTTCCCGGAGCGTTTCTGAAGTGATCATATCTGCGAGAGGGCAACCGGCCAGGATTTCGGGAAGCAGCACGATCTTGTCCGGTGCCAGAATAGCCGCCACCTCTGCCATGAAATAAACACCGCAAAACACAATCACATCTGCCCCCGACTGTGCGGCTATCCGGCTGAGTTCAAAAGAATCACCGACAAAGTCAGCAGCATCTTGAACCTCTTCGCTCTGGTAGTTGTGCGCCAGGATAACAGCGTTGTGCCTCCTTTTTAATTCCTGAATTCTTTGGAATAGTGCCTTTTTCTCTTCTTCCATCCTCCCGATACCCCTTTAACCGCTTTTCTTGAATTAATTATGCCATTGCAAACCTGTCTTGTCAATTGTAAAGTCACAGCTTTTAAGCTATTTTACAAGATATCCTGCCTTATCCAGTGCTGCTGTAATTTCTTCCATTACCTTTTGATCTGGTGCCTCGAGAGTATGCAGGTGGATGCCCCCCGTTAAGGCCAAAAGCGGGTTTGCTGCTGTTTTATCCAGCGACTCCAAAAATAAACTCAAGTCACGACGGCTGGCAACCATCAGATTGCCCCGCAGTTCCCCGTACACAGGGTGTTCTACGATCACGTCAAGGACCCTGCCGCCCAGGTCCACGACAATACCCAATTCGTCTTCAATCTGTTCCCGGGTGTGCCTGCAGGCTGCTACAGCCCGCACCCAGCTCTCCTGTGGCCGTGAAGGGACCAGATATCCCTGGAGAGAGGCAAAGATCTGCTCGCCTGAAGCTCTCAATATGGCAATATCCTGAACAATAACCTGCCGGCTTACATTAAAGTGGCTGGCCAGCTCTGCACCTGTAAGCGGCCTGGATGCTTTACGCAAGAGCTTTAACAGCTCACGACGCCTTTTCTCAGTTTCCATTACCTGTCACCCCCATAAATGGCTATTCCTGGAAGGTTATAAAATCATCGCTTCGTGAAATCTGGTCTAATTTTATCACAAGAATGAAAGACTGGAAAAGAAAAGAGCAGAAAAGCATCCTTGATATAATTAATACCCCCTCTGCAGGAGGGGCGGCCGGTTGAGGGCCGGCCGGGCCCGTAAAAAAGTTGTTGACACCGGAGAGTTTTTTTGCTAAACTAACAAGAAAGTTAAAAACAGGCAAAAAGCATTGAAAGAGGAAAGTAAGCCGGTATTGCTTGCTGCAGAGAGGTGGGGCCGCGGCTGAAAGCCCTGCCGGAAAAGCACCCGGTCGAAGTTCCCTCCGGAGCTGCAGGCTGAAACCTCGTGTTTGCGCTTCAGCGATGATACGGGAAAAGTAAGCTGTGCCGGGTTTTTCACCCGTTAGCAACGAAACAGGAATCGGATCTCGAAAGAGGTCCCGCTCCTGAAAAAGTGGGCTTTGCAAAAAGCCAACTAGGGTGGTACCGCGGAAGCAACTTCCTGTCCCTGGACAGGAAGTTTTTATTTTACAAGGTTTACACTTTCGTCCCTTTGTTAGTGTAAACCTTATTTTTTTAAAAAATTATGCGGGGAGTGATGTTGCGTGATTCTAGTAATGAATCAGGAAGCTACCGAGAAAGAAATCGAAAAGGTAAAAAAACAGATAACAGATATGGGTTACCACAGCCATATCATCAAAAGTGCAGGAAAAATTCTTATCGACGCCACAGGCGGGAAAAACCACGAGGGGTCAACCAACCTGTTGCTGCTGCCAGGAGTGGAAAAAGTAGTACCATTAAAGACCCCCTATAAACTGGTGAGCAGGGAAGTTAAGAAAGAAAAAAGCATCGTCGATCTGGGGAATGGAATAACCATCGGGGGTGAAGAAGTCATTGTAATGGCCGGCCCCTGCGCTGTTGAGAATGAAGAAATGCTGTTTAATATTGCCGAGAAAGTTGCTGAAGCCGGTGCAAAAATCCTGCGCGGTGGAGCCTTTAAACCCCGGACATCACCTTACAGCTTCCAGGGTCTCGAAGAAGAAGGGCTGAAGCTCCTGGCAGAGGCGAGGAAAAGGACAGGGCTGAAAGTCGTTACCGAGGTGATAACCCCCCAGGATGTGGAGCTCGTTTCTTTTTACGCTGACATATTGCAGGTAGGTGCTCGCAACATGCACAACTATCCCCTGTTAAGAAAACTGGGGAAACAAAAGCAGCCGGTACTGTTAAAAAGGGGTTTTTCGGCAACCATTGAGGAGTGGCTTATGTCTGCAGAATATATCCTTGCAGGCGGGAATTTTAACGTTATTCTCTGCGAAAGGGGTATTCGCACCTTTGAACATTATACCCGCAACACCCTGGATATCAGCGCCGTACCCCTTGTTAACAGTTTGAGCCACCTTCCCGTGATGGTGGATCCCAGCCACAGCAGCGGAGACAGCAAGCTGGTTCCTGCTCTCTCCAGGGCTGCCATTGCCTCTGGTGCCGACGGCCTTTTAATAGAGGTTCACCCGGAACCGCAAAAAGCTTACTGCGACGGCGATCAATCTCTAACTATCAAGGATTTTTGCCTGTTAATGAAATCACTGCAAAGCATCGCAGCAGCCTGTGGACGTACCTTACAGGAACAGGCAAATAGCTCTTTACCAGATTGCTTCGTCCATGTATGCAGCTAAATTCTTTTCTTTCCTAAAAAGTACATAGGAAAGGAGGTTACAAGAATGAGAAACTTGCTGGGCTACCTGGGGCCGCCGGGAACTTTTAGCGAGGAATTAGCGGTAAGATATTGCACCAGCCAATCTTTACGGCCAAAACCCTACCCCACTATGGACCGGATTTTCACTGCGGTGGAAAAAAAAGAGGTTGTTCAGGGGGTGGTCCCGGTGGAAAACTCCCTGGAGGGAACCGTAAACCTGACCCTTGACCTTTTATCCAAAAACAGCCCGGTGAAGATAAAGGGTGAGCTGCTCTTAAGAGTACAGCATTGCCTGCTTGCCCGCCCCGGACAGGAAATTGCAAAGATCAAGGAGGTCTATTCCCATCCCCAGGCCCTGGCCCAGTGCCGTATCTATTTAGATAGAATCATCCCGGAAGCATCCCGTATCAGTATGGCCAGCACTGCAGAAGCTGTTGCGCTGGCGAGCCAGAACGAAGGAAAGGCCGTTATTGCCTCCCGGCGTGCTGCCTGGCTTTACGGCCTGGAGGTGCTCCAGGAGAACATCCAGGATGAGCCCTCTAATATCACCCGTTTTCTGCTCCTCGCCCTGGCTGACGCCCCCTGGACGGGGAATGATAAAACATCTTTACTAATTGGGTTGCATGACAGGCCGGGAAGCTTATATTCGGCCCTTGGCATTTTTGCCCGCTATAAACTTAACCTCACAAAAATAGAATCCCGCCCTGTTCGTGGCGACCTGGGAAAATATAAATTTTTCCTGGACGTTGAAGGGCACCGGAAAGATACAAAAGTTGCCCGTGCACTGAAGGAGATAAAAGAAAAAGTTTTATTCTTAAAAATACTAGGAAGCTACCCCCTTGCCGGGCAAACATTTTTGTGAGCATCCAGCATCTTGCAGGGCTTGTAACAGGGCGGCAGTTTCAAGCGGTAATACCCTTTTAAATTACTTCCCGCTCTCCATTATGGCCTTTTTAAGAGAGCAAACAAATTCGGAAACGGCTGGTTTCCAGTCCCTTTGGCTGCCCATTAGATGGACAATACTGCTGCCGACGATGACGCCGTCCACACTGCCTGCCACCAGTGCCGCCTGCTGCGGTGTGGATATTCCAAAGCCCATGCATAACGGCTTGTCGGAAAATCTTTTGACCCTGGCAGCAAACCCGGCCGATCCTTCGGGAAGGTCTTTCCTCATGCCGGTAACCCCTGTGACCGAGACCAGGTAGATAAATCCCCGCGAACGCTGTGCAGCCTGCCTGATGCGATCCTCGGGACTGGTAGGAGCAATAAGATAGATTAAATCCAGGTTGTTCCTGCAGGTGATTTCTTCCAAAAGACCGGCCTCCTCCAGGGGCAAATCCGGAACGATTAGCCCGTCGATACCGGCACGGAAAGAGTCAGCGCAGAAAAGATCCGGACCATAGCAAAGGACGGGATTATAGTAGGTCATAAAGAGCAGGGGCAGATCCGTCTTCTGCCTGATGAGGCGGGCAGCCTCCAGGCAGGCAGCCGGTGTAATTCCATTTTGCAGGGCTTTTTGGCTGGCCTGCTGGATGGTTATGCCGTCAGCTAGCGGGTCGGAGAAAGGGATGCCCAGCTCCACCATATCGACGCCGCATTTTTCCAGCAACGGTACCGCCTCCAGCGTGGCCTCAAGGGTAGGATAGCCTACCGTAATAAAGGCAATAAGGGCGGCATGTTCCTTTCCGGCAAACACAGAAGCGATGTGCGTCATTGCTTCACCTCCAGCATTTTGCTCACGATCTCCATATCCTTGTCTCCACGGCCGGAGAGATTAACGACAATGGCCTGATCCTGCTCCAGGGAGCCGGCCAGGTTAAGGGCATAAGCGATGGCATGAGCAGGCTCCAGAGCTGGTATAATCCCCTCCGTGTTGCTGAGAAGCATGAAAGCCTGAAGAGCCTGACTGTCCTCCACAACCACGTATTGAGCACGGCCGGTATTTTTCAGATAACTGTGTTCCGGGCCTACGCCGGGGTAATCCAGTCCGGCGGAAATACTGTGAGTGGCTTGAATCTGACCGGCCTTATTCTGCAATACAAAAGACTTTGCCCCGTGCAGCACCCCAACTTTTCCTGCCGCCAGGGAAGCAGCGTGTTTACCGCTATCAAGCCCCTGGCCACCCGCCTCCACACCTACCAGCTTGACCTGAACATCGTTTAAAAAAGGATAAAATATCCCTATCGCATTGGAACCTCCGCCTACACAGGCTATAACATAATCGGGCAAAGCGCCCCTTAACGCCAGCACCTGCTCCCTTGCTTCTCTCCCGATAACTGCCTGGAACTCCCGTACCATCAAGGGATAGGGATGCGGTCCCACAGCTGAACCCAACAGGTAGTAAGTGCTCTTTACATTAGTCACCCAGTCGCGGATAGCTTCATTAATTGCATCTTTGAGGGTTTTGCTTCCGCTGGTAACAGCTTTTACTTCCGCCCCCAGAAGCTGCATGCGATTGACGTTGGGAGCCTGCCTGTAAACATCCTCTTCCCCCATATAAACAACACATTGCAGTCCCAGCAGGGCAGAGGCTGCGGCAACAGCCACACCGTGCTGTCCAGCCCCTGTTTCGGCCACCAGGCGTTTTTTCCCTATCTTTTTGGCCAGCAGCCCCTGTCCTAAAGCATTGTTGATCTTGTGCGCTCCTGTATGCAAAAGATCTTCCCGTTTCAGGTAAATGCGGGCGCCTCCCCGCAGTTCGCTAAGGCGCTTCGCCTCATAAAGAGGTGTGGGGCGTCCCGACCAGAACCTTGATAAGCAGTGAAGTTCTTCCTGAAAGGCGGGATCTTCTTTGGCCCACCGGTACGCCTCCGTAAGTTCTTCCAGGGCGGGAATTAACACTTCGGGGACAAACCGTCCGCCAAATTCTCCAAAATAACCCCGTTCATCCGGTACCATGCGCATGCACTCCTGTCTTTTGCTGTTTTGAAAAAACTTCCCCATTACCGCTGGCATCGCCTTACCGCTGCCATAAAATCCCGTACCTTTGCCCTATCCAGTTTTCCTTCCGAAGTGACGGCACTAAAGGCATCAACTGCATACGGCTGCACTGCTCTCAACGCCACTGCCACATTATCCACATGTAAACCACCGGCAAGAATAAGAGGCCTGGGCCAGAGCACGTCCCTTATACGGCGTGCAGTATCCCAGTCAAAGGTCCTGCCGGTCGATCCATATTTGCTTTCACCGTAAGTGTCCAGCAAGATAGCATCTGCCCCGGCTTTTAAGTACTCCAGGGCAACGCCTTCAGGATTGCCTCCTTCTGCCATACAACCATCCTGGAAATGAAGGGTTTTGATAATCTTGCTATTAAGTTTCCTCCTCAGAAAAGCAACATCCTCAGGGGTATTGAATCCATGCAGCTGCACCGCATCGGGACAAACGTATCTTACCATTCGGTATACCTCTTCTTCCCGTTCCTCGGTAAGAATAAGGATCCCGGATATCATAGGTGGAATAAGGGTACAGAGATGCCGGGCCTCTTTAAGGGAAAGCCGGCAGGAGATTTCCTGCCTCACCTCAGTAATCAATCCGATAGCATCGGCCCCCTCCTCCACCATCAAGCGAATATCTCCAGCATTTCTGCTGCCACAAAGCATCACCCTGGTCATTTTAACCCCCTCCGGCCCGCACAAAAGAGGAAACCGTCCCGGCAGGATCCCGGGAGAGCATTAAGGCGGTACCGACCAGCACCGCATCAGCTCCAGCCTCTATTGAACGCCGTATATCCGCCGTGCTCCGGTGGGCGCTCTGGCTTATTATGACAGCATCTCCTATCATCTCACGGTAGCCGGCGATAATCTCCGGAGTTATGCGTACCTGATCTTTCCCCATTTCCAGCTCGTCAATATTTTTGTTATTTATGCCAACCATTAGCGCTCTTCTACCCAGCCTGCTCAGGTAATGGAGATCTTGCGGTCCCCTTGTTTCAATGAGAGCGTGCATCCCGCAGGAATAAACGTACCCCAGCATGGCAGGGAGCTGCTCGCCAAGCATATGGGCATGAAGAAGCAAGGTTGCCCTCCGGGTAAAACTGGGGTCAATTCCTCCAAGAATCCCTGCATAAAAGTCTACCCTGGCGGAATCCAGGATAAAATCCTTGATAAGCAAGGGCAAAGAGGTGGCCTGCAGGACTGCAGGAACGTCTTTTTCGGGCTCTCCACCAAAATGCTGCTGTTCCGTAACAAGGGAAATCCCGGCAGCTCCACCTGTTTGGTACAAACTGGCCAGCTGGCCGGCCTCCCGCTCATCGCGGGGCCGGCCATACTCGGCTGCCAGTTTGGGAATTAACCTTTTTATCTCGGCAACAATGGGGACTACCCCCCTGGATCGAGCAAGCCTTATAGACTCCGGCAGGTTCAACCCACGCTTACCCCCTTTAATTCCCGGGATCTACTGCGAATCTCCATGAGCTTGGCCATAGCTTGACCGGAATCCAAAGTCTCCTGAGCCTGTGCTATTCCCTCGTGCAGAGAAGAAGCCTTACCTGCAACCACCAGCGTAGCCCCCGCATTCAGCAGCAGCATATCCCGTTTGGGGCCCTTCTCTTTCCCGTTAAATATATCCAGAATAGTCCTGGCGTTGGACTCAGGGTTTCCCCCCTGGATCTGATCTATGGTACAGCGGTTCATACCAAATTCTTCCGGGGTAATAGTATAATTTTTTATCTTTCCTTCTTTAATTTCCGCTATTTTGGTTTCTCCCAGAAGTGAAATCTCGTCAACCCCATCAAGGCCGTAAATAACCATGGCATGGGTAAAATCCAGCTCTGCTATTACCTCGGCCACCTGTTCTACCAGCTGGGGCTGGTAAACACCGAGAACATGTCTTTTGGCATTGGCAGGGTTTATGAGGGGGCCGATGATGGTAAAGAAAATGGTTTTGATGCCCAGGTCATTTTCCGGAGCAAACACTTTCATCATCACCGGATGAAAAAGAGGGGCATAGAGGAAAGAAAAACCAACTTCTTCGATAAGCATTTCCGCCTGGCCGGGTTCTAACTCCACTTCTATTCCCAGCGCTTCCAAAACGTCAGCGCTTCCCGAAGAAGCGGAAATAGAACGAGAACCGTGCTTGGCAATCTTAACGCCGGCGGCAGCTGAAAGCAGTGCATTGGCGCTACTGACATTGTAAGTGGTAAGCCCGCCACCTGTCCCACAGGTATCGGTCAATTCAGCATTAATTCTTGGGCTGATGGGAATACAGGCTTTCCGCATGGCCCTGGCAATAGCGACTATCTCACCGGTTGTAGGGCCTTTCATCAGGAGAGCCATCAGAAATCCTGCTATTTGTGTTTGGGAAAAACGATCTTCTTTGATACCAAAGATCAGGTCATCTATTTCAGATTGGCCCAGCTCTTGCCCTCTGGATATTTTCTGTAAAATGTCTTTCATGGTCTACATTCTCCCTTCTTTGGGGTTCAGGTTTATTCTAAAATCTCTGCGATTTACGGTAAAACAATTTTTTTCACAGGCCCTTACGGGCCAGGCCCATTGATTAAGAAGTAAAAACATAACAATTCCTCCTTTTAAAATTAAAAAGCCTCTTGCCCAAATAAGGGCGAGAGGCTTGCTTCCGCGGTGCCACCTTAATTGCCGGCAAAACAAAAGTCACCGGCATCTCCTTCAGGTACGGCCCAGGCTTTCCGAGGACGATACCCTGAGCTCTGCTAACGGTGCTCACTCCGGCAAAAACTACTCAGGTTTCACCTTTCGTCTTTGCAACTCTCGAGTCCATTCACCACCTGCGCTAGGACCGGGCTTCCACCTCCCCCGGCTCTCTGGACCTCCGCTTGAGGGCTACTAGTCTCGTTCACTGTTATTAACCATACTTGAACTACAAAAAATTATATTTACTTTTTACCGTACTTTTAAAGACTTGTCAATAGCTTCTGGCGATTAACAGCATTAAAAAGCGATCCAGTTGTCTATCCTATAATAGTTAACAAATAAAGAACAAATTTTCCATTTCCCACCGGGGATATTTATGGTCTATTTATGTTGTATTTTTATCACGATTCTGCTGAAGTTACATCTAAAACCTCATTCATACTTCCTGAACGGAAACCCTGGAGATCCAGGGTTACATAGTTATAACCAAATGCTTTCAGCTGTTCTACAATTTTACCAGCTGCGCCTATTATCCTGGGAAAATCATCATAAGTTACCTCAATGCGGGCTATATTTCCGTGGTGTCTTACCCTTAATACATTTATACCAGTGGAGCGAAGGTAATCCTCCGCCTCTCTTACCCTGCTTAACTTTTCCCTGGTTATACGCTCCCCGTAGGGAAAACGAGAGGACAGGCAGGCCAAAGAAGGTTTATCCCACGTAGGAAGGCCCATTTCCCTGGAAAGTTCCCGGATATCTTCTTTGGTAAGCCCGGCTTCTTTTAAAGGGCTCCTTATCCCCAGTTCCCGGGCAGCCTGCATACCAGGGCGGAAATCGAATTGATCATCATAATTCGCCCCATCCAGTACACAGGCAAGCCCATGTTTCCTTGCAATATCCAGGAGCTTGCCGAATAATTCTTTCTTGCAAAAATAACAACGTTCAGGCGGGTTGGCTGCAAATTGTTCATTTGCCAGTTCATCCGTATAAATGGTCAGGTGTGGCAGCCCCAGCTGTTGGGCCGTCTCCAGGGCTGCTTTTTGTTCATGGTCCGGGTAGGTTTCTGAAAATGCCGTTACCGCCAGAACCCGTTCTCCCAGCACTTCATGGGCCACCCTGGCCAAAAAAGTACTGTCTACTCCACCGGAGTAAGCGATCACAGCTCCTCCGCAACCGGCCAGTAATTCCCTGAGTTTTAACATTTTCTCCTTTCTGTCCGTCAACTGCCTGCCTCCTTTTCTCTTAAACCGCTGCGGATAATAGCATCTGCCAGGGCAGCCGCACCAAATCCGTTGTCAATATTAACAACTCCGATTCCGCTGGCACAGCTGTTCAACATGGTCAGCAAGGCCGATAACCCGTTAAAGTTAGCACCGTACCCTATACTGGTAGGCACGGCGATAACCGGCACATCCACAAGCCCCCCCACTACGCCGGGCAAGGCCCCTTCCATCCCTGCCACAACAATAATTACCGCTGCGGAATGCAGGTTTTCGTAGTGGGCCAGAAGCCTGTGTATTCCCGCAACCCCGGCATCATAAATCCTTTCCACATTATGGCCCATAACTTCGGCTGTTACAGCAGCCTCTTCCGCTACCGGGATATCGGCAGTCCCGGCTGAAATTACCAGGATTTTGCGGGAAGTCTTTTTGACCTCTTTAGTAATAAGGCTGATGATCCTGGCCATTTCGTGAAATTTTGCCGCTGGATACAAAGGCCGTATAGCTTCAAAAGCATCCCGGGAGGCCCTGGTTCCCAGGATATTGTAATTGCACGAAGCTAAGTTTTGGAATATTTTTACTACTTGTTCAATGGTTTTACCCTGGCAAAATATTACTTCCGGAAAACCCTGCCTCAGTGCCCGGTGGTGATCGACTTTGGCAAATTCCAGGTCTTCATAGGGTAGTTTTTTTAATTCTTTAAGAACATTATCCAGCGGTTTTATGTTATTTTTATAATCTTCCAATAGCTTAACAAGATACTCAATGTTCATTAAGCCCAAACTTACCCCCTTTTTAATAAATGTTCTCTATAAAAGCTCAATTCCCTCTTTAGGATAACAAGGAAACCCTTCCTTTTTATTAAGTAAGAAGGGTGAAGAGCGGGGTAAAGCGCTGAAAAGGCTTGCAGGGCTAATGCTTATAATACAAAGCTTTAAAGGGTGAACCGCCGGGAGGAAAAACCCTTCCGCAGCAGAAGAAAATGGATTCAGGCGGTACCGGTAAGTATAAGGTCTGCCATTATGGAAAAAATATAAAGGCTAAATTTCGGATTTACTTTGCCGGGGGTTAATTTTCGGCAAAACTTAAATCTTCTATTCCTTTTTATAAAAACTTGTAACGAGAGCATAACCCAATATTATTGCGACAATAGATATTGTTTCCGGATTTACATGCGGCAAAAAGGGAAGAGGTAAGGCACGCGAAAAAACCGGCAGCGGAATAAAACTTTTAAAGGTAAAATACAGGGATGGAAGCCCCAGAAAAAGCAATTTTTCTGCATCAATCTTCCATCTGCCCCCCTTTCCGGCTTCCTTTAAAAGTACTTCCAGCCCGATTAACACCCCCATAAGGATGGAGCTAAAAATAGAAACATAAATAAATGGATAAGTATTATATGTTATACTGGCCATCCTTCGAAACTCTTTTATAACATGCTGGGATGACAGGAGAAAACCGAATAAGACCAGAGCATAAACAAGATATTTAATCATCTTTTCTGGTTTCACGGGAATTACCTCCTCTTTTAAGTACAATTAATATTACAAAAATATCTATATATTCATCCATCAGGCATTTTTTAAGAAAACTTTCCAAAGAAAAAGGGATAAAAAATAGCAGCCGTTAAAGCTGCGGACGAGCTCTGGGGTGTTTGCTTAATCCGTGTTATTTAAATAAACGCAACAGGTTGTTTATTGCCTTTCCTACTTATATCCAAGATGCATTACGGCAACCCCTCCACAGTACGCTTTTACTTGAACATGCTTAAACCCTGCTTCAGCAAACATTTCAGCAAGCTCTTTCCTATCCGGAAATACCGCCGTCGAATCTTCTAACCAGGCATATTCTCTGTAACAATTCCGGGCGAAAATTTTTCCCAGCAGGGGCACAATCATGTGGATATAAAAATAGGATACTTGTCTAAAAACAGGTAAAGACGGCCTTGAAGTTTCCAGGCAAACGGCTTTTCCACCAGGCCTAATAACTCTATACATCTCCCTTAAGACCTGCATATAATCAGCTACATTGCGTAAACCAAAAGCGATGGTGGCATAATCAAACTGGTTATCTTCAAAAGGCAGCTCCATGGCATTACCACAAAGAAGCTCAATGTTCTGCAACTTTTGTTTTCCTATTTTCTCCAGGGCAACCTCTAACATGTTTTCGTTGAAATCCAGGCCGTACACTTTTCCGCCAGGGCCGGTTTTCCTGGCCAGGGCGATAGTACATTCCGCTGTTCCACAACAAAGATCCAGTATTTTCGCTCCTTCTTCGACTTTCAGATTATTTATGATATCCCTGCGCCAGGCTTTATGTAATCTAAAACTGATTAATGAATTCATCACGTCATACTTTTTATAAATGTTGTCAAATATTTGCTGTACCCGTTGTTCTTTTGACTGGCACATTCCATTATCGTATTGCAAATATCCCACATCCCTGCCGAATTTTACAAGGCTAGTCTTTTACAAAAAGGCTGATTATAAAACTAAAAATTGATAAGACCAGGGCAGAAATAACAGCCGTCCCGAAGCCCTGTATGGCAAAACCCAGTACCACCGTACTGGTCAACCATAACATCAGGCCGTTTACGATCAAAGTAAATAACCCCAATGTCACAATATTAATAGGCAGCGTTAACAGTATAACAACCGGCCTGATTATGGCATTAATAATACCGAGAGTAATAGACCCGAAAATCGCACCTAACAAAGTTACTTCAAAGCCTTTGATAACGTATGCCGCCAGGATAATACCCGCAATATTAAGGAACCACCTCAGCAACCACCCTCTGGACATTTCTGGCCTCCTCCTTAATGTCTCCCTTCCAAAAAATACTACATTATTATTATTATTTATATCCTATTATAAATTAAAGAGAGATACAATTAAAAGATCTGATCATAAACAGAAGCAGGTTAATTTCCCGGGAAATAAACTCCTTACACTTCCACAGCCCGGTTTTTCCATTTAAAAAGCGGGGCAGGCCCTGGGAAAGCCTACCCC
>JAGVAS010000155.1 GCA_020060185.1 Desulfovibrio sp. | reverse complement strand
GGTGGAGGGCTTAAGTATCGCCGCGGGGATTCCTACGCCCCCGGTTTACGTTATTGAGACGGACATACCCAATGCCTTCGCCGCCGGGAGAAAACCTGACAAGGCCGTGGTAGCCGTGACAAGGGGCCTTTTAAACAAACTTAACCGCCTGGAGCTGGAAGGGGTTATCGCCCACGAACTGTCTCATATCCGTAATTACGATATTCTTATTGCTACCATGGCCATCGTGCTGGCAGGAACAATCGTATTTTTAAGTGAAATCGCCAGGAGAAGCCTGTGGTACGGAGGCCGTACGCACAGGGGGAAAAGAGATTCGGGTAGCCAGGGGTTGGTAATGGTAGTGGTCATTGTCCTGGCAATCCTGGCCCCCCTTTTTGCCCGTATTCTTCAATTCGCCATCTCCAGGGAAAGAGAATATCTCGCTGATGCCGGAGCGGCCGAGCTAACCGGTTATCCCGAGGGGCTGGCCAGCGCCCTGGAGAAGATCTCAGGCCAGCAGGTCAAAGACGGCCCCCTGGATAAGCAGGCTTTGCAGGGTCTTTACATCGTTAACCCGGCGCTGGGCAGGGGAACCGCCTCCCATCTTTTTGCCACCCACCCGCCTGTTGAAAAAAGAATTCAGAGATTGCGGGAAATGTAAAGTAAAGCTGTATAAAATCCGCCGGAGAAAGAAAAATTATAAAAGGATACCGGTAAAATATTTTAGCAGGAGGCGGACCATGAAAGAAGAACGTTACCCTGAAAGAGTACAGAAGAGAGAAGGAATCAATATTACCCCCTATGGAATATGGGGACAGTTGGAACGTATGCACATGGAAATGAATCGGCTTTTTGAGGAGGCTATATCCCCTTTCCGGGAAGGACACTTTTTTTCGCCTCTAACCCACAGCGTAAAGGAAGAGGGCGAAAACATCGTCGTAACCATGGAACTGCCGGGTATAGATGCACAGAACATGGAAATAGATGCGGCGGAAAACTATATTACGGTCAGGGCCGAACAGAAGGAAGAACGCGGCGGGGATGAAGAGGACTATCGTTTCAGAGAAAGGCGCTACGGATTATTCCGGAGCACCATACCGCTGCCCAAAAAAGTTCGCCCTGAAGCTGCGGAAGCCAGTTTTGACCATAATGTCCTCAGGATAACGGTTCCCAAAAAAGAGGAAAAACGTACAGATACCATACGGGTAAACGTAAAACGTTCCCCTCATTAAGAGGGGATAATTTACCGCAGAGTTTGACAACCCCGGGACTTGACAGCTTCCGGGGTTGTGTTTTAGTTATGAAGCCTTATTTCTCTTTGACCCTGGCCAGGCGTAAAAACGGTACCAGGCCAGTGCCGCCAGGATAAACAACCCGCTCAGCAGTATGGGGATTTTACCCATTTCTACTATGAGCGCCCCCAAGCCTGTTATCCCCAGGAGCTGCAGCCAGGGGTAAAATGGCGCCTTAAATGATGGTTGATATTCAGGGGGCCTGGTTTTGCGCATAATAAGGACAGCCAGGTTTACCAGTATATAAGTCAGAATTAGCATTGTCGAGGCTACTTCAACAAGCAGCTCCAATCTTAAAAAGAAAATGACCAGCAGCATAAAACCCCCGGTAAAAAGTATGGAAAGATACGGGGTTCCATGTTTTTCGCCAATGCGCTGGAAAACATCCGGTAAAAGCCCATCCCGGCTCATGGCCATGGGGTAGCGGGAGGCTGAAGCTATTCCGGCATTTGCGGTGGTAATTAATGCCAAAAAAGCCCCGACGGTCAGGATTACAGCTCCAATAGTCCCCATAAAAGACCGGGCAGCTTCAGAAACAGGTGTAAGTGAGTTTTTCAGGACCGATATTTCCAAAACACCTGTTGTTACAAAGACAACCAGAGCATAAGAAGCTACAACGATGGCAAGCGAGAGAAACATACCCAGGGGAATATTTTTTTCAGGCCTTTTAACTTCTTCCGCAAGACCGGTAACTACCAGCAGCCCTCCATAAGAAATAAAAACAAAACCTGAAGTGGAAAGTAGGGAACGAAGGTTAAGAACAAAAGGTAAATATCTTTCTATGGAGACGAAAGAAAGGCCATAAAAGGCAAAGAACAGAAGAATACCAAACAAACCGCAAACCAAAAAAACCTGAACTCTTCCTACGAGTTTGATCCCAAGGAGGTTAATGATAATAAAAATTATACAAACGGCCATGGCCACAATCGTTAATGGAATATCCGTAATCAGGGCTGTATAAGTGCCCATACCGATGAGGGCAAAGGCACTTTTCAAGCTAATGGAAAACCAGCGGGCAAACCCTGCAATTGTACCAGTACCAAACCCCATGCTCCTGCTGACAAAAAAATAGACCCCTCCCGCCCTGGGCATGGCCGTAAGAAGTTCAGCAGCGCTCAGCATGGCCGGAACGGCCAGAAGACCTGCCAGTAAGTAGCAAAGCATTACAGCAGGTCCCGCCCGGGCATAAGCAATACCGGGAAGGATAAATAAGCCGGAACAAACCATCGAACCGGAAGTAATGCTAAAAACATCAAGCAGGTTAAGTTCCTTTTTTAAGTTCATCGTTTCTCCAGTACATTACACTTTTTTTCTTTTTAAGTGTATTTTGATGGTGCAGGGTTTTGGTCATTTATGTCGAAATACTCTCTGGGAACAGATGATTAAAAAAACATGCGGTTAATCAACCTGTAGTTGTTTTCAATGGCAGCCTGCCCTTTGACCGGCTGCATGTGCCCCGGCAACAGCCACTCTACATCTCTAAGGGCGGAAAGCTTGCGCACGCTCTCTCCCAGGGTTTCCAGGCTGCCTCCGGGAAAATCCGTCCTGCCTATGCTCCCGTTAAAAACGGCATCTCCGGTAATGAGGGCCCTGTCCCGGGGAAAATAGAAGCTCACGGAACCGGGAGAATGTCCCGGTGTATGTAAAACCTGGATCTTATCTTCTCCTGCCGCGCCAAGCTCCAGTTCCCCTTCCTGTAAGAAGAGGTCTATGCGGGGAAGAGCAGGCCTTTTACCCATCATCTGTTCCAGAAAACGGGCCATCAGTTCCATGTGGCTTTCGTCGTCCTTGTGCATGGCAAGGTTAAGCGGCCTCTTTTCCTTGATGCCCGCTGCTGCCTCACAATGGTCGGGATGGCCGTGCGTGCAGAGGATTAAATCAATCTTTTCTAGGGTAAAACCGTCCTGAGCGAGACCCCGCAGCAATATTTCCAGGCAATTTTCCCTGAATTCAGTTTGGAGGTGCCCGGGATCGATCAAAATTACCTTTTCCCCGGCATAGAGATAGGAATTGCAGTTATTGCCTCTTCCGCGCCAGGGGTAATAAAATATTCTTTCCGTAAGTTGCATATACGTTCCTCCTTTGAACTTGCTCGTTCACTGCGAAGCGAGGGCCTTAAGATGGCCTTTCGCCACCCCCATTTTCATATTATATCATAAATTAGAAGGGAGAGAACAGCCCCATGGAAAAAATGAAATCCGCTCTGGAGATAGCTCTGGAAAGAACTAAAAGCCTTGAAGACAATCTCAAAAAAGAATTGAAAGAAGCAGAGCAGCAAAAATATGTTAAGGCCGCCAGGATACTGGGTCGCTCTTTCCTGCAGGGAAAAACAAATAAGGAAGCGATCAAAGAAAGCATAATGCGCTACCCTGAAGAGTACAGGGAAGCAGCCTTAAAAGCCTTTTTGGACGAGGCAGCCGGAGCGATGGATTTAACAAACACGCCGCTTGTGCTGCAGGCCATTACCTTTTTAACAGGCGATGCCAAAATTAAGCAGGCCTGTACAGAAGCCGAAAAACTTTACCGCCAGTACATCCTGAAACTAAAAGAAAGGTCCGCTGAGCTGCAGCAAAATCTAGGTGCAGCTATGCTTAAAAAGTTAAGCCGGGAAGGGATCAAAGGCTCTGCGCTGGCGGGCTTCAATATAAAGCATCTCAAACAGTGGAAAGAAGCGGTAGCGCAGCTGCAGGAAGAGTACCGGAATATTGTGCAGGCTTTCCGGGCAGAAATCTAGGCTATATCAAGCGGCGGCGTCCACCCCTGTAAGCAGTGATGTCGGGCCGGAACTTTGCAATGACCATTACCGCCCAAAGCGCTCCCCAAAAAAATGCCGCCCAGTTATAAATGAAGTACAGGTAAAAAGGCAGGGCCAGCATCCCCAGGGCACCGGCCGTACTGGTATCCCGCAGCAAAAGGGCCAGAATGATCATTACAGCCAGGATGACAGGAACAGCCCACGGGGAGAAGGCCAGGAGGGCCCCTGCTGATGTGGCTATACCCTTACCGCCGCGGAATTTTAAAAAAAGCATCCAGTTATGACCGGCCACAACAGCCACCGCGGCCAGAAGAGGCACTATCCCCCCCGGGGCGACCGTTCCGGCCATGTAAACAGCCAGGTAGCCTTTTCCGGCATCAAGAATCAGGCTCAGCAATCCCGCCAGCGGTGAAATGTAGCGGAAAGTATTTGTGGCTCCGATATTGCCGCTGCCTACTTTTCCGGGGTCCTTACCCCAGAGTATTCCCAGGAGAAAACTGACAGGGACTGAACCCAGCAGGTAGGCCAGGGCTACAGCGTTAATAGCAGAAAGATGGGGCACCAGTGCCATTTGTCCATTTATACCCTCCTGTTTTTAATCTACGGTTTATGGGTCAGGCGAGGCAACTCCTCGCCGGCGCCCGGATCAAAAGTCATTAGCTCTACAAAGGCGGCAGAAGGCCTGACCCTCCAGAGATGATTTTCCATCCTCACTTCCCAGCTTTCCCGGACCAGTTTAAACTCGTTGCCCCTGGATGTCAAATGTACTTCCAGATTAACAAAAAGAGGATCCGCACTTCCCCCAGCCGGCACCTCCGGGGGCTCAATGGCATAATAGGTGGGGCGGGCTGTCCATTTTCCTTTCCATTCCGGGTAACTGCGGTGATCCAGGGTAAAGTCCGTAACCTGCAGGGCAAACGCTTCCCGCCAATCCCGGCGGCGTATGGCCTCCAGAAAAACCTCTACAGCCTGCCGGGGGGTTCTCCCCAGGGAATCCTGGCCCGCTGCCCTGGCCTGAAAAAACTTGTCCATCACATGATCTGCTTCCCCTGCCGGAAACAGCGATTCCCGCTGGTAGCGGTTGTTGGCGTTCCAGAGGAGATATTCATCAATTCCCATCTTCTGGGCTGTTTCAATCTGCTGGCGAATTTCCGCCGGGCCGTAAGATATGGCCCCGGAAACCCATGAAGAAGCCGTAAAACTTTGCAGCCAGGGGCGGATAACGGCTGGTTTGGACAAAGTGGCGTTGCGCTTTAGAGCATCGCTCAGAGCGTACTCCACCGTTTTCCCCGGATGGGCATCCGGAACGGAAAACCCGAAATAACCGGGCCCGTAATGGCTGGGATAAACCATGGGGCAGATATAGTCTACATGCGGTGACATTTCTTCCCAGGTTTGCCCGATGCGATCGCTATCCCCCCAGGAGGTGGCGATAACGCCAAAAACATCGGCGGAAAGGTAAACATTATACTCCTTTAACTGCTCCCTGGCGTAAGCCAAAAACTCACGGATTACCTCTTCCTTGGAAATTTCCTGGCCGGGAAAATAAGCCTCCCGGTCAACGATATGGGCATTTTCGGGAAACCTGATATAGTCAAACTGGATTTCCCGGAAACCCTGGAGTGCTGCTTCCCTGGAGATGGCGATATTGTATTCCCAGACGTTTCGCTCGTATGGATTGATCCAGGCTACTCCCTTGAGGTCCCTCCAGAGGCCGCCTCCTTTTCTCTGGATCGACCATTCCGGCTTCTGCTCGGCAAGGTAGGGATCTTTAAAGACAACCACGCGGGCAATGGTGTAAATATTTTTACTGTGCAGCTCTTCCAGCACCGCTTGCAGGTCTTTTATAGGAACGTTGCGGTTGGCCCCTACCTGCTTTACGATTTCAATATCCGTGGTATAGGTGACCATACCGTGATCGTTTTTAACATCGATAACCACTGCATTCAGTTCTGTTGATTCCACAAGGTCGAGCAGTTCCCGGTAGCGGGGGTGCCCCACCGTGTGTCCTGTCAAATAGATTCCCCGGGCTTTGACAGGGGGGTTTTCTTTTTGCTCGGGGAAAGGTAGAGGGACATAAAAGGGACCAAGCTCCTCTTTGCGCCTCTCCTCAAGTTTAATTCTTTCCTCCTGGGCCAGGCGGGCTTGTTCTTCCCGGGTTAACCTCTCTTCCAGCTCTTTTTCCCGGGGATCAAGCTCCACGCCTTCCTCACCCCCGGCAGCCGGCAGCTCCTCGTTTTCAGGCTGGACGACAGGAACAGCCCCATGCTCCTTTTCCAGGGAGTAAGCCAGGCATCCCGCCAGCAAAGCAGGTAAAATTAAAAATAGTAAAAAAAGGGGCGCTGTCTTCAGATATGGCCCTGCCGTTAGTGGAAAAAAACCGGATAAGATCATCCTGCGCATAAAAGTTTAAACTCCTCCCCCGCTCCTTCATTCTATGACTAAAGCATTATTTAATTTATTGTTAACATAAACTTTAGCGGAAATCTTTAAGAAAGTCGAACAGCAGGCGAGGGAATAAAGAAGAAAAATTGATGATTTTTCCCTAAATTTCTCCCGTTTTTTACATATTTCGAACTTTGTTCCAATAATTGCGCAATCAAGAAGTCAGGGCTTTCAAGCTGCAGAGAGATGACTTAAGTGGATTTGAAGATAAAACAGGATCGCATTGATCATTTGCTGTAAGGTAGTTAATGTTGCCCTCACCGCTCCAGCCATGTACCCCGCAAACCACCCCTGCGCGCACTGCAGTGGTTATCCTGGCACGCATGCGGCAGCTTCCCCTCGGTGACGCGATTTCAACCCACTGGCCGTCTTCTATACCGTACCGGGCTGCCGTATCAGGGTGTATTTCCACCAGCGGTTCGGGTTCCTTCCGGTTTAATTTATCCACCCAGCGGTAGGCGGAGTGAACAAAATAACGGGATTTGCGGCTGGTTAGAACGAGGGGATAATCAGCCAGCAAGTCCGGCCGGTTCTCCGGGCTTTCCCGGGGTTCCTCAAAGACGGGGACAGTGGAATAGCCTTCCTTCGCCATAATGCTCGAGCTTAATTCCACCTTCCCCGAAGGAGTGGCAAAATCTCTAAATTTAAGGGGTCGGGGGAACTGGATAAAATTTCGCTGCCTGAAATCCTCCAGGGATAAGCCGAGGGGCTGCAATCTCTCGCTTAGGCTGACTTTGACATCTCCGCCCCAGAATTCATTTATAAATCCCAACTTTTCCGCCAGGGCAAAAACAAATTCGGTATCAGTCCGGGCATGGCTGCGCCCCGGCAGCGGAGCGTTGAGTAAAAGGCCCGGCGGCATACCGGCATAAAAGTTATCGTTGACAGCGGGATCGTAAAGGACAAGTTCCCAGCCTTCACAGGCAAAAGCTGCCGGCAGGACAAGATCCGCCCACCGGGCTGTTTCCGTGACGACAAAGTCGCTCACCGCGATAAAGTCCATCTGCTCCAGGGCCTTTTTAACCAGCCCGCTTTGTGCCAGGGTGACAAGGGGGTTGCCCTTGGTAACAACCAGGGCCCTCGGCCTTCCGGGATGGTTCTCCAGTACCTCCCGGATAAACTGCGGAGCTGAGACAGTACGTTTATAACGGCACAACAAGGGGTACTCCTTACTTCCAATAGGCAGCATTTCCCCGGAAGAAAAGGCTTCCTGGCGGGAAATGTCAGCCAGGGGCACCGGGGGGAGCAGAACATTACCCCCCTCGATATTAAGGTTGCCGCTTACCGCTATGAGACTTAAGATGGCACGGATTGACTGAAAGCTGTTGGTATGCTGGTCCAGGCCGTTACCCATTTCGATACAGGCAGGCCGGTTTAAGGCATACATCCGGGCCGCGGCGATAATATCCCCTGCCGGCAGCCCCGTTATTTCTGCCGTACGATGCAGGGAAAATTCTGCCGCTGCTTCAGCCAGCTCTTCAAAACCGGTACAGTGCTGCCGGACAAAGTCCTGATCGTAAAGCTCTTCGCGAATAATAACATGCAGCAAACCCAGGGCCAGGGCCCCGTCGGTACCCGGGCGCAGTGGAAGCCATAAAACAGCGCGGCGCGCCAGGGAGGTCTGCCGGGGGTCAACAACAATAAGAAGTGCACCCCGCCGTACAGCCCTCAGCAAATCATGAGTAGCCGCCTGCGCAGTAGAAAGTTTATCCCTCCCCCAGACTATAATTAAGCTGCTGTTATCCACATCAGGGGCAGCCATGCCGCCAAAGGTCAGTGCCTGCGCAATCTTGCGCGGTTGAGAACAAACATGGGAACGGGAAAGCAGGTTCGGGCTGCCGAACAAATTCAGGAACCTTAAGAGATGGGGAGGAATAGGGCCGTAACCCTGATCCCAGGCCAGAGCACCGGCCCCGTACATCCCGCGAAGGAACGTCAGCTTATCAGCCAGCAGCTCCAGGGCCTCCTCCCAGGCAATCCCCTGCCAGCTGTTGCTCCCCCTTGGCCCTACCCTCTTCAGGGGTCCAGACAGGCGTTTGGGGCTGCCGAGAATCTCCGGCAGGCTTCTTCCTTTAAAGCACAAGCCGCCTCCGGGTAAAAAACCAGCACCGCTTACGCCAGCCAGGCGTTCCCCGCCGTAATGTAAATTCAGCGGGCAGCGGCAGTCACAAAGGGGACAAAAGGAAATACGTTTTATCATGCGCTGTTTTTCCTCCTTAAAAAGAGATACGGGAAAGGGCTACCAGGACGCTTCATTTTATTGCAGGGGGAAAAATACAAAGATCATCAAGTCCCAGGTTACATGAGAGATGATCACGGGAACCAGGTTTTCTTCCCGGGAATAAATCCATCCCCAGAAAAGCCCGGCTGCCAGGGCAGCCATAACCAGTATGAAATTGAGGGTAATGACATGGACAAGAGCATAAGCGGCAGAGGCCAGGATCAATGCGGGGAGCTTTCCAAGGCGGCGGGAAAGGTTTTTCTGCACCAGCCCGCGCCAGTAAATCTCCTCTCCGGGACCGATAGGAAAGATAAGGAGCAGGGCTGTGAGCCACAGGGGAGCCTGGAAACGGTTAAGATATACTTCAGCAATCTGGGCCTGCTGGAAATCCATTAAGGACTCGGAAAGATGGTTTCCCACCCGGAAAATACCGTAAAGTAAAAGGGCCGAACCTGTTCCCGTTATAATATAGCGGAACAGGGAACGGGCGCCGGGGATTTTTATTTTATCCTCTTTACCCTGTAGTTTTAAACCGGTAAACATCAGGACGGCAGTAGCCAAACTCATCTTGAACCAGAAATTAAAAGGCTGCATGACAAAAACAAAATACCATAAGATCGAAGCCAGAACCAGGCTGGCTAAAGTAAGCTTCAGATTTCGCTCCACGACTTTTAATCCTTTCCCAGGTGCTCCTAGAAAAAGAAGCCAAAAGCCACCCCGCAGATAAAGAGCAGACCGAACTGCAGGTGAAGCCGGGCGGTAAGCACATCGATAAAAGGCAGCTGGGGGGATTCTTTTCCCTGTGAGGTCGCCTCCATAACCCGTATGGGCTTTAAGGCCACCGGCAGAGTCAAAAGGGTAAGGAGCGCCCATCCGCTCATTAAACCGCCCAGCACCATAGCGATGACAAGAATATAGGCGCCCGTAATGAGGAAATAGTAAATGAACCGCGCCCTTTTACGTCCCAAAAGGATGGAAGGGCTGGTAATGCCGTGACGGCTGTCGTGGTTTATATCACGGTACTCGTTGGCATACAAAATAGCCCCCACCAGGCAACCCACCGGTAAAGAGGCCAGGAAAACCGTTGTATTGAAGCTGGCTGTCTGCACAAAATAGGCCCCGATGACCATTAAGGGCCCCATCAGAAAAAATACGGCGGGGACTCCAACCCCACGGTATTTTAAGGCGATGGGCCTGGCCGTGTAAAAGTACCCGGCAAAAATCCCCAATATCCCC
>JAGVAS010000117.1 GCA_020060185.1 Desulfovibrio sp. | reverse complement strand
CATGTCTTTGACCAGGAGCTTATTGATGCTGTAATGGCACCGCGCAAGGAGTAATCGTTCCTGTAAAAGGCTTGAGTATCACTTTGAGGCCGGTGTTCTTCAACAGATAATATGTAGTGGGGTTAGGTTAGTGATGCGCTAAAGAGAGAGGGGAACACCGGCCCCATTTTCATACAACCTTAGTGTTTTTTATCATACGAAAGGAGGGATATTGATGATGTCTTATAAATTTTTAAAAACAAGAAGTGAAGGCGGAATAGTTGGTATTACCCTTAGCAGCCCCCCCTTAAACGTGTTAACTATTTCCATGATGGAGGAAATGGTAACCGCTTTTAAGTGGGCGCAACAGGAACCTGGGAAGCTGGTCGTCATTGATGCTGAAGGCAAGGCGTTTTCTGCCGGTGTGGACGTAGCTGATCATACACCGGACAAGGTAGATCAAATGACCAGTGTATTCGATCGGCTGTTTGAAGCCATGTCCGGGATAGAAAAGCCTGTTGTGGCAGTGGTAAACGGTGCAGCACTGGGCGGTGGTTATGAGCTGGTCCTTTTTTGCGATATCGTAGTTGCTTCTGAAAAGGCCAGATTAGGACAACCGGAAATAAGTGTCGGTGTTTTTCCACCTGTGGCCTGTTACATTTTACCCCGCCTGCTTTCCTGGCCCAGGGCTATGGAACTGCTTTTAAGCGGTGAAGTGATTAACGCTGTACAGGCTGAACAGATGGGGCTGGTAAATAAAGTGTTCCCGGCTGATAACTTTGCTAATAGCGCTAATGAATATTTACAGAAATTTTTAGTCCATAGTCCCGTAGTTTTGGCACTGACTAAAAAAGCAGCGCTCGCCGGTATGAACAAGGGCTTTTTTGACGGATTAAAAACCATCGATAACATTTACCTTAAGGAGCTTATGCAGACTGAAGATGCCAAGGAAGGGTTAAAGGCTTTTATGGAGAAACGTCCCCCGGTATGGCAGGGAAAATAGCCGGCAACAGGCCAGTAAAATATTGGTTAACAATTTTAATGCTGTTTTTATATATTTTGCTGGTAATGACTGTATTAAACTGTATAATTAAAAATAATACAATTTATTAGGGAGGTTTAGAGCTTATGAGTATACCGAAGAAGATTGAAACCTGGCAGATGGTTGAGCCTGGCAAGCTGGCTCGTGCCAGTATTGATGTTCCGGAGCTGCAACCCGGAGAAGTACTGGTAGAAGTAGCGGGGTGTGGTGTATGTCATACCGATGTTGGATATTTTTATGACGGCGTACCCACCGTAAACAAGCCGCCGCTGACTTTAGGACATGAGATCAGCGGTCGTGTGGTAGCCGGGGAGGAAAGCCTGATTGGTAAGGAGGTTATCATTCCTGCGGTTATGCCCTGCAACGACTGTGACATATGTGCTTCCGGTCGTGGCAATCGCTGCCTGAAGCAAAAGATGCCGGGAAACAGTATGGGCATCTATGGTGGCTTTTCCACCCATATTCCGGTACCTGCCGGTGACCTTTGTATAGTCGAGAATCGCAAAGGTATGCCGTTGGAGCATCTTGCTGTAGTTGCCGATGCCATAACATCTCCGTACCAGGCTGCCAAGCGTGCTGACATCCGGGAAGGTGATCTGGTTATCGTTACTGGTGCCACTGGAGGGATTGGGGTTTATATGACTCAGATTGCGGCGGCGATGGGGGCCAGGGAAGTAATAGCCATTGCCAGGAACAAGGAGAAACTGGAGCGTTCGTTAAATTTTGGGGCCACCTATGCTCTCAGTACGGTGGATAAAAGTATCAAGGACATAAGGGAAGAATTCAGGGGTTACTGCAAGGAAAAGCGCCTGCCTGGTTATGGTTGGAAAGTTTTTGAATGTACCGGCTCGAAGATGGGGCAGGATATTGCCCTGGAGCTGTTGTCGTTTGTTGGCAAGATGATGGTTGTGGGCTACGGGATGCAGAAGGTGGAGTACATGCTTTCCCGCTTGATGGCTTTTGATGCCGAGATTATTGGCACCTGGGGCTGCCTGCCGCAATACTATCCCGAGGTTTTGCAGATGGTACTGGAAGGCAAGATTAAGGTCGAGCCCTTTGTGGAACTGCGCCCGATGAGCCAGATTGAGCGTGCTTTTGAAGAGTCCCACTCCGGCAAACTGATGAAGCGGGTGGTCTTAACACCGGATTTCTAATAAAATGCCGGTGATAGACCCATTTAAAGTTTTTTCAGATGTTATCCCGCCTCGCCATAAAGAAATAAGAGTGTACCTAATTTTACAATAGGCCGGTCGTTAAGCCGACCGGCCTGTTTATAAAGTGTTACCGTTTTTTTGAGGAGGGATATTTTTTCGTTAAGTTTTATCTATTATGCGGGGTGGTTAAGAAGGAGATAAATTTCGACTTCAGGCAAGGGGCAGGTATTAGTAAAGGTTTAAAGGGAGGTTGAGACTGTGAATTATGTAATTATAGGGAACAGTGCTGCGGCGGTTGGGGCCATAGAGTCCATCAGGAAGGTGGACCAAAAAGGTTCCATAACGGTTGTCAGCAACGAGAAAGAGCATG
>JAGVAS010000029.1 GCA_020060185.1 Desulfovibrio sp. | reverse complement strand
ACCTGGAGAGGCCATATAGACCCGGACTTGTTAGCAGATATTGAAATCGAGATAGGCAACTATTACAACCAGGCCTTAATTGCGAACGAGGTAAATAACCACGGCCTAACTACAGTAAAGGCCCTGCAGAATCTAAAGTACAGAAAGCAATACACCAGGGAAATAATAGACGATAAAACAAACAAGACACAGGAGAAATTTGGCTTTCTTACCAATGCGGTAACCAGGCCGGTTATTATTGACGGTCTAAGGACAATAGTAAGGGAATCCCCGGAGCTTATTAACGATGAAACTACCATAGATGAAATGCTGACTTTTGTTTTCAATAACCAGAACAAACCCGAGGCCCAGGAAGGCAGTTTTGATGATTGTGTTCTGGCCCTGGCCATAGCTTACAAAGCGAGGGAACAACAAAGCATGAAGGAAAAGGAAAAACCAAAAGAGCCTTTAACGGGCGTTTGGAGTATTGGTGAACTGAAAATGAAAGGTTATTCTGATGCTCAAATTCGGCGGTTAAGAAATAAAGTTAAGATTATTGGGGGTAAATTTTAAGAAGTTTACCCCTTTGTTGGCATTAATGCGGTAGCTTTTATTCCATCCGGCAAGTTTTCCGTTTGGAATGAAATCGTCTTAGCAACTTCCGCTTGGCTGCACCCCACCGCCTCCGCTATTTCTTCCTGGGTGTAGCAGGCAAGCCACACCCAGGTGATTGGCAGCGGCTTTGGCGGAATCGGTGAGTTTTACTAATCCAGTTTCGCAAAACTCTTTTAGTAAAACTGCAACATTTTGCTGGGAAGTACCAACCGCTTCCGCAATCTCCTCCTGGGTGTAGCAGGCAAGCCACACCCAGGTGGTTGGCAGCGGCTTGTTGCGTTTGGTTCTCCGAAACTTTTTGCAACAAAACACTTATTCAGAAATCTGAAGAAGTGAATGCCGTGAAATTAGCTGTTTCAACTAGACGCTTGTGGAAATATTGCCACAAGTGTTTTCGTTTTGCTGCTTCATAGGTAAACTGGGAACTCCCGTTCTGTCACCAGGTGACAAAACGGAAGTTGATACCAACCTGTTTTCCGAAGTGGAAAATTTTCCACCTCGGGGGTTCGGCCTGAAACTTTGGGGCAATATTGCCACAATGTTCAATGCTAGGCTACTAATGTCAAGAAAATGTCGAAGGCCCTTGAAAGCCTATTTTCAGGGGTTTTTTATGTGGCCGCTTGAGAAGCGATAAAGCGACAGGGAGAGTTATTCTCCCTCTTTTTCTTCCCAGGGTATAGGAGTTTGCAAAAAATCTTCAAGGGCTTCCCTTGTTATGCGCCACATTTTACCGGCTTTAAAAGATTTTAACTCTCCGTTCCTTAACCAGCGGTAAACGGTACTTCTCGAAGTTTTTAATTTATCAGCAATTTCTTCTGGGGTAAATATCGTTTGCATTATTAAACCCCCCTTACAGTAAAATACCATAAAATTTATAAAGAATCAAGAATGGCCTCTTGACGATAAATACGATAAATGCTATAATACTATATAACAACACAAAATATAACAGAAAAAGGAGGGATAAATATTGATGACCTTAACCCTGGAACTTGAGCCGGAACTTTATTTCGCCTTGGAGGACTACAGAGACTGCATTAACAGAAAGACCGGCAACGACCTAACCAGAAGCGAGGCGGCGGTTGCTCTCTTGGAGCAGTTGCTGAGGGAAAAAGGGCTGCTACAATAGGCCGGGAGGCTATCAAAAGGGAGGAAATTAAAAATGAAAACGTATTTAGAAGGCTTTAAAAGAGATTGGGCGGATTTTCTTCAGGAGCGGACGCATTATATCTGCCAGAAATTACAACAGAGTGAAGCGTATAGCAACCTGGAGAAGGCGAAGGAAAAGGCTGAACAGGAACTACGGGAAAAGCTGGGAGAAGAGGGTTGGAAGGTTTATCAAAAATGGTATTTCGACCATGAGGATGTTTACAGTCTAATGGAAGGGCTTTTCCATGACGAGCATTATTTTTTAGGCTTCCTGGACGGTATGAATTTCGCTAACCTGGTAAACGGAAATGAACCCTTCTTTGCAGAGCATTACAGAAACCTTACGGAGACAGTAGAAACATCTAAGCGGTTAAACGAAATAGGAAGGGATTTCCGCAACAAATTGGAGGAGGAAAAAGCCAATGTTATCTAACATGAACGAGGCAACCTGCAAAGCACTTACGGGGCTGGTCTTTGAGAGAATTGAAATTGGCACAAGTGCTGCTGAAAACTACAGCGAATATCAAGAGGCGGAGCGGGAAAAGGAAGCACTTTTTGACGAACTTGAAAAACAGGTTGGCTTTAAAGCAATTAGCCGGTTTGCCGATGCCTGCTGCCGGGTGTATTCGCTTGAGTTTATCACCCTTTACTTTCAGGGGTTGCGTGATGGTGCTTTATTGGCAAAGGTTGGAGATATGGGTAACGTTGAAAGAATTGTAACCTTTCTCGAGGCAGAAATGCTTGACAATAAAATAGCAGGGGAGGCAGTATAATGGCAAAACGCAGAGGTAACGGCGAAGGCTCGATAACAAAGCGAAAAGATGGTCGCTGGCAGGGTTATGTTACGGTAGGGTATGATCCCGAGAAACAACAGCCCAGGAAGCAATACTTTTACGGTAAGACCCGGAAGGAAGTCCAGGAGAGGATTAATGAAGCCCTGGGGAAAGTCCAGACCGGAACCTACAGGGAGCCGTCAAAGATCACAATGGCAGAATGGCTTATAACGTGGCTTAATGACTATATGAAGCCTTCTCTTAGACCTACTACCTGGGAGAGCTACAAAACACAGGCTGAAAAACACATTCTCCCGGCTCTGGGGCATTTACGGTTAAGCCAGTTGCAGACTTCCCATTTACAGAAGTTGTATAATGACAAATTAAGCGACGGAAGAGCTGACGGGAAGAAAAAGTGTATAGGTTGCGGTAAGCTATCAAGTAAACCGAATTTAGAAACCTGTGAAAAGTGCGGAAAAGATTTAAAAGGCAGCCTTTCTCCCCGGAGTGTTAGATATATTCACGTTGTCATTCATGCGGCCCTGGAGCAGGCCAAAAAAGAAGGGAAAATAACAATTAACCCTGCTGATGCTGTAAGGCTGCCCTCATTACAGCAAAAGGAAATTCAATACCTGGATACTGAAGGTGTTGCTAAATTCCTGGCAGCAGCACGGGATACAAAGTATTTCCCGGCCTATTACCTGGAGCTTGCTACCGGCCTGCGGAGAGGGGAACTGTTGGCCCTGCGGTGGAAGGACGTCGATCTTAAAGCAGGAAGCGTTACCGTCAATCGGGGACTTGTACGAACAAGGCAAGGGTTGATCTTCCAGGAGCCGAAAACTCCCCTGGCAAACAGGACAATAAATATTCCCCCGGATGTAATTAATGAGCTAAAATTCCACAGGCGGCGGCAGATGACGGAAATGGAGAACGCTGGAGAAGCCTGGGAGAACAATGGGCTGGTGTTCTGTAATGAGTTAGGGCAGCCCCTTTGCCCCAGGGGATTCACCAGGAACTTTGAAAGAGTGCTAAAGCGGGCCGGTATAGGAAATGTAAGTTTTCATGGTATGCGGCATACTTACGCCGTGATGAGCCTGCAAGAGGGTGTTGACATTAAGACAATCCAAGAGAACATGGGACACCATAAAGCAGCTTTTACACTTGATGTTTATTCAAACGCCACGGCTAAAATGAAGAAGGAGGCCACAGACAAAATCGGTAACCTGTTAGCCTCCTGCCTGGAAAAATAATCCTCTAAATTCGTAATTCGTTTAGAGGACTTTGCCGGGAGTTGCAGCTCCCGGTTTTTGTTGCCTAAATTAATGTACTGCAATGAAGTGTGTCAAATGGGTGTCAAAACGGTGTTTTTAGTTATATTTTGGGTTAACGGCATTTTTGCGGATGCCGATGTTTACGTGGTCGGAGCGACTGGATTTGAACCAGCGACCTCTTGACCCCCAGTCAAGCGCGCTACCAAGCTGCGCCACGCCCCGTTAGCATTATATATTCTACCATTATAAGACCATAAAGTCAACAACCCCTGTGATTTGGCAAAAAATATGATATGATCAGAAAAGATCTATGTAAAACGGTTATGATTTTTTTTAATTAGTTCGGGAAAGATGAACTTTGGCATGCGCAGTAGGATTTTGAATAAAAAATAAAGTAATTAAAGCAAAAACAATGTTAGGCACTTATATTAAAAGTGGGTTATTTTTTTGAATAAGTTTGAGCAAAAGATAAAGGACTTTATGCGAGAAAATGCTCTTCAGGGAGAACATTTAATTTTTAACCAGTCTTGTCGTTCAGTAAAAGATGCTGCCAGGGCGGCTTTGAATACGGTTCCCGAAAATATTATTAAAAATATTTGCCTGGTAGATAAAAGCGGAAATTTAATTGTAGCGATAGTAAAAGGTGAAGACAGGGTCAGCACATCCAGAGTTGGGAAAGGCCTTATGTATTGAAACTCCTTGGATTGTCTTAATGGAAGAAATTATGGAAAAAACCGGTTACCCTTGTGGAGGAGGTATATAAAATGATCAATACTTGTGGCAACAGTAAAATCGATATTAGCGAGGTTTGTAACTGTTCTTATTCTCCTTGTAGCAGGAAAGGGCTTTGTTGTGAATGCCTCCATTACCACCGCTTAAGAAAAGAACTTCCGGCCTGCTACTTTAATCAGGATGATGAGAAAAGTTATGACCGAAGTATTAGACGTTACCTGGCTAAATATAAATAAAGCTATTATTTGTTAAATTGTATTTACGCAAATTTAAATCACAAATTTCCCCTATTTTCAGCGATTAAATGCTTTTAGCCTCTGTTATACAGAATCAGCATATATTTTCTTAAAAAAATTTCTTGTAATCATTGACTTTTTCACTTAATTTGTTAAAATTTAATTTGACCTTTTAAAAAAATATTAAAAAGGGGGTTTTGAAAATGCGCGCTTTAGGCCGTCACGTTCTAGCTGAATTTTATGGGTGTTCTCCGGATATATTAAACAATACGGCACAAATCGAAGAAATAATGGTTAATGCAGCCCTGGAGGCTGGAGCTGAAATTAGGGAAGTTGTCTTCCATGAGTTTACTCCCCAAGGAGTAAGCGGCGTTGTAGTAATATCCGAATCACATCTGGCTATTCACACATGGCCCGAATTCGGTTATGCTGCGGTGGATGTGTTTACTTGTGGGACTACTGTAGATCCCTGGGTATCGTGCTACTATTTGAAGAAGCACTTTACTGCCGAACGAATGGCGGCCAAGGAAATAAAACGCGGCATTTTCGAACTAAATGATGCAGACGTGAGCTATACACAGCAAAAATCTGCTGTTTAGTAATAAAAAGGGGGCCTATTCTTGACATCTCTTATCTGGAAATGGTTTATCGAGCATACGCATCCCACTCAAGCGCACATGCATGGCATTGCAAGGTATATTTATAGTAGTCAAACTCCATTTCAGAGTATAGAGATTGTGGAAACAGACTTTTTTGGTCGTTGTTTAATTGTTGACGGGAAAATCCAGTCAGCTCAATTTGATGAATATATTTATCACGAAGCGTTAATACACCCAGCTATGGTAATGCATCCGGTTCCCAGGGAAGTAATGGTGGTTGGTGGAGGAGAGGGAGCTGTTTTAAGGGAGATATTAAAACATCCCTCCATGGAAAGACTGTTAATGGTGGATATTGACAGCGAAGTAGTCGAGATTTGTAAACGGTATTTACCGGAATGGAGCCAGGGGGCTTTTGATGATCCCAAAGTAGAGACATGTTATATGGATGCCCGGAAATATCTCGAGGAAAACGACGATAAATGGGATATCATATTCCTTGATCTCACGGAACCCCTGGATAACAGCCCTTCGTACTTGCTGTTTACAAAGGAATTTTACCAGTTGGTAGCCCAGAGGATCAAAGATGGGGGAAGTATAGCACTGCAGGCCGGCAATTTAAATCCCAGGCTGTTCGAGTGCCACGGTGCAATTTATAATACCTTAAAACTTGTTTTCAAAAATGTTGACTCCTATGGAGCTTTTATCCCTTCTTACGATTCAAGGTGGGGTTTTATTCACGCTTCCCAGGAGACAAGTGCCCTGAGTTTTACCCCTTTGATGATTGATGGATGTCTTAAGGAAAGAAATATTAACAATTTACGCTTTTATGACGGTTTAACACATGTCCACATTTTTACCTTAACCAAGGACATCCGAGACTTGCGTTCCGGTGAAAAGCGTATAATCGAAGACAACAGTCCTCTTTTCACTTACTAAGCCTTAGTTAAGCTTCTCATCTTTGGAAATAAAATGGGAAGCTTTTCTTTTATGAAATAAAATTTGCTTAAGAAAGGGGTACTCTACATGGAAAAAACCTTTGTAATGCTAAAACCGGATGCTATTCAGCGGAACCTGGCCGGTGAAATAATCAGCAGGTTTGAAAAAAAAGGCTTAAAACTGGTAGCTATGAAAATGCTTTTAATAGGCAAGGAAATGGCACATCAGCACTATGGGGAGCATAAAGGCAAACCTTTTTTTAATGATTTGGTAAGTTTTATTACCTCCGGACCGGTAATAGCAATGATCTGGGAAGGGAAACAAGCAGTTCAGGTAGCCCGTAAAATGATGGGGAGCACGGATCCCCAGGAAGCGTTACCAGGGACTATTCGCGGGGATTATAGCCTCTTTACCGGCAATAATATCATTCACGGTTCGGATTCTCTGGAGAGTGCAGGGAGGGAAATTTCCCTTTTCTTTTCGGAAGAGGAGATAGTAACCTACAACAAGGATATGGATACCTGGGTATATGGTTAGATTAAGATTAGGGTAAAAGGATATAATGTTTAAATAATGTAATTATTTAGACTATTTAATTTAAAACTCATATAGGGATTAACCCTAATATTAAGGGTTCTTATCCCTTATGGGTTTTTATTTTTAGTATTTTTCCTGATAGTAAATAATATTAACTTATGGCAATATGTTATTGTAATAAATAATAATTTACTATCACTTGTTATTATTATCATCTCAATAGAAATTATTTATTAATCGAAGATTTTATTAAAGAAATAAAGTTTAGGTAAAAAAGAAATGTTTTGCTTAAGGAGCTGGAACTAAAAATGAGGCAGCAGTTAAAAAAATATAATCAAATGTTTTCCTAAATGTGAAAGTGGTATTTAGCGCAACTTAAAAAGATTATGTAATGTTTTAAGACAACCAGGAAATAAAATTTGAAAGGCCCTATAAAAGAGGCTTCAATGGATGATAAAAATCCTTTTGCTAAAAAGATATAGAAGAAGAATTATTAATATTTAAAAAAAGAAAAGGGATTTTCCTCTATTTAAGAACTTATATAGGGCGGTTTTTTCTGTACATGTAAATTATTTTTTCAGGCCGGCAGAAGAAAAAACTTCGCTGGTATATTATAGAGAAGCTGGAAAAAGTAAAATTATAAATAATGTTTCCAGCAATGTTCATAGCTTTTTTTGACTTAAATAGATATGAGGCAGGTGATGTGTAGAGGGGGAAAAGGAAGTAGAGTAAGTTGAAAATAAACTCGTCCCGGCTCCACAGCACGAGGAGGTGAAAGAACATGGAGTATTATTACCCACCATCAATGGATAGAGTCACTAAGGAAGTAGAATTTCATCTGGAAAAGAATAAAAACCTTGCACAGATTTTTGAGGTTTATAAAGGAATTTTGGCCGTACAGCTAGACTGCCTGGACAAGATCAAAGCCTCTGTAATTCTTTCAGAAAAAGAGTTAAAAGAATACTTCAGGAATAAAAAGTTCCTCATGTCCGACCAAAAATTAGAGATCGAAAGCAAACTTTTCAGGGAAATACTCGGGTCAATTTGTAAAGCAATAAAAAAGGCAAGTCCTGAAGCGCCTGAATCTCTTTTAAAGCTTTCCGAAGCTGAAGAATTGGATGAAGAAAATATCCAGGAACTTTTACAAAAAATCGCTCTATATAACAAACAGGAGTTGGAATATTTTATTGAAGAAAAGGAAATTGACAAGAAAACAGAGTTAAACAGTGAAATAATTGCTTTTGTTATCTTTATGAGCTTAAGCCCTTTTTACAGTGCAAACATGAAAGAGGTTAGGGAAAAAGTAGATTTTTCAAGCTGGCGTCAGAGTTACTGTCCTGTATGCGGTCAGACAGCTGTAATTGCCAAACACCGGAGTGAAGATGGAGCAAGAGTTTTGGAGTGCTGGCTCTGTCACGCCGAGTGGGTTTATCCTCGTATGGAGTGTCCTTATTGCAATAACAGCGATCAAAAAAAGTTACGCTTTTTCTATGTAACAGGTGACAAGGCACGCCAGGTTCATGTTTGTGAGAAATGTAAAAGGTATCTGAAAACAATCGATAGTAAAATCATGGAAAAGGATGTTCTTTTGGACATAGAAGCAATTGCAACAAGCTATTTAGATGAACTGGCAAAAAGGGAAGGTTATAAACCCCCTAAAGGAGCAGTTGTTTTAAACTAGGTCGGGTACTGCAAGCTAAGGTTTATTTTTAACCGAAATACTAATAAACCAATTAAGAAAGGGGTCAAAAAAATTATTCCAGCTTGTTAAAATATTGAAGTGAGGTGAAAGATCTTTATGAAAATTTCCCGTAGAAGTTTTTTATGGATATCTGGTGCAGCCATTACCGGGAGTTTAGCTTTAAAGCTCGGTTGTGCACCCAAACAACCTACTACTGAGCCAGGTGGACCGGTTGATGTTGAAGATTTAAGAATTCAATATGCTGAAACAACTACCGCTATCTGTCCTATTTGCGGGGTAGGTTGTGGCATTCTCGTTTACACAGAAAATGGGAAAATAGTTGCGACTGAGGGTGACCCGGATCACCCCATCAACGAAGGTGCGCTTTGCAGCAAGGGATCGGCATTGTTTAACATGTACTATACTTACAATGAAAAAGGCGAGGCCGTCCCCAACCCGCAACGTATGACCAAGGTTCTTTATCGTGCGCCAAAGTCCAAAGATTGGGAAGTTAAAGACTGGGACTGGGCTTTGACAACAATAGCCGAACGCGTTAAGAAGACCAGGGACGAATACTTCCAGGAAAAAAACAAAGACGGTGTAACAGTTAACAGGTGCACTGCCCTTGCCTGGCTGGGCAGCGCTATGTGCAACAACGAAGAAAATTATCTCTTTCAAAAATTTTGCCGGAGCCTTGGTATTACAAATGTAGACCATTGTGCTCGTCTTTGACACTCCTCCACCGTTGCCGGTCTTGGCAACACATTTGGCAGGGGTGTAATGACCAACCACTGGATAGATTACAAGAATTCTGATGTTATCATGAACTTTGGTGGAAATACTGCGGAAAACCACCCCATTTCCATGAAATGGATCCAGAAAGCCCGTGAAGAAAGAGGTGCTAAATTAATAGTTGTAGACCCGCGTGTTACCAGGACAGCTGCGGTCGCCGATCTGTATGCACCGATTCGCCCGGGGACAAACATCGCTTTTCTTTCAGGTTTAATCAATTATGCCCTGGAAAATGAGCTGTATCACAAAGAATATGTCCTTAACTATACCAATGCTTCCAGTCTGATTGACCCTGGATTTGGTTTTAATGACGGGCTCTTTACCGGATCAAAAGCTGCGGAAAATGGGCAGTATACTTACGACAAGGCCACTTGGGCTTATCAGACGGATGCTGAAGGAAAAACTTTAAAAGATGAAACGCTGCAGGACCCCAACTGTGTCTTCCAGCTCATGAAAAAGCATTATTCTCGTTATGACGTCAAGACAGTATCTGAAATTACTGGGTGTCCTGAAGATAAGTTTCGTGAAGTGGCAGAGCTATTTTGCAGCACAGGTAAAGCAGGTAAAGCCGGAAGCATTCTGTATGCCATGGGTGTAACCCAGTTTACACACGGTTCCCAGAACGTCCGCAGCGTTGCTATACTGCAGCTTTTATTAGGCAATATAGGTATCGCCGGCGGCGGGGTAAATGCCCAGCGCGGCCAGTCCAACGTCCAGGGTGCCTGTGATGTAGGGCAGCTTTACCATATTTTAACCGGTTACATGCCCATGCCCAAAGATGCGGAAAAAGATTTTGCCGGTTACAATGCTACCACTCCCAAGAGTGGTTACTGGACCAACAGGCCCAAGTTCCTTGTAAGCATGTTAAAGGCCTGGTATGGTAATAAGGCTACCTCCGATAACGACTTCTGCTTTGACTACCTGCCCAAACTTGATAAAGACCGTTCTCACGTGGCCATGTACAAGTACATGGCTCAGGGTGAAATAAAAGGTATGTTCTGTTTTGCTGACAACCCGGCGGTGGGAGGCCCTACTGCCTACCGGAAGCGCGAATATGCCAAGAAACTCGACTGGCTGGTTGTGGCAGACATCTTTGAAAACGAAACAGCCGCTTTCTGGAAGGCACCTGGCGAGAATCCGGAAGAAATTGATACCGAAGTATTTCTTTTACCTGCCGCCCTGCATTTCGAAAAAGATGGTACCATTACCAACAGCGGACGCTGGATCCAGTGGCGCTACAAAGCCCAGGAACCGCTTGGAGATGCTAAACCCGACCTGTGGATTGTTGACAGGCTGTTTAAAGCAGTACGCAAAGCTTACGAAGCCGGTGGTAAGTTCCCCGATCCCATTTTAGATATGGTTTGGGACTACGGTGATGATGCTGATGCTGTCAAAGTGGCTATGGAGATTAACGGTTACGATGCAGCAGGCGCACTGGTAGAAAACTTTACCAAACTGGCTGATGACGGCTCCACCTCCTGCGGCAGCTGGATCTATGCCGGCTATTACAACAACGAAAGCGACCCGCCCTGCAAGCGCCGTGAAAAAGAAACCGAGGGAATCGGCAGCAATTCCAAGTGGGCTTTTGCCTGGCCGGTAAACAGGCGTATTGTTTACAACCGTTGCTCCTGTGATCCTGAAGGCAAACCCTGGAACCCCGAATTGCCGGTTTTATGGTGGGATGGCAGCGAGTGGAAGCGCAACGATGTGCCCGACTTCAACGCCACTGTTCCGCCTGCAGATACCGCCCAAAAACCGTTTATTATGACTCCCGAACTGCAGGCCAGGTTATTCTCTTCAAGTATGGCCGAAGGCCCCTTCCCCGAGCATTACGAGCCATGGGAGAGCCCGGTTGCCAATAAAATGTCCAAGATACAGTTTAACCCGGTCAGCAAGGTGTGGTATCCGGGGGATAATGCCGAAGTGGGCAGTTCAGAATTTCCATATATTGCTACCTCGTATCGCCTTACCGAGCACTACCAGTCTGGTATAATGACCCGTAATATGCCCTGGCTTAACGAGGTTATGCCGGAGATGTTTGTGGAGATCAGTCCCTCTCTCGCCGGAAAAATAGGGGTAAAAAGCGGCGACAAAGTAATTGTGGAAAGCAAACGTGCTCAAATGGAATGTAAAGTTGCCGTAACCCCGCGCTTAAAGCCTCTTAAAGTCAACGGTGAAGAGAAGGAAATTGTCGGTATGTTCTTCCACTGGGGCTTCATGGGCCTCTCCAAAGGTGCGTCGGCAAACGACCTGATTCCTTCCATAGGTGATGCGAATACAACCATACCTGAATACAAGGCATTCCTGTGCAATATAAGGAGGGTGGGATAAATGACAACCAAAGTTAGGCTTATTGATGTTACTAAATGTGTAGGCTGCAAAGGTTGCCAGGTCTCCTGTAAGAACTGGAACCAGCTGCCGGCTACACCGACGGAATTTAGCGGTTCCTATGAGAGCCCTCCTGATCTTTTTCCTGATACCTGGAGCCGTGTAAGATTCAATGAGTATGATGATAGTGATAAAGTTAAGTTTTACTTCGCCTTCTTCTCCTGCATGCATTGTTCAGAGCCGGCCTGTATGAATATTTGCCCGGTAAAAGCCATATCCAAGAATAGCCTGGGTGCGGTACAGGTTGACCGGAGTGTTTGTATCGGTTGTGGTGCCTGCAAGGGCGTTTGCCCCTTTAGTGTGCCGAGAATAAGCAATAAGATGTTTAAATGCACTCTTTGTTCTGATCGGATCAGCAACGGGATGGTAACTGCATGTGCTAAGGCCTGTCCTACAGGGGCAATCTCTTTCGGGGATGCAAATGATAAAATTGCCGAAGCAGAAGCCAGAGTAACTGAACTGAAAAATAATGGTTACGCAAATGCCCGTGTTTACGGCAAGGATGAGCTCGGTGGTTTAGGAGTGGTTTATGTCTTAGCTGACACTCCCGACAAGTACGGCTTGCCTGCGGAACCGAAAGTATCTCTTGCCGACACTTACTTCTGGAAGGTAGCTCTCGGTCCTGTCAGAACTCTGGCCACGGTTGGCCTGGCGGCCGGCGCCCTTTCCGGCTGGTTACAAATGCGTAAAGAAGAAATCAGGAAGGAAAAAGAAGGAAAAGAGTAGCAAGTATAAATATGTTGAAATCTTTAGTGAAAGGATAACTCTAAAGAGGGGAAGCGCTTCCCCTCTTTTTTTATACCAAATATATGTTGGTTGTCAGTTAAGATTAAATACTGTATAATTTACATAGCTAAACAGGAGGAGATACGGAGAAAAGATGGACAAGATAAGTATTTTACTTGTTGACGATCATGCAGTTTTGCGAACGGGTTTAAAGCTATTACTTGATTCCCAAAAAGATATGGAAATAATAGGAGAAACGGGCAGCGGTATGGAAGCACTGAAAATGGCTGCTGAGTTAAAACCGAGGGTAATTTTACTTGACCTGTCCCTTGACGATATTAACGGACTCGATATACTTCCAGAATTAAAAACAATTGACCCGTATATTAAAGTTTTGGTATTAACCATGCATGATGATGAGGGTTACCTTCATAAAGTGCTGGAAGGGGGCGGTGATGGTTATATATTAAAAAAAGCGGCTGATATCGAATTGATTACTGCTATAAGGGCCGTAAACCGTGACGAGGTATTCTTAGATCCTTCCTTGACAAGGGCTGTATTGAGAAGTCTCTTCCACAATAATAGAAAGGATGTACAGGAATATCGCGGAGATGAAGAAATATTGAGCAACAGGGAGAAAGAAGTTTTAAAGCTCGTGGCTCTCGGTTATACCAACAAACAAATTGCGGATCGGTTAGTGGTGAGCATCAAAACTATCGAAAGCCATAAGGCGCGAATTAGAGAAAAACTAAATATGAATTATCGTTCCGATCTCGTTAAGTATGCTATTCAAAAAGGTCTTCTAAACAAGGAAGGGGAAAAGTAGTAATCCTCAGCAGCTTTTATAATTTATAAACCTTCATTTTAGGCCTTAATAAGAAGAATATTTCTGATTTCCTTCCCCATAAGAGGGATTTTTTTAAATCCAGTATAAAATAAGCTTGAGCCCTTTTAAATACCTGTTTAGGTGTAGGGTAATTCGAAAGAATGTTTAAACTGAAGTAAGGGATTTAGATAACATAAATAGGGCTTTACGATATTTGATATAGATGATATAATCAAATTTAATGGATATAAACTATTGGAATAACCCTATATCTTTTTTGTTTTTAAAAGGTTAAGAGAGTATAACAGTTAGGGGTAATAACGTCAATGCCTGAAGAGAAGATGGAAAGAAAAGACTTCTTTAAATTTTTGGCAGGTTCTGTTTCCAAAACAGGTTATAAGTACCTGGATTCTTTTTTTGAAAGGAACCAAATTGGTGAAAAGTGGGTAAAAGCTTTAGACAGCAGTGAGGTGCGTTCATTGCCCAGAATGATTATATTAAATGGAAAATGGCTCTTTCTTCAAGGCGAAGGCAAACTATCTTTTAAAGCTTTATGCCCGAAAGATAATGCTTTTCTTCAACATCAGCTGCCCGCAAACCATCTTTTTTGCCCACGATGTTACCGGTTATATAACTCCTTTACAGGCCATTGCCTGATGAAGGGGGAACATAATATATGTCTGGAGTCAATACAGGTTAAAATTATGGAAGGGGGGGTTTTTGTTAATTTAAAAAATATTTAGCATTCTATTGTAAGGGCATTTTTACAATTAGGTATGGTGGTACAAGCTATGAGAAATTCTGGGGGAGGATAGTGAATGAATAATTATGCTGATGAAAAAGAATTAAACATCTTGAAATTAGAAATGAGGGGAATATCAAGGCGAACATTTTTAAAGTTTTGTGCGGTTACAGCCGCGCTTCTTGGCCTGGAGAGCTCTTATGGTAGTGTTTTGGCTGAGGCTGCATCTGAAGCTGTAAAGAAAAAACCTGTTATCTGGCTTCAAGGGCAAGGTTGTACCGGCTGCAGTTGTTCCCTGTTATCATCGTTAAACCCCGGCCCTGCTGAAATATTACTGGATATGGTTTCTATGAGGTTTAACACTACTGTTATGAACGCGGCAGGTTATTTAGGCGTAGATATTCTCCATAAAACAATGGATGAAGGAAATTACCTGCTGGTAATAGAAGGCTCCATTCCTACAGCGGATCCCCGTTATTGTGTGGTAGAAGGAATGCCCTTTGAAGAACTTGTGGTAAAAACGGCAAAAAATGCTGCAGCAGTCGTAGCGGTAGGGAGCTGTTCCGCCTATGGAGGCATTCCCAAAGCAGGTATAACCGGAGCCAAGGGCGTTTCTGAAATTATAACGGAAAAGCCTGTTATTAATATCCCTGGTTGCCCCTTTAAGCCAGATTGGCTTGTAGGGACCTTACTGTATTACTTAAGTTTTAATGAACTGCCGCCTTTGGATAACGACAAAAGGCCTCTGGCCTATTTTGGAAATCATAATATACATGATACCTGTCCACGTGTTTCACATTTTGAAAAGGGCCAGTTTCTTGTGGACTGGAACGATCCGTCTACAGCAAACTGGTGTCTCTTTAAAGTCGGCTGTAAAGGTCCTGTAACCTTTTCCGATTGTAATCGCAGCTGGTGGAACGATGGTGTCAATTACTGTATCAGGGCCGGTTCCCCCTGTGCCGGTTGTGTCCAGCCTCAATTCTATGAAAGCTTTACCCCTCTTTATGTTCCACTTTTTGACCTGACGGCAAAAGAGGAGCCTAAGGAAGCTGCAAGTAAGGGTGGTGGTAGAAAAGAGGGTTACGATGCTCGTTCTGTAGCAGTAGGTGCTGGAATGACAGCCGCTGTGGTTGGCGGCTATAAAGCACTTCAAGCTTTAAACAATTCGGGAAAAGGAGAGGCAAAGGATGGCTAAAAAAATAGTTGTCGACCCTGTAACCAGGATAGAGGGTCATTTAAAAGTAGAAGTAGAAGTGGAAAATGGGGTAGTTGTCGATGCTCGCTGTATCGGCACAATGTTTCGGGGATTGGAGCAGATTGTCATAGGTAAGGATCCCAGGGACGTTCCCTATGTTACGGAAAGGGTTTGTGGAGTATGTGCCGGTGTCCATGGCTGGGCATCCTGTATGGCTGTAGAGCAGGCCCATGGTGCTACCGTTCCTGAGATGGGCAGAGTTATCAGGAACCTGATGATGGGGGCTCTCTGGTTACACGATCATGTTTTACATTTTTATCATCTTACTGCACTGGATTACATTGATCCTACTGCTGTTCTTAAATATGACGGAAATGTTCCTGAGTTGGTAGCCGTTAAAGAGAAAATTAAAGCGCTGGCCGAAGCGGGGGATCTTTACCCTGTCCTGCCGTCCTATACTCCTGATGATTTTTGTGTCCGTGACCCCGGCCTTGTCACACAGCTCGTTTTCAACTACCTTCGCGCTTTGGAGATTCAGGCCAAGGGAAGAAAAATGTCAGCTATTTTTGCCGGAAAGCAGCCGCATCATTCCAGCATGATCGTGGGCGGTGTCACCTGTTTTCCCACGCTGGAACAGGTAGAGGAGTTCAGGCACATTTTAAAAGAGGTTATTTCTTTTGTAAGGAACGTCTATGTCCCTGATGCCTTTTTGCTGGCCACAGGACCTCTGCTTCCTCTGGAAACAGCATCTGTAGGAGCTACTGCAGGACACTATTTAAGCTATGGGGGTTATCCCCTGGATAACAGCGGCAATAATTTTCTTTTTCCCAGCGGTGTAATATTTGATAACAATTTTGAAGATGTCAAACTTTTTAATCCACAGGATATTTCGGAAGTTGTAAACTTCTCCTGGTATAAGGACGAAGCGGTTCCCGGTCATCCTTCACAGAGAATGACAGAGGTGGATCTGGATAAGGAGAAGGGATATACTTTTGTCAAGGCTCCTCGTTACCAGGGTAAGCCCATGGAAGTAGGCCCCTTAGCCAGATTGCTGGTAATGAGGTACCCTCCTTTCATGGAATTAATGCAAAAATATAATATCAGGCGTCCCGGTGCAGTAATGAGACATGCCGCCAGGGCCATGGATACTTTGGTTATGGCAGATGTTATTACCGGATGGGTCGATGAACTGGTTAAGTTACTTTGGGAAACCGGAGTTTACGGTTCCGAAGGCAATGCCAGAATTCATGACACGGCACACTGGGAACCCCCTGATGAAGGTAGCGGTGCGGGGCTTAACGAAGCACCGCGTGGAGCACTGGGGCACTGGATTAACATTTCGGAAAAGAAAACCAGTCAATATCAAATGATCGTCCCAACAACATGGAACGCTTCTCCAAAAGATGAAAACGGCCAGTTAGGACCGATTGAACAATCCCTGATCGGCGCTCCTGTTCCCGATCCCGATAACCCCCTTAATGTGGTGCGTATCATCCGTTCTTTTGATCCTTGCCTGGCTTGCGCCATTCACATGGTGCATCCCAAAGGAGACAGAGTCATATCTATTCAACCGGCAATTTAGTTTTCTTTAGGCCGCCTCCATTCTGCGGGGCGGCCGTTCTACCAAATATAGCATAAAGGTAAGGGGGAAAGTGATTGACAGGTGTAGTAACCAAGGAAAATAAAAAAGTTCTGGTTTTGGGCCTGGGCAACATTTTCTGCGGTGATGACGGTATTGGTTCAATTATAGCCGAAAGTCTTAGCCAAAATTTGCACGAACAGAATGTAGATATAATTGACGGAGGGACTATCGGAATAGGTTTACTTTATTTATTTGAGGATTACACAGATTTAATCATAATTGACGCTGTAGATACAGATACTGAGCCCGGGGATGTTTTATTTTTTTGTTTAGAAGAGCTGACAGCGTTTGGATTGGAGCAGAAAATGTCCGTTCACCAATCCGGCCTTTTAGAGCTTCTTCATTTTGCCAAGGCCCTGGGTAAACTACCTCCCAGGATAAGAATTTTTGGTATTCAAATAGGGCAAATATCTTTTGAAAATGGACTTAGCGAACAGCTTAAATTTAAACTTGGTGAAATCGAAAAAAAAGTGAAGGAGGAAATTTACCGTTATATAAAAGATGCATGAATTATCTCTTGTTTCATCATTGATGGAAATAATCAGGGACGATGCCAGTAAACGGGGATTGCAAAAAATCAATCGTATCAGTTTAATTATTGGGGAGATGTCTTCAGCCAGTTCACGGGCGATCGAATTTGCCCTGGAACATTTATGTAAAGGGACTATTTTGGATGGCGCCGCTTTTGAAATAACAATAGAAGAGCTTCAGGGTAAATGTGATTCCTGTTCTCTTCTTTTT
>JAGVAS010000164.1 GCA_020060185.1 Desulfovibrio sp. | reverse complement strand
ATCGCTGGGACGAGTACTGGAAAAGCTTGCGAAGGACAGCATAAGAGATATTTTCCATTATTTCCAATTTTTAGTACCTCAAATTTTAAAGTGCACCCTTCATTTCCTTAAAGTTGACAAGGTTTTAAACCAACAAGTATAATAGGGTTATATAAGAAAAAGAGGTGACATAAAATCATGAAAACCAGGAATAATGAGGTTGTCTGTTTGTTTCAGGATAAAGTCTCAGAGCTGCTTCTCAAACACCGCAGTATATTGGACAGTCTCTCCAAACATACGGAATCCGCAACACGTGTTAATAGAGCAATTACCAAAGCAGTAACCGGATGTGGATGCATCTCTATCAACGCACGGAAGCAGCAACTTCCTGCTGAAATCTCTCTTGAAGAATGCCGGAAATATATGGATTCCCATATTGAAGGTTCTCTTTGTGAGAACTGCAGGGAAATAATTGAGGAAGAAATTGGAAACCAGCTTTTTTACTTATCTGCTTTATGTCACCTTCTAAATTTTAAGCTGGAAGATATTATTAAGAAGGAATATGAAAGGCTTAACGCCCTGGGATTTTTTCACCTCTCCTGATCATAGTCAGATATCGTCATTTAAGAAATTATCAGTTAAAAGCCAGATTCAGGGCCTGTGCGAGGGTAGACACACCTATCATTTCCAGGTTCTTTTCTAACTCTTTCATGCTGGTAATAAAAGTGCTGCTGATGTTACCCCGTGGTAAAATACAACGGTTAAAGCCCATCTTTGCTCCTTCCCTTAACCGTTCTTCCATGCGGTTAACGGGACGTACTTCTCCTGTTAAACCGATTTCACCCACCATCATAACTTTGGTCTGAACAGGCTTGTCCATGAAACTGGAAGCAATACTGAGTGCTGCCCCAAGATCAGCTGCCGGTTCCATGATTTTAACGCCACCAACTACATTGATAAAGATATCACAGTTATATAATTGCAACCCGGCTCTCTTTTCCAGTACAGCAATGATAATTGCCACGCGGTTAAAATCAAGGCCGGTCGAGGTACGCCGGGGTGTGCCGCCAAAATAGGAGGGCGTTACCAGCCCCTGGATTTCGACCAGCAAGGGACGACTTCCTTCCATGGAGGGAACTACTACTGAACCGGCCACACTGGCAGGTCGCTGGTTAAGAAAAAGCGCCGACGGGTTTTGGACTTCCTGCAGTCCACAGGATTCCATAGTAAAAATTCCGATTTCATTGGTAGCACCAAAACGATTCTTTACACTGCGTAAAATGCGGAAATTCTGGTAACGTTCTCCCTCAAAATACAGCACACAGTCCACCATGTGCTCTAACAAGCGGGGGCCGGCAAGAATTCCTTCTTTGGTAACATGGCCGACTATAAAAAAAATAATCTGTTTACTTTTGGCCAGCTGAACAAGGGATGCTGTTATCTCTCTTACCTGGACGACACTGCCTGGCACATTACCCAGTTCACCTTTCATAATGGTCTGAATAGAATCTATAATTACAACCTGGGGATTATATTTCACAATATGGGAAGCAATACGATTGTATTCCGTTTCCGCCAGGACCATAAGGGGTGCCTGGTAGGAACATAGTCTTTTGGCTCGCATCTTGACCTGGCCAGGAGATTCCTCTCCCGAAACATAGAGAACCTTGCTGCCCCGGGAAGCAAGTCCAAGTGCAGCCTGCAGCAGCAGGGTGGATTTTCCTATACCGGGGTCGCCCCCAACAAGGATAACAGTACCGGCAACTGCGCCCCCCCCTAAAACCCTGTCCAATTCCATAATTCCTGTTAAATAACGCTCTTCATCCAATGATTCAATTTCATCTAACCGTTTAAGGTCTCCCGCTTCTCCTAACCTGGACATGTTTTCTGGAACTACCTCAGGAAAGCTTTCCTCCAGCATGGTGCTCCAGCTCTGGCAGTTTGGGCAGCGACCCATCCATTTATGTGCTTCATACCCGCATTGCTGGCATACAAAGATTACTTTTTTTTTAGGCATATTCCCCTCCCCTTTTAAGCTCTTGTTCCCCGGCATAAAAACGCAACTTGGCCATGTTTATGGCATCCCAGTGGCTCCCCATTTCAGGAGTTTCCAGTATGACAGGGATATCTTCCGGCCACGGGTAACGAAAAAAAGCTTTAAACCCTTCAGTGCCAATAAACCCTTCTCCAAGGTGCGAATGACGGTCCCGGTGGGAGCCCCGGGGTGTACCGGTATCGTTCGCATGAATCACCTTTACCTTTTCCATTCCCACGTGTTCACAGAGCTCTTCCATTGCTTTTTCCAGGCCTTCCGGAGTTGAAATATCATAGCCGGCAGCCCAGGCATGCGCAGTATCCAGGCATACCCCCAAAGGAGCCTCCTTACCCAGGGCTTTCAAAATGTTACCGATAGAAATAAAAGTTCCCCCCAGGGAAGTCCCACCTCCTGCCGTATTTTCAAGGAGGAGTTCTACCCCCGAAGGCCAATTAGGTATCTCCTCTTCAAGAGTGGAAATGAACAGATCCATTCCTTCCTTATATCCCTTGCCTCCGTGGCTCCCCATATGCATAACCACATAAGGAGAACCCAGGCAACGCGCATTCTGCATAGTTTGCTGCAACAGCTTGCGTGATTTATGATAAAATTCTTCTTTTTTAGCAGCAAGGTTTACCAGGTATGCTGTATGAACTACCAGGGGGTAAATGCCATGTTGCTGCAAGAGCTGGCGGCGCTTTTCAGCCTCTTCAGGTTCCAGCCGTGGGGGATTCCATCCGGTAGGATTCCCTATAAAAAGCTGCAAAGACTGGCAACCAATCTCTGCAGCGCGCTTTATATTCCTTGCAAAACCCCCTTTTTGGGGCATATGTATACCAAATTTCATCAAATTCACCGCTCTTTCTAAGATTATTATATCCTATTTTCATACCCCCATGGCCCTGCAGGTCACAACAATGGATGAAATAACCAGCTTTAGATCCCGCTGTTGTTCCGCAGACGCAGCGTTTTGCTGTTGGCGGAGTGACTTGTGAAGCGAAGAGACAAGTTCACTGCGAAGCAAGAGCTGGAGACGACCCAGCTGGCATGGATGCCAAACAGCGAACTTAAGCTGGTACGCTTTTTCCCACCTTGGGCGGAAATGTTACCGTTGTTTTAATCAGCAAGTTCTTAAATTAAAAAGCGCGAGGAGCGGAGGTTAAGGCGGCCGACTGTTTGAGCGAAGCGAGTTGTCGGACGCCTCCTTAAGCGGCGAGCGCTACCTCAATATGAGTTGAACTTGCCTAAAGCAACGGTAACTTTCCGGCCATCGTAGAACTTGCCGAGCAACCCGGAACTCCGCCACCAGCAAACGCGGCGCTATTTTCAAACTAATAGAGTTCATCCAAAACAGTTTTAACAACTTCATCTATACTGGCAAAAACTGTTTTGCTCAGTCCTACACAAAATTTATGCCGCTCTTCTATCTCCACCCCGATAATAACTACTTCTCTGGGCAACCTGTTAGGAGATACCTTTTCCCTCAACTCAAAAATAGTGTAAAAGTTAAGGGCATGAATAGTATTGGAAAGTAATTCCTTGAGGCTCCCATCCTGATCTGTATAACGGTGAACAGCGCCGGGCAGGCACTTGCCGGGGCAGGCATCAATAATAATCAGTTTATCAGTATCAGCCAGTAACTCCATCATCATCTGCCCCGGGGTGCGTAGCTCCTTAACCTCGACGTTCTCCGGTAAAATTTCGTTTTTTAAACGCCTGACGATATGAATACCTACCCCCTCATCGTAGGCTAAAAGATTACCGCACCCAATAATCTTAATTTTT
>JAGVAS010000138.1 GCA_020060185.1 Desulfovibrio sp. | reverse complement strand
TTATTTTTATACCCCATGGATGGGAAGAAGCCAACGCCAATCTTCTTACAAACAACGAAAAACTCGATCCCATCACAGGGTTTCCAGGGGACAGGGCTCTTCTAGCCCGCATAAGTAAAACGTGATGGCTATTAATCATCATTAAAAGGAGAGCTTTGATATGGTAGCCGTGTCAACACCCGAACAGATACTGAGTATTCAAGACAGAAACACCGGTAAAAATAAATTTTTAGTACAAAACCTGAGCCACTCATTCAATGCTGCAAAAGATAAAACGGTTGAGGTTTTAAGAAATATAAACATTTCTGTAGAAGAGCACGAGTTCCTGGCTATCGTGGGTCCAAGTGGTTGTGGAAAAAGCACTCTTTTAAATATTATGTCGGGCTTGCTTAAACCCACGCAGGGACAAATACTCCTTGACGGTGAACTGCTTAAGGATATAACAACCCGCATTGGGTATATTTCACAAACTGATTCTCTACTGCCGTGGCGGACAGCAATCGCTAATGTTGAACTGGGGCTGGAATTACGTGACGTCCCAAAAAAAGAGCGCAAGAACATCGCCCTAAAATTAATAAAACAGGCGGATTTGAACGGTTTTGAAAAGAGTTATCCTTATGAGTTGTCAGGAGGAATGAAAAAGAGAGTAGACATAATCAGAATTCTTGCCGTAGAACCTGAAGTGATATTTATGGACGAGCCCTTTGGAGCTCTTGATGTTTTTACACGGGAAATGTTGCAGGACTATATTCTTTCTTTATGGCAGAAAACACGCAAAACCATTATTTTCGTTACCCATGATCTGGGAGAAGCCATTACCCTGGCTGACCGGGTTATCATTATGACAGCACGCCCGGCCACGATCAAATCGGAGTATCCCATCCCCTTGCCCCGCCCCCGTTCTCCCCTTGATATACGCTTTGATCCAAAGTTTATCAAGATCCACAAACGTATCTGGTATGATTTAAAAGAAGAGGTTCAAAAGTCGGGAGAATAAACTAATGCACATAATTAACAAACAATCAATAATGATAAACCTCTGGAGAATTTTTTTACTTCTAATTGTGCTGTCAATTTGGGAGATTAGTGCCCGGAATGGATTAGTAGACACTTTTTTTCTAAGCCAACCTACTGTAATAATTAAGGATTTCGTAACCTTATTTTTTTCCGGTGAAATCTTTCCACATATGAAGGTTACCCTTCAGGCGACCTTTATCGGCCTGGGCCTTGGTTCCCTACTGGGCATAGCTGCAGCATTTTTTCTGGTAAAGTATAAATTTGCCGAAAGAATATTTGACCCGATCATAGTAGCTCTCCATGGTATACCTAAAATAGCCCTGGGTCCTTTATTTATTTTGTGGTTTGGGTTAGGAATAAAATCGAAAATATTCCTGGCTTTAATTGCTGTCTTTTTTATTATGTATTTTAATGCATATGGCGGATTCAAAAGTGTTGAGCCGAGACTCATTAACGCTGTAAGGCTGATGGGAGCCAGTCAATTTCACATTACGACAAAGGTGCTGCTCCCTTCCAGTCTTCCCTGGATTCTAACCGGATTTCGCGCAGCAGTGGGACTGGCTTTTCTGGGAGCAATCATAGGTGAATTTATGGGTTCAACGGCCGGATTAGGATATATAGTGCAGTACGCAGGACATATGTACAACATCACGCGTGTTTTCTCCACAATTCTTGTGATGACATTTTTAATGATGTTTTTAAATGAGGGAGTAAAACTGCTGGAAAAAAATGTTTTACGGTGGAGGCCACAGGGTTCATAACGTTTTATAAGAGAGGTGTAAGATGCAAATGAAAAAAGTCTTGGTTGGTTGTTTTTTATGTTTTATGTTGCTTTTTTTTACTGTTGGTTGTGGTGGTTCAAGTAATACTCCCCAAGCTGGTCAAAGCGGATCTTTGAAGGAAATAATCGTTTCCCAACCGGTATATGGGGATTCATGGCTGCCAATCTACTTGGCAGACCAATTGGGTTATTATGAAGAAGAGGGGTTAAAGGTAAGCTTTGTAAACTTTGACAGCGGGCCTCTAGTAATTGCTGCACTTATCGCCGGAGATTCCCATTTTGCCTTGACAGGATACGACCAAGTGCTAAAGACTCATGAGCAGGGAAAAGGAACCAAAATGCTCATAGCAACAACTGACAGAAATCCCTGGTCTTTTTTCGGCGCCAGGCATATTAATTCTATTGCAGATTTAAAAGGCAGTGTAGTTGGTGGAGGAATGGAAGGTGCTTCAACACGCGCCTTTACCAAGGCAGTAATCAAGTATGGAGGTTTGGATCCTGAAAAAGATGTTCAATATATTAACCTGCTATCTCCAGCTCACGTGCCGGCTATGGAAAAGGGAGAGGTAGAAGGTTTATATACCAGTGGCAGCAATCACGTTGAACTCCAACGACGCGGCTATAACCTGCTTGTTGACATGACTGACCCTGCACAGCATTTGGAGGTGTTGGGTTCTAATGAATACCCACTATTTGTTCTTCAGGTAACCGATGATTTGATTGAAAATGAACCTGAAACTGTACAACAATTTGTTAACGCCGTTGCAAGAGCAATATTATGGCAAAACGAGCAAAGTGATGAGAAAATTGCTGAGGTTATTAAACCTGTTTTTCACCATTTGGATGAAGAGATTTTACTTAAAACGATAGCCCGTACAAGACAGACCCTTTCTGCCAATGGCTTTTTTACGCAGGGGGGGCATGATACTGTAGAAAAGTTGGCTCTCGAAATAGGGTTAATTAATGCTCCGGTTTCAAAGGATAATGTGGTAGATGATTCTTTCTTACAAAAAGCCTATGAAAAATACAAGTAAAAATACAGACTATATTGTTGGCAACGTTTCATCTGTCCAGCGGATAAAGGCACTGGCTGAAAAGAGATTACCGGACAGGGTTCCTGTTATCCCCTCGGCGGGAGCATACGCAGCCGTAGTATCTGGAATGCCGCTGGCCGAATTTTACCTGGAACCGGATAAGGCTTTTCACGCTCAGCTGTGGGCTGCAGAGCTTCATGGGTATGATGGAAACCCCGTTTATTCGATTCCAGAGTGGGGCGGTTGGGATTTTGGCGGAGAATTGCGGTTTCCTTCTTCTCCCCCTTATGCCCTGCCCCTCCTGGACAGGCGTCCGGTGCAGAGTCCTGAGGATGCCTATAAATTGAAAGTCCCCGATGTGGAAACCGCTCCGGCGGCAAGCAGAATGCTCTCCTTTGCATCGCTGGCAAGAGAAAAAGGTGCTCCGGCAACCCTTCCAGCAGGTTCCCCCATGGGCCTTGCCGGATCCATCCTCGGGGCAGACTTATTACTAAAAAGCTTAATCAAAAATCAAAAATTGATACACCACGTCCTGCGCCTGGCAACCGATTATCTGCTGGCAATAGCAGACACTTTTATTAAAAGGTTTGGCGCAGAAAACTGTGCTGCTTTTGCAACATATCCGTGGGAAAGCCACACGGTTGTTGCCCCGAGCATTTTTAAGAAATTTTCACTTCCCTTTGTTAAGGAGATACACGAATATTTATTGCAAAAAGGAGTTAAAAGGTGGCTAATTCACCTCTGTGGTGATCATACAAGGAATTTGTCCTGTTGGGCTAAGGAAATCCCGCTGGCACCACGCACTGTTTTTTCGATTGGGGATGAAATGGACCTTAAAATTACTGCTTCTTCTTTAGGTGAAGAATATATTATCGGCGGAAATATATCTACTTCCTTAATTCATGCGGGGTCACCGGATGAGATAATGAATGAGTGTGCCGGTATTTTAGATGCGATGAAATATTGGCCGGGTGGCTTCATACTGATGCCGGCCTGTGCCCTTCCACCGCTAACTCCCCCAGTTAATCTTCACGCCATAATAAAAGCGGCTACCCTTTATGGAAGCTATTCTTCGTAAAAAAACGAGAATGTAATAATAGAGCCCTGTCTTTAATAATTCGGCAGAGCTCTATTTCTATTTATCCCTCAAAACGCAACCTAAAGATTTGCCCGAGAGGCTCTGTACTTGTTATGCCGTATTCGGTTCTTGCTTAATCTTTTTTAAAGCGCTTAACATTTTAATAGCATCTTTCAAAGCGTTACTTGCATCTTCGGCAAAACCATCGGCACCAAATTTTTCTGCAATCTCTTCCGTTACAGGTGCCCCGCCGATCATAATCCGGACATTCGGGCTTTTTTCCTTAATTTTAGCGATAAAAGATATCTGAAAGATATCGAGTACTGGGCAGATATATGCGGCATCAAAGAACTATTTGCAGTAGAGCCGGATAATCTTAATGACGACAGGCTCGGCAGGGCCCTTGATGACCTGGAGCAGTATTTGGAGCAGATCGAGACACAGCTGGCCCTGCATGTGATTCGGGAATTCGGGCTAAATCCGGAAGAGATTCTCTGGGACACCACCTCCATCTATTTTGAGGGTGACTATGATGAAGCAGAGATTACCCGGTTCGGTTACGGGGAGAAATCGGACTTAAAGCAGATCAAGATGGCCTTAAATGTCGAAAAAGAGTCCGGTGTTCCCCTGCGTGCTGACGTTATTAAAGGCAATTTAAACAATACCTCTGTTGTGGTAGAGAACCTGAAAAAGCTGCGCTGTGCATTAAAGAAAGAAGAGCTTCTTTTTACCCGGTGATAACGCCGTGGGCACCATCCCTAACTGCCTTTTGGCCGATGTAAACTGGGGGATAACCAAAAACCCGTATTTAGAATGGCTCAACTCTTTTGCCTTGAGCGCCCCTTTCCAAATCCGAATTAGGCATCTTGGTTAGAAAACCGCATTTTGCCAGTATGGAATTTCTGGTAAGGGGTTAAAAAGAGCCCTGCTAACAATGGCTAACTTAAGCCAGAACAACTGATTAGAAGGGTCCTCAGGTTGTTTGCTGACATATTATGCCATTTTGTTGGAGAGGGTATCTTTGTGCCTTTTTAGTTATCCACAATAAAGCTTGATTTTTATCATAGCATCTAAATAAGCAAGTTTACCATTTAATTTAATTGCTTTATTTAACTGATAACATTAATCCTTGACAACTGTAGATACGTGGTATATACTATAAGTAAGAGGTGATGAACATGTATACATCAATTCAAAAATGGGGGAACAGCCAGGCGGTTAGATTGCCAAAATCCATTCTTGAAATGGCAGAACTACGTGAAAATGACAAGGTGGAAATAAAGGTTCAAGATGGTAACGTGATCATCATTCCTGTTAAAAAGCATAAAAAGTTAGAAGAAAGAATCGCTGAATATCAAGGGGACTATCAGTGCAGTGAATGGGATACTGGAAAGCCGGCGGGTAAAGAGGTGTTTTAATGGGATATATACCGGAGCAAGGTGACATCATTCTTCTTGAATTTGATCCACAGGCCGGTCATAAACAGAAGGGTAGAAGACCTGCCTTTGTGGTGAGCAATACCACCTTTAATAATTTTACAAAAATAGCTATTGTCTGCCCGATAACCAAAACCAGCAGGGGATTTCCCCTTCATGTGCCACTGGATGAAAGGACGAAAACAACTGGTGTTATTATGTGTGAGCAGGTTAAGTCCCTAGATATTTCAGCGAGGAACGCTTCATTATTAGAAAAAGCCCCCAAAGATATTTTAAAAGAGGTGATTGATATTCTTATGGGCTTTGTAGAAATACCTTCTATAACAAATTCTTTTACAGGTTAAATCCACTCACCTATTTTTATCCGCTGCATAGCGCTTTCAGGTACTTTTAAACGTTCAAGGAAAGCTGAATTCCTGGAATACCAGCCTGATGGACGCTTTATTCTCTTTCCGGAAATTCCAAAAACACATTGATTGGATACGCCTATTTAACTCCAAATTGGATTTATCCTGCTGTCTTAAACATTATTTTTACTGGTGCACCCCAACCGGAAAATATGCTGTTGTGAGAAAAGATGGCAAACTGCCTCTCCTGAGCAGCAAAATTGAGCATCGTCTGGATATTCCCCAGCCGTTCGCTGTCAGAACTGACAAAGGGGTCGTCAAATATAAAAGGAAGCTTTAAATTTTCCGAGATCAGATCGGCTATGGCAAACCGCAAAGCCAGATAAAGCTGATCCTGTGCCCCTTTGCTCAACTGGGCAATCTCACAGGGTCTACCCCCTTCTTCCACCTGGACCTGAAAATCTTTATCCAAGATAATTTTTCGAGCTGTGTTTTTAGTGATTTTCTGGTAATATTTTGAAGCCAACTCCTGCAGATGTCGCTGGTATGAATTTTGATAATCGGCAATGGCCGAAGACAATTCACTATGGGCTGTAACAAGGGCATCCCTTATAAGCATAAGCTCCTTCTTTTTTTCCTCAAGACTGACCAGCTCAACTTCAGCCTGGGCAATATTAATCAAGTCCCGCTTTTGAAGCTGTAACTGCCGGTCTCTGACACCTTCCAGTCTTGTTTGCAGTTCATTAACCCGCTCCTCTATTTGTTCCGTTTCTTCTTCTAAACTTTGGATACGTCCAGCTATTTTTTCTACATCGCTGCCTTCTTCGATTCGGGGCAATCCAGGGTAATTTTCGATATGGTTTCGCCACTGACCCAGGCGTTCTTTCAAGAGAATTTCTGCTCCCATTTCTTTGTCCCTCAATTTTTCAAGAGTATCTACTTGGAACTGGCTCAAAATGGTGTGAAGCCCGCTGCTTTTTATATCAACATCGTATAAAACAGCCTGCCTGGCACCCCATCTCTCTCTGGCTTTCTGGGCATCTCCACCTACCCTGTCGAGAATAACTACCAATATCTCGGAAAGTGTGTCTATCTCCTCTTGGAGTTTTAACAACCTGCCTTCCTGTTCCAGTTTTTTACTATCAATCATATCTATGGCTGCCTCGAGCCTTTTGCTCCTGCTTACAATGTCATCGTATTTCCGGGCTTTTTCCTCAACCTGCCCCCACTCAACAGAACCGTTATTGTTGAGCAAATCTATAACGCTGGCAACCGTTGTCAGTTCCTTTTCAGGAAAGAGGATTTGTAAAAAGGACGTGGTTTCTTTCCAGAGCTCCCTGCCCCCCTCCGCCAGGGGATCAACTCTGGAAATATTTTCCGCTTCACAGCCAAAAGAATCTCGAGCGTATGCTTCGACATCTGCTGCTAAATGCCCCTTGGCCTCCAAAATCTTCTGCCAGCTGGTATAGGCATCCTCTAAATCGGGGAAAACCGAGGTAAATTTAAAGGTCAAATTCAAAAAACTACGGTAGCCTTCTTCAGCCTGCAAGAACTCCCCTTCCAGCCTGTTTATTTCGGCAGCATCCGGCAGCTGGTTGAACATTTCTTCTACCTTTAATTTTTCTTCATTGTATTGCTTTATTTTTTCTAACAGGGTACCCAACTGGGCTGGGTTTGCACTTGCAAACCTGCCAATCCTGTCGTTTAGCGCAGTAATCTCCTCCCGGCATGCAAATAGATTTCTTTCCGTTTCCTGAAGCTCTTTTTTCGTCCTGGAATTTATCAACCCGGTTATTAAACCGGCGGCAAAATATCCTGCCAGACCACCAGCCAAAACACCAACTACCAGCAGAAGGGGATTGGCCAGCCCTACAGCAGCACCTGCAACGAAAGCAAGGACTACAGTAAAAATAAGGCGCAAGCCTACTGAGGGGACGAGTTTCTTTTTCAGCACATCAATTTTTTTATATAAGTTATTTTCTCTATCAAGAGCTTCCAGCTTTTGAACGACTGCCTCTTCCTCGGGGATATCCGGCTTTAAATCCTGAAATTTTTCCATAAATGCGCTCAGAACCTTTTCATAGTTATCCCGTTTTGCTTTTGCATTCTCAAAGTAATCACTTGCCTTCTCTCTCGCCCTTTGCAATTCAGCCAACTTTCTGGAGTAACTTTTAACTGCTTCCAGTTCACCGGCCTGTGCCTGCTGAAAGATGCTGTACTGTGTTTCTAGGAGACCCTGCTTTTTCTCGATTTCGTCAAGTTTATCCTGGAAGGCAATCCATTCTTTGGTTAAAATCGCGGCGTTTTTCCGGATGTCCCTTACCCGGCCCACCGGGTCAGCCCCGAGTTCCTGCCACCGGGGGAAGTTCTTAAGCTCCTCTTTAAGCTTTTCTTTTTCCTCTATATTTTCCTGAAGAGCTCTCTTGAGTCCTTGTAAATCCTCTTGATATTCCTTTTTTTTCTCCTCCCTTAAAGATAGTTCTTCTAAATTTTTATCTGTTTCCTTTGCTAAACCCTCAAACTCCGGGTATTCTTCATGAAGAAACTTTAATTTTGAGTCAATCTCCAGCTGTATTTTTTCCGCTTCTTTACAGGACCCCGAGATCGTTTTATACTCTCTAAAGGTACTATCATAATTATCCCGCAATCGCTTCCACTCGGTCCAGGCATCCAATACCTTACGTTTATTCTGGTGATCCTGCCGGGCTTTTTGGATCTGATTATCTATTTCTCGCAACTCCCTTTGGACCTCTTCCAGGGAGTCCACCGCCTGCCTGTCTTCTTCAATACATTTGCGAAGGCTAGCTATTTCTGCTTCCAGAAGTTCCAGTTCCTTATCTTTTTGCAAATTTCTGGAGGTAATACCCAGATCTCCGGTGTACCTGGTCCGGTCTTTAAGCTCGTCTTCCAGCACTGCCAGAACCCTCCTAAAATCAACACCTCCACCGGATAAAAGCTTCTGCACCTCGTTATTTAAGCTCCTCATCTCCGGAAGGGGCTGGATAATACAAAAGGTGCTTTCAAAGAGCTCCTTGGAATTCAAACCGAAGATTTCTTTTAGTTTATTTTCATAATCCGGGTGCGGCCTCCGGGCCATGGGGTTATGGGTTCCTTCGGCGACAATTGTCTGACCTTCCGCACCCAATTTATAAAAGCAAACACGGTTGGTATCAAAATCCCGCTCTATCAGGTATTTATCATTATTCACTGCAAACTCTACCTCTCCCTCGCAGCGGGGTGGGTGGTCCCAATTCCTGTAACAGGCAATACCAAATTCAACGGGGTTGCTTTTGCTAGGAAGTCCGTAGATTACCGCTATTAACCCCGCCACAAGGGTAGATTTTCCTCTTTCATTTTCTGTAACCAGGTTGTTTATTCCTGGCTCAAAATAAACTTCTATTCCATCACGGTAGAGGCCAAATCCCCTTAACAGCAGCCGTTGAAACGTAACCTTCTTCTCTCCCATTTCCATTATTCACCTCTCTGGAAAGCTGCTAGTCCCTTTAACAAGGCCAGTTTTAAAATTTCTTTTTCCCTTTCATCTTCCGTTTGGTTCATCCTTGTAAAAATCCTTTTTACAAACTCGCTCCTTACGGTATGCTCACCTGTATATTTTTCAATCTGGGCTAAATCAACATAGCTACTCTCATCAGCCATACTTATGTGAAAAAAGCTCCTTTCTAGTTCCTCAACCAACCGTTCAACATTCACAGGAAATCCTGGAGTCCCTTTGAGTTTAAATTCCACAATTTTGTCTGGATCCCGGTAGTTTCGGCATTTTTCCTGAAGCGTTTCCCAGTTATCTGCTGTGGACAAGTCTAACTCGATCTGCTCATGCTTTCTTACTGCTACTTCCGGTTTTTCGATATCCACTTTGCCGTGATCAAAATTTACTACCGTAAGGTGCCCGACCCCTCTTTCCGAAAGGCTTTTACTTTCCACGGCGCCAGGATAGACTGCTAAAGCTGCTCCCACTTTTTGTTTCTGATACTGGTGGATATGACCCAGCGCAATGTAATCATAACCTGATTTCGCAAGGTCACCTGATTTCAACGGCAGGCTTCTTTCTCCCGGGTTCCAATCCAGGGTTCCATGAAAAGCGCCGATATGAATCCCCTCTCCCGGATCCCTGGGATAATTTCCCAAGGAGCTCACCTTCGTCAGTCCGCCCGTATAGGCAAGGGAATAAATCCACAAAATAGTCCCTTTCGTTTCCCTGGTTGCAACCAGCTCGGGCATGGGGTTCTGCACCAGGACACCCGGCCATTCGTCTTTTTTTACTCTGTATACAGAATCGTGATAAGATATCTCATCGTGGTTCCCAGGAACCGTAACGCAGAATAGTCCTGCCGCAACCAATCGCTTAAGCTGTTCCATAACAGTTCTAGTCAACTTTTCTTCGGGCCTATGGGTTTCAAAAAGATCTCCGACAATCAGCACAATGTCGATGCTGTTTACTGGATCCAAAGCGAAATTTACTACCTTTTCCAGGATCTGATCCCGCTCTTTCTGACGAATTGCTGCCCGGTTATCGTCTAGAAAAGTAGGTTTATATCCCAGATGTAAGTCGGCTAGATGAAGCATACGGATCAAGTCTATCCCTCCATAAAAACCAATAAGTAATAAAGTCAGTACAGTTTATTAATTCCATATTAATCATAATTTTCCTGCAAATTTTCCGGTAGACTACCCAGAATTACTTTAAAGTTAAATTCACTGTTTCCCCGAATAATATTAATCCTCACCTCATCGCCAACATTATGACTGTAAATAATACTTAACAAGGATGCCGTATTTTCCACCCTACAAGCTCGGCAGAAACTTCTTCTCCGTTCCCTAAAGTTACAGTTATTTCGTGAAAGCCTTCCATAACGTGAAAGTTGGTAACGATAAATCCATTTTTATCAATAATCACACCTGAACCAGTAGCCCGCTCACGTAGATAGGTTTGTCCACGAAAATCCCTGAAAACAGCATAATTAGTAATACCAACCACAGAAGGAGTTACTTTGTTGGCTGCATTAACTACGGCCATGTAATAAGGTTCGTTTTCAAATAAAGTAACGGCAGTTGACTGGATCTGGCTTACGTGTGGAGTGGAATTTTCTCTCCGATTTCCTTTATTCATACCTCAGTGCATCGATAGGATCCAGGGCCGCCGCTTTCCGGGCCGGATAGACGCCGAAAAAAAGACCAATGGCTACAGCAAAGGCAAACGCCAGCATCACTGCCCCCGGGGAAATTGCCGTAGTCCAGCCGGCAACACGGGAAATAAAGCGGGAAGCCGTTACACCAAGTAAAATACCGATGAAGCCTCCTGCGACGCTAAGGAGAATGGATTCAATTAAAAACTGGCCCATGATATCCCTTTTTTGGGCCCCTATTGCTTTGCGTATACCGATTTCCCGCGTTCGTTCCGTCACTGAAACAAGCATAATGTTCATGATTCCGATTCCGCCCACGAGGAGGGATATGCCGGCTATGGCCCCAAGTAAGATCGTAAAGGTCTGGGATGTTTCTCCTATGGCCGTAAGCAACTCGTCCTGACTGGTAATCCTGACTGCATCCGGGCGGGGAAACTTTTTGCTGAAGAGCAAGGTAATATGACTCACGGCTATTTTGGCATCAGCAGTGCTTTTCGCCTTGGCGTATATGGTGCTGATGCGGCTTGTTCCACTTAAGCGCTGCGCCGTGGTAACGGGGATATAGGCGATATCATCGGAGTCTACGCCCATTGTTGATCCTTTAGCTTCCATTACACCTACCACAACAAAAGGCTGGCCCTTGATATAAACTGTTTCCTCCAGGGGGTCTTGAGAACCGAAGATTTCCTTTACCACGGTTTGCCCGAGCACTACGACCCGGGAGCGCAACTCAATTTCCTGGGGGATTAAAAACCGCCCCGATGCAGGGTTATGATTCCTTACTTCCGGGAAACCGGAGCTGACCCCTTCAATGGAGGTGTCATATGATTCGTTCTGGTACTTGATGGTGGCTGAAAAGTTTACCGTGGGAACAGCGAATTGAATGGAAGGAACACGTTCTTCCAGCTCGTAAGCGTCTT
>JAGVAS010000109.1 GCA_020060185.1 Desulfovibrio sp. | reverse complement strand
CAGCTGGGTCGTCTCCAGCTCTCGTTTCGTAGTGAACTTGTTTCCTCGCTGCACAAGTCACTCCGCCAACAGCAAAACGCTTCGTCTATGGAACAATGGTGGAATCTAAACCCGGTCATTTTCATCCATTTTTGTGACCCGCAGGGTCGTGGCGGTTTTTTTACGATTCACCCATATTTTACGCCTTTTCGACATTTTCAGATAGTTTACGACTTAAATATTTTATGTAACTAGATGTGAAAATTGTGGATAGAAGTAAGGGGTTACCTTAAAACGGCCCTTTATTTGTGGATAAATCTGTGGATACTGTGGATTACTTGTGGAGGCAAAAAATTTATTTTACATTATATGCCCTGTTTGTAGAATTTAGAACTCTTCTTTATTTGACATAAATAAAATATTAAATTTTTAGCGGAGTTATCACAACCTGCACTCCGGGAAATATGTTATTATAGAACTCAAATTTAGTTAGCTTAAATTTTCCTCAAAAGAAAAAGAATGGGAAAGGAGGGTCGTTATTGTTGAAAGGAATAAGGAAAGTTCATTTTATTGGTATCGGCGGTTATGGCATGAGCGCCCTTGCTTTTATCTTGCTTCAGGCAGGTTATGATGTAAGGGGCTCTGATATTAAGCCCTCCAGGTTAACGGAACTACTGGAAAAGGCGGGCTCAAAGATATACATAGGACACAGGGCGGAGCAGCTCGGGGATGCTCAACTGGTAGTCTATTCAACCGCAATACCGTCTAATAACCCTGAAATAAAGGCTGCCAGGGAACAAGGTCTCTCACTGTGGCACCGCTCAGAGCTGCTGGCGGCAATTTTGAATAAGGGCTGTGGCATTGCTATAGCCGGTACACATGGGAAAACAACCACTACGGCCATGGTTTCCCTGCTGCTGGAAAAAGGCGGTTTGGACCCTACAGCTGTTATTGGAGGCGAGGTTTCCTTTTTACAGGGCAATGCCCGGCTGGGGAACAGTAAATATGTTGTGGCCGAGGCATGTGAAAGCGATCATTCCTTTTTAAGGTACCGGCCTTACCTGGCCGTAGTTACCAACATTGAGGCTGATCACCTGGAACATTATAACGGCAGTTTTGCCGGGTTGGTAGAAACATATGGCGATTTTATCAACAATGTAGACGAAAATGGTGTTGCCATTCTCTGTGGTGATGATCCTGTCCTGCAGGAATTGTGGCCACAGTTACGCCCTCCGTTAATGTCTTACGGTTTGTCGGATGATGTAGACATTAGGGGGGAAAGAGTAAGATTGGAAAAACTGGGGTCTTGTTTTCAGGTCTTCTTCAAGGATAAATACCTGGGAGAAATAGTATTAAAAGTTCCTGGAAAACATAACGTTCTCAATGCCCTGGGTGCAACCGGTGCAGCTTTATACCTTGGGATAGATTTTTCCCTTATAAAAGAGGCCCTTTCCGGCTTTGAAGGAGCGAAACGGCGCTTTGAGATTATCGGTGAAAGAGAGGGCATTATGGTTGTAGACGATTACGCCCATCACCCCACGGAGATAAAAGCTACCCTGCAGGCGGCCCGTCAGAGCGGCAGGCGCTTAATCTGTGTTTTTCAACCACACCGCTACACCCGGACTAATTTTCTGTGGAATGACTTTGTAGAAGCTTTTGACAGTGCCGATGTCCTTTTATTAAACGATATTTACAGCGCCGGGGAAGAACCCATTCCCCAGGTAACTTCCCAGAGGCTGGCGCAGGAGATCGGGCAAAGGCGACACGACCACGTCCATGTCATTAAAGATAAAGAGGAGATGGTTCAATCCCTGGAGAAGATTGCCAAAAGCGGCGACCTAATCCTGACCATGGGTGCCGGAGATATCTGGCAGGTCGGAAGGAAGTTTCTAGAAAGGGTTCCTTCAAGGCTGAATTCTTCTCCAAATTGTTCCTGAAAACATTACGGGAAATTATTGAAAAGCTGCAGCAGGGCTTAAGGGGTGGTTTTGCCGGTTGAGCATTCCGGGAAAGAGAAAAAGATTCCTGCTGGTTCGTTGAAGTTTTCCACACCGGAAAGAATATTTTTTTCCAGGCATAGCCAGCAGGGTTTTTTGCCGGCAGCTATTTTTCCCATTTCCCTGTTTAAACCCAGCACCCTGGCCCCGTTTTCCGAAGCTATGGTTAGGATATCCGGTACGGAAAGCCCGGCCTGGGCAAACAGTTTCATTTCCTGCCGGTAGCCGTTTTTCCAGTCCACTCCCGGTGCACCGGCATCGGTTCCCAGGCCGATGGTAACTCCCAGTTCACGGGCCAGTCTGATCATATTTAGTTGCTTTTCGATTATTTTTTTAATGGCTTTTTCTTCCCGGCTGCTACCCTGATAAAGGTCAAGTGCTGCTGCTACCGGTACCACCGTGGGAACCCAGGCCACACCTTTCTCAGCCATCAATTGCAGGGTTTCCTTACTTAAAAAAAATCCATGCTCCACCGTATGTACCCCAGCCTGGACCGCCAGGCGTACAGCCAGATCGGAATTGGCGTGAACCATTACCGCCAGGCCGTATTTTCTGGACCTGGCCACAATGGCTTGCATTTCCCCTAGGGAGAAGTGCGGGGGACCTGTACTTTCTGCGTAGCTAAAATTCACCAATCCGGAGAGGACTACTTTTACCTGGTCCGCTCCCTCTTTTTGGAGTTGAAGCAGCCTGTTTTCTACCTCCTGGAAATTTGTTACACCCTCCCCACCCAGGTTTGCCCCGTAAAAGCCTTTTCGAAAAATAGCGGCACCGGGTGCAATTACTGCAGGCATAATTGTTTCTGCAGAAAGTTTTCGGCTCAGGTAACGGGCCTGGAGACCGGTTTTAAAACGATCGCTGCCATCTCTTAAAGCCATGATACCGGAATCAACAACCTGCCGCAGCCTCGTTTCAATAATTTGATCCGCTACAGGACCTGTAAGCCCTTTAAAACCGGTAACGCCGTCCAGTGCCAGGTGGACATGACAATCTACAAAGGCCGGAATAAGAATCCATTGTACCGGCAGTTCCAGAACCTGCCATCCTTGAGGTGCTGAAAAATTCATTCCGGTACAAAGTTGCCGGATCTGGCTGACCCGGCCTGCTTCGATGTACAGAGCTACCTGGCAGGTACCATCACTGTCTGTGGGTGTGTAATTTCCCTGAAGCAGTGCGGGCAATACGGCTGTGATAATAATCAGCTTTTCTGAAGAAGTTACCTTATACCTGTTCACAATTCGTTCCTTCCTTGATGTACAGTTTAATTATATAAAAGCTTGAAGAAAGTTTAAATGTTTTTTTGGAGAATCTTTAAGTTATTCCACTTTTAACGGCTATGGCCGGGTATTCGATAATCAGGTTGACCTGCAGTTCTTCCAGGCAGCCAATAATTTCTGCCCGGTTAACCAGGGATACGGCGATAGTTTTCACACCATCACTGGTTATTTCCGCCCGGCGAATGCCCGTTATCTCACCCAGGTAGACCAGATCCTCAGGTTCCAGCAGCACTAAAGCGCGTAAAAGCTTACTTTTATCAACATTAACAACATCACTGGCGCGTGAGAAAAACACAGGGTGATGATTTTTAGAAGAAATCTGGGCGATAAAGCGCTCCATTTCCCCTTCGTTTTCCAGGCCGGAGCGAAAATCGATCCAGGTTTGCTGCGCCAGAAAAGAAGGCAGGTGCTCCCGGTTTTCAGGCTTAGATCCCGGTAATAACACCGGTATAACCGGGTACCCCTTTTCCCTGAATTTTCGATTCAGGGCGGCACGCATTTCCGCAACCTGAACAGGGCCCAAACCTTGTGGCCCGATAAATATTCCAAACGCCCTGCTCATCTGAAGAGCGTCTTCTATCTCTGTTAACCAGGGCTGTCCGGGTGTCAAATTCCATTTATCAAGAAAAGCCTTGAAACCGCGGTTGTGCAAAACCCGGGCGATAATTTTTACTGCTCTAATATCCCAGCTGTGATAGCTGAGAAAAATATCAAAGGAATCCGGCAACCGTTTACTCCCCCTTTCAAATCTCTTGTCCGGCATAATTTCTTAAAAATTATACTTTCCCTATAACTTATGTTAACCTGTAAAAAAGGTGACTACAGTAATATATAAACTTTTATGCAACCTAAGCAGCAAGAATAAAAACATTACTTTTTAGCCTTTTAATACAGGTTAAGGAGGTATATAATAAAAACATCCCAACCTGATCTTCAGAGAAAGGGGTAAAAATTAATGAACAGGCAGGATGCATATAACCTTGTCAGAGAAAAAGTAAAGAATAAAAACTTAGTCAAGCATATGCTCGCTGTGGAAGCCGTTATGAGCCGCCTGGCAAAAGAACTGGGAGAGGATGTACAAATATGGTCCCTGCTCGGTTTGCTTCACGATATCGATTTTGACTTAACGGCAAACTCCCCGGCAGAACATGGTATTTTAGGAGCTAAAATACTCGAAGATAAGGGTTTACCGCCGGTGATTGTGGAGGCTGTAAGGGCTCATAATCCCTACCATGACGTCTCTCAGGACGAGCTTATTTCCCGGGCTCTTTATGCGGCCGATCCCGTTACAGGCCTTATTGTCGCCGCGGCATTGATTCATCCCGAAAAGAAGCTCGCGGCCCTTGATGTAAACTTTATCGAAAACCGCTTTAAGGAAAAACAGTTTGCCAAGGGTGCGGATCGAGAAAGAATTAAAAGCTGCCAGGAGATAGGATTTTCCCTTCATGACTTTTTGGCTTTGAGCCTGGAAGCCATGCAGGGCATATCAGCCGAACTGGGTCTATAACTATTTTTCCTGCTATATAATCTTATCTTTACTGAAAAAACTTCGACTTCAAAAAAGGAGCGATAAGTGTGTCCAGTTTCCATTTAATTGATCAGCCTTCACTTTTACGCTATCTTTTCTACCCGCGCAAGGACTTTACCCCCTGCCCCGACTTTGCTTTCGACCTTTTTGTTCCTGTCGAGGATAATATTTCGGTATCCTGCCGTTTTTATCAGGCTGATAGCGCTTATCCCTGGATCTTGTATTTCCATGGTAACGGGGAGGTGGTGAGCGATTATGATGAAATGGCTCCGTTTTACCTCCAGATAGGTTTAAACCTGGTTGTGGCGGATTACCGGGGATATGGGGCCAGCGATGGCAGCCCTTCTCATGCTAGTATGATTAAGGATGCCCATCTTATACTTGAGAAAGTAGTTGAAGAACTTAAGAAAAGGGAATTACAGCAGGATTTGTTCGTTATGGGAAGATCAATGGGCAGTGTTTCGGCCCTGGAACTGGCCTATCATTACCTTGAAAAAATCAACGGGCTGATCATCGAAAGCGGTTTTATTAACCCGGTCAGGGTCATTAAACACCTGAATCTTCCGCTACAGGGAACCAATCTGGAACAGCTGGAGCAGGAATGCCTGCATAAAGTCCACAATATAAAAGTAGCAGCTTTAATTATCCACGGTGAATCTGATACCCTTGTGCCGCTTCAGGAGGCCAGGGACTTGTTCGCACAGCTGGGGACGGAAAATAAAAAGCTGCTTATCATTCCACACGCGGATCATAACAATATCATGTTTGTCGGTTTTGAGCAGTATTTTGAGGAACTTAAAAAATTTACGTCAACAAAATGAAAAGGAGGTTTTTATTATGCCGACCATATTTTTTTACGGGCCAAAACTGGAGAAAGAGAAGAAAAGGGAACTTGTCCGTTCCTTTACAAAGAAGGCCAGTGAACTCACGGGAATCGACGAAGCAGCCTTTGTCGTTTATTTACGAAACAGTGATCCTGAAGATGTGGGGGTAGGCGGCGAACTGCTGGAAGACAGGCATAAAAAGCAGTAATTGCTCTGGTGAATAGTTTTCATGGAATAAAAATTTTTACATAAGCTTCCCGAATAAGGTCGACGGGAAGCTTTTTTCTTGGATATTTACTACTCTTTACTGCACCTGATTTTTACCTAATATTTTCTTTCTGACGTTTTCTAACAAAAACCTCTTGGCAATAAAAAAATTTTCTTTTAAATGCAAATTTTTTTTAATAGGAGGAAGGATTATCCAATAGTCTGTCGAATTTAGAAAATCAATGGCCATAGAAGGGAAAGATCGTTGTTATTGTGAAACTACCTTTTATCCAGTGGTTGATACAGGGAATACCGGAATGTATAGCAGTAATTGTATTAGGATTGGTACTGCTTGAGAATAAGTTAGTTATAAGAAAGGCTTTAATTCCTGGATTCATACTGTCCATAATAATATTTTTAATCAGGCAGTTCCTTTTACCTTTCGGTTTACATACCCTGATAGCTTTTTTATCATTTTCCATTCTTCTTTCATATTTTTCCAGAAGCACTTACAGCAAGGCGCTTGTTGTTTCATTTTTGGTTTATACGGCTTTAGGATTATTTGAATTTATATTTTTTTCAGCAGCTGCCTACCTGTTAAGTATGCCTTTAGAAAGTATATTAAACAAACCTCTTTGGGCCGCATTAGTTGGTCTTCCGCAGGTATTTGTTCTCTTTTCCCTGTCTTTTCTGATAGTAACTGTAAGGCAAAAAGGAAAAAAACAGGGAAGATTTTTGGGGTAATGTTTTCTGCAGCAATATCTTAATAAATACATTTTTTTTAAGATATAAAATTTTTTCTATGTCAGGAAGGATTATCCAATATGTTGTCGAATCAACAAGATTAATGGCTATATATCACTAGATGTTATAAGAAAGGTCGCCTATTATATGAAATTACCTCTTATCCAGTGGTTGATACAGGGCATTCCGGAATGTATAGCATTGGTTTTCTTTGGGTTGGTACTATTAGAGAAAAGGTTAAACATAAAAAAGGCTTTAATTCTCGGTTTGATACAGGCAATAATAATATATCTTGTCAGGCTTTTCCCTTTGCCTTTCGGTATCCACACCCTGATAGCTATTATATCGTTGTCTATTCTCCTTTTATATTCTTCCGGAGGTCGTTACAGCAAAGCGCTTATTATTTCATTTTTTGTAAATATGGTTTTAGGATTATCTGAACTTGCAATTTTACCAGCAGCTTCCTACTTGTTAAACATGCCTTTAGAAAGTATCTTCAACCAGCCTCTTTTGTTTGCATTAGTTAGTCTTCCACAGGTATTTGTCCTAATTTTAATAGCCTTTCTTGTTAATTTGTTTCATAACAAAAGGAAAAAACATAACGGGAAAAATTTTCAGGGAGCGAATTAATGATGAAAAAGTTTTTCCTGTTAACAGCAGGTTTTATTGGCACAAAAGTGGGGCTTTCCTTTGAGGATCAGGAAGTTGTTGCTTATGGAATGGAGGTAATTTTTTCTGTTTTTTTAAGCCTGATATTGGCTTTGATTCTAGGGCTCCGATGGGGGATTGTTCCTGAAATCCTTGTAGTTGCCCTGGTCTGGATGATAATTCGCAGTTTTGCCGGCGGCGCCCACTGCAGCACCCTCTGGCGGTGCGCTCTTTCAAGCACTTTAGTTATGGTTTCTTTAGGGGGCGCAGCTAGAATTTTTTCTACTTTTTTTAACCAAAAGTTAGTTATACTAACCATTCTTTTTTGTGGGCTTGTTGTTTTAATTATCACCTTTATCTGGGCACCGGCTGATAATCCGGTAAAACGCATCTTATCAGAAAGCCGTCGCCGGAATTTCCGCAGTAAAGCCCTGGTAGTGGAAATTTCTGTAATAGTGTTTTTGTTGTCAGCCTGCTTTCTTACAGGGAATACATATTCTTCGCTACTCTTCGCTGCGGGGCTGGCGATGGGGATGGAGGGTTTAACAGTTTCACCAGCCGGATACAGGATTATGACTTATATCGATAAGTCACTGGGATTTTTAGAAAAGGCAATATGGAAAGGAGGTGAAAAAGGATGAAAAAGCTTACACTCTGGCTGCTGACCAGCCTTGTGGCAATTTTAACACTGGTGTCTTTTGCCAGCGCTGCTTCAGCTTGTACTTGGTTAGCTTATCAACCTGAAGTGCCGGCTAAATTGCGTAATGAATAATAACTTTTGTAGGAGCTTGAAGTAATGCAGGAGTGGCAGAGAAAGAGAAGTGAAAAAATAGCGGACCTGGTACTAGGAGCGCACCTGCTGGCCTACTTACTCACTGTGTCCATCTTCATATTACGTTTGCCAAGAAGTTATTCCTACTCAGGCTTAATTGCTGTACTTCTTGGTTTTTTTGTACCGGCATCAATAATTTCTTTTCTGGATTATTATCTACTTAATAACTGGCGAAATGCCGGTCAAAAGAGCAAGCTGCTGCTTTGGAATATAGCTAAACATACTGTACTATTTTTATTAATTACTTATATCCTTGTTTTCTCCCCTAACACCCTGCAACTGCAGGGGGCGCTGTACCTGATACCGGTCGTGCTGGCAGCTATTACCTTCGGGCGTGTTGGAGGCTTCATTTATGCAACGTCTGCTTCCATTTTACTTTTTCTTTTCACCTGGGGACAGGCTCAAAATTTTGCGGGGACAGTCTATGAGACTACTTTCATACTCTCGGGCATTTTTTTGCTAGTAGCCTGGTTCCTGGGCGGCGTCATGGAGGTTGAAAACAGTACCAGCAGGTATTTGGCCAACCTGGTCAACGAAGACGAGCTTACGGGATTGGGCAACCACCGTCTTTTCCAGGAACAGTTAAAATTTCTCATTAATTCTGCCACCAGGGATAATAATCCTCTTTCCCTGATACTCCTGGACATTGATAATTTTAAAGAATACAATGATGCCTACGGCCATTTCCAGGGTGACCTTGTTTTAAAAGAACTGGCCGCCTTGATTGAACAAAACGTTCCATCCGGGGCTGAACTGGCCCGTTATGGCGGTGATGAATTTTCCGTTATTTTACCTGGAGTTGCCCTGAATGAAGCAACCAGTGTTGCCGATTCTTTAAGAGAAGTGGTGTCCAGGCATCGTTTTCTAGCGGATGGGGTTCATCCGTACGAAGAACTAACGATCTCTGCGGGAGTAGCCAACCTGCCTTATCATGCCGGCAGCCGGGAGGAACTGCTGGATGCCGCCGGTGAAGCCCTGTACAGCAGCAAAGTAACAGGCAGCAACAGGGTTCGTGTCTACCTTGGGGTTCTAGAGAAGATCAGGCATAGGGTGGAAGAGGAGGACAGAGAACTCATTAACTCCCTGCGCACTCTGATGACCCTGGTAAATGCCAAGGATCGCTATACGTACGGTCATTCGGAAAGGGTGGCCTATTATATCAAGGAATTTGCTGCCTACCTTGAGCTGCCGGAAGAATTTTCCCGCTTGCTGGAATACGGGGCCTTTCTCCACGACATAGGGAAGCTTGAAACCCCCCGTGAGATTCTGAATAAAAAGGGTTCTTTAAATGAAAAGGAATGGGCAGTAATGCAGGAGCACCCCGGATGGGGAGCGGAAATGCTCCGCCCCGTCAGGTTCTTGCAGCCGGTCGTTTCCATGGTATTACACCACCATGAAAACTATGACGGGACAGGGTATCCTTCCGGGCTTGCAGGGGAGGGGATTCCCTTTGCTGCCAGGATATTAAGAATCGTGGATAGTTTTGATGCCATGAAAACCGTTCGCCCTTACCACAAACCTTTAACCATGGAGAAAATTTTTCTTGAACTGCAATACGGCAGCAACCGTTTGTATGATCCAAAACTCGTGGAAGCCTTTGTCAGCATGATACGGAAGAAAGATTCGGAAATTGATAAATCCCAGGCTTATTTACACGTTTTTAAATAATATTGAGAAACACAACCGGATTAACGATCTTAGGAGTAAATACGATCACGATTTTTTCTGAATATGAAACAAAAAGTCTACTATTTTTGTAACCACGATAATTCCTCCCCGTTCTTTCTCTATGAGCAGTTTACCAGGAAATTGGGGGAGCTGTCCATTTAAAATTTCATATTATTTTTTTCCTAACCCCTAAAAATTTTGCAGAGATACGTATTTATAAAGTAGAACTAAGGTACCTCGTTCTTATTTTCAAAGTGCATACCGAAAGGGTAAACCTGGCCGAAAGGCAGGGACGCAAAACTACGGGTCTAAGGCCCTGTTGGCGGGGCTAAGATCGCCGGGTTGCCGAAAATAGCACTTTTTTGTGTTATTTCGGTGCTGCAAAATTTACTAAAAGGGAGGATTTTGTATGCACAAGAAACTGGTTTCATTTTTACTGGTTGTTGTTATGGTCCTTGGGGTTTCCAGCATGGTTGTGGCAGCGCCAAAGAAAAAAAATGTACCTTTGACTAACAACAAAGAAACGAAACGCGTAGTGGAACTGGCAGATGAAGAAAACGCGGATGAGGAAAACGATGAAGAGAACCTGGATGAAGAGGAAGAGTTGGAGGAAGAAAGGCCTGTACTGGGGCGGCAGCATTCTTTCAAGGAAAAATTTATCGGCCCTCCTGCTTTTGTTCAGGAAATGAAGCAGGAAAGAATCAAAGTACGGGGCAGGCCTTTCTTATCCGATGTCCCTCCGGTAATAAAAGACGGGCGTGTCCTTATACCTGTAAGAGCTGTTACCAACGGGCTGGGTGCTGATGTTAAGTGGGATCCCCAGGAGCAAAAAGTCACCATTACCAGGGGGGAAATCAAAATTGAAATTTTCCTGGACAGCTGGATTTACTATGTGAACGGAGAAGAGAAGAGTTTTGACGCAGTAGCACAGGTAATCAATAACCGCACCTTTGTCCCCTTACGCTTTATCGCCGAAGCCCTGGGTGAAAAAGTCAATTATGACGATACTACGGGTGAAGTGGAAATTGGAGACGAAGAAAGCGAAGAACCTGAAGAGCCTGCTAATGAAGAGGAAACCGAAGACGAGACCGAGGGTGAAGGCGAAGAGGTAACCGGAGAAGAAGACGGGAATGAAGTTGCTGAAGATGAAGACCAATAGATAAAAATAAAGAATGAGAGTATTTTTATTATATTATCGCCCCCGGCGGGGTAGGCTTTCCCAGGGCCTGCCCCGCTTTTTAAATGGAAAAACCGGGCTGTGGAAGTGTAAGGAGTTTATTTCCCGGGAAATTAACCTGCTTCTGT
>JAGVAS010000028.1 GCA_020060185.1 Desulfovibrio sp. | reverse complement strand
TTCAGCTCGGCAAGTTCTACTACTCACCTCGAGCTTCCGACGACCCATGGAAACAAACCCGGCATTTTCATCCATTATTGTGACCTGAAGTGCCGTGGAGGTAAATATGTATTCCATGGGGACATTCCTCTGAAAGAGGTGTGTCCCCATACCTTATTCGTCATCACCCGCACCCCACATCCTGTCAGCTGGGTCGTCTCCAGTTATCGTTTCGTAGTGAACTTGTTTCCTCGCTGCACAAGTCACTCCGCCAACAGCAAAACGCTTCGTCTATAAAACAATGGCGGGATCTAAACCAGGTCATTTTCATCCATTGTTGTGACCAGCAGAGTCATAACTTTAGTGAGCTTTTTTGGTGAGAAGCCAAAATGTCAAGCCTGACCCCTAGCGCCTAGCGCTGCGAGTACCGGGCCGCTGATTCCCCGGCTATCTTTGCCAAGAAGAGAGTTTCACTCAGGGCCATACCGGGAAGCAGGGCTTCACCATGCAACCCCCCGACAATTTCACCGGCGGCATACAAGCCCTTAACAACATTTCCATTCTTTTTGACCTCCCCCCGGGAGGTAATGGAGATGCCCCCCAGCGTATAATCTATCCCCGCTCTTAAAGGGGCCACATAGTAAGGAGGCGATGGAGGCCGTGTACCGGGGAACCGGGGTAAAGAATCAAAAGAATAGGCCTGCATTATCTGTTCCAATTCATCAAAACGGCGGAAATAATGGCCAAAAGCTTCGGCTCGGTCCTCTGGAACCATAATAAAGGAACTCCCGGGTGGAGAATAAAAAATAAAATTAACTGCTTCCTGGGAGGAAGATTCTTCCCAGGACAAAATATGGCCGGCCTTGTTTATAAAATAAGTGTTTTCCCAGGGATCCGGGGGTAAAAAATGATACTTGGCATCCAAAGGAGAATAAAGTAGGAGCCTTGCATTTAAGAAACCCATCTGGACCAAATCTAGACCTAAATCTGCTGCCAATCGTAACCCCTCGCCTTTTTGAGAGGGACGAAGCTCAACAAGGTTTTCAGCGGGCAAATATTCGTGCCAGCGGTGAATATCTCCACTGTACCCGCCATCTGCCAGGATTACAGCCTGTATGTAAAACGGGTAAGATTCTCCCCGGGCGTTTTCCAGCAACAAAGCTTCAATCTGCCCCTGGGGAGAGAATACCAGCTCTTTTATCTTTTCATCTTTAACAATGACCATAGAGCTTTTTATTTTGGCCAGCAGATTTTGTTTAAATAATAAATCAGAATGGGGATGGGCACTGAGATGCAAATAAGGCCTTACATCCGGCTGGGGAAGCAAATCGAAGAAAAGACCGCTTAGTTCTTCCAATTCGTGAAAAAGATCTTGTGATAAAATGAAAGAATTTAGCAAAACGGGATCGTTAATACCACCACCGTGTTCCTTTATCTTCTCTTTGAAAAATTCAGGGCCAAATTCGATCCCCAGTTCCTTTTGAGGGGGTGTTAGTGCCGCTGCCAGCCCCCCCGTTACCAGAAAGGAGCTGTCCTCTCCAGGATCCTGCCCGTTAAGGAAAAGAAAAACCTGGGCACCGTTTTCTGCTGCCTCCAGAGCAGACAGCAGGGCTGCGGTGGTTCCGCCTATAACAGCCAGATCTGCCCCTTGGGGAGTTTCCGCGTTTATTTCCTCTTCTTGCAGGGCCAGCTGCAAGACAAACATACTTAAAATTGCTGCGATAAGGAGAACAATTATGGCCAAGGAGCTTCCTTTCTTATGAGGCATGAAGGCTCCCCTCCTTTTGCTTTGTAGATCTACTCCTTAGCCACAGCTGCTACATTAACCACTTTGTCTTCAGGTGACAGCCGGATCAGGGTAACGCCCCCGGCATAACGCCTCTGGATAGGAACCTGGGATATCTTCGCCCTGATAATAAGGCCGCGGGCTGTGATTGTTATTAATTCTTCCTTTTTTTGTACCGGGATGAAACTAACCATGGCACCACTGCGCTTGTTCGGCTTGAAAGCCATAATACCCTTACCGCCACGGTTCTGGGAACGAAATTCTTCCAGCTTTGTCCTTTTAGCGTAGCCATTCTCGGTAACGAAGAGTAAGTCGATATTTTCTCCGGCTACGATATTAAGGCCAATAACCCTGTCGTCGTCATCACGGAGAGTAATGCCTTTAACTCCCCTGGCGGTACGCCCCAGGGTCCGCAGCTGTGCTACCGGGAAACGAATAAGCAATCCCCCTGATGTTGCCAGCAGAATATCAGCAGTCTCGGGAGCAGCGGCATTTTCATTTTCATTACCGTTTTCTTCGTTACTTAAACGCTTTACGGAAATAAGTTCATCCCCTGCGGCCAAGTCAATGGCTATAAGACCGGAACGCCTGGCTTCTGCATATTCCCTGAGCTGAGTTCTCTTAATCAATCCCTTTTTCGTTGCCAGGATAATGTGGTCTTCTTCACCGTACTCCACAAGGGGGAAAACAGCGGTGATATACTCCCCGCTTTCCAGCGGTAATAAATTAATAATCGCCGTTCCCCTGGCCTGGCGCCCTACTTCGGGTATTTCATAAACTTTAAGGGGATATACTTTTCCGTTATTGCTGAAAAAAAGAAGCTTATTCCTGGTCGAGGAGACAAAGAGCTGGACAATAAAATCCTTTTCCCTGATGGAATGGGCCATGACACCCCTGCCTCCCCGGCCCTGGCTGCGATAGGAGCTAAGAGGCTGGCGCTTAACATATCCCTGATGTGTAAGCGTGATCACCATTTTTTCTTCGACGATAAGGTCTTCCAGGTCAATCTCTCCTTCATCGTGAATAATTTTGGTGAGACGCTTGTCACCATATTTTTCCTTTATTTCATTTAGTTCCTTCTTAATTTCCTTCATAACCAGGCGTTCATCAGCCAGCAGCGCTTCCAGGAAAGCTATCTCCTCCATTAAGGAGCGGTACTCCTCCTGCAATTTGTGCCTTTCCAGGGCGGTTAATCTTTGCAGGCGCATGTCCAGGATAGCCTGGGCCTGTTTCTCGCTTAACCGGAACTCCTGCATCAAACCCTCCCGGGCTTGTTCCACATCGGTGGAACCCCTGATTAGGGCGATAACTCGATCCAAGTTATCGAGGGCAATGCGCAGGCCTTCAACAATATGCGCTCTTTCCTTAGCCCGCCTTAATAAAAACTGGGACCGCCTGGTAACTATTTCTTTCTGGTGCTGCAAATATGCGGAAAGAAGTTCCCTTAAGGTAAGGACTTTTGGCCTTCCATCAAGCAGTGCCAGCATAATAATGCCAAAACTCTGCTGCAGCGGGGTAAATTTAAAAAGCTGGTTTAAAATAACTTGGGGATTAAAGCCTCTTTTCAGTTCGATTACGATGCGTACACCGCTGCGGTCCGATTCGTCCCTTAGCTCGGTAATTCCTGTAATCTTTTTTTCCCTGACCAGTTCCGCAATTTTTTCCATGAGCTTCGCTTTGTTCTGCTGGTATGGAATTTCCGTAATAAGCAGCCTGTCTTTACCATCTCCTGTTTTTTCTATACTGGTTTTTCCTCGAATTTTAATGGTTCCCCTACCGGTAAGGTAGGCATCGTGTATGCCGGCATGACCCAGGATTACCCCCCCTGTGGGAAAATCCGGGCCTTTAACATAAGCTAAAAGTTCTTTATCGGAAGCATCGGGCTTCTCAATAAGGTAAATAAGGGCATTAATCGTTTCGGTAAGATTATGGGGAGGTATGTTCGTAGCCATGCCAACGGCAATTCCCGAGGAGCCGTTAACCAGCAGATTGGGAAAGCGTGAAGGTAAAACAACGGGTTCTTCAAGGGTCTCATCGAAATTGAGCCTGAAATCCACAGTCTCCTTGTCCAGGTCGCGGAGTATTTCCATGGCTAGTGGTGAAAGTCTTGCCTCGGTATAGCGCATCGCTGCAGCGGAGTCACCATCCATGGAACCGAAATTACCCTGGCCATCTACCAGGGGATAGCGAATAGAAAAATCCTGGGCCATACGTACCATGGCATCATAAACAGCCTGATCCCCGTGAGGATGGTATTTTCCCAGCACTTCCCCCACAAGCCTGGCTGATTTCTTGTGAGGTTTATCCGGGCCCATTCCCAGCTCCCGCATGGCATAGAGAATGCGCCTGTGCACCGGTTTTAACCCATCCCGGACATCTGGTAATGCCCGGCTGACAATAACGCTCATGGCATAATCCAGAAAGGAATTCTTTACTTCTTCATAAATAGGTATGCTCATAACCCTTTCTTCCTGTTGCATCTACATTTCATGCCCCTTATCATCTATTTAACAAAAATATTGTTAACATACCGTATCTATAATACACACATAACGAACACTAAAATCCCATAATATTACTATTAACTTTACATGCTTATTTACATGCTTAATTTTATCACAAATACTGCCGTTGGGAAAGGGAAAAGATCCTCTTTCTTTTCTGTAGAGGTCGGTTTAACGCCCGGAAATGTAAAATTAATTGGGGGTTTTACCTCGAAAAGAAGGCAAATCCCTTAATTATCTGATTAATAAAGCAGGCTTCGGACAAAATTATTTTGGGGGTTTTACCTGGCCAAGAAGGAATTTTCCCTAATATATCGAATAAAAATATATAAAGATTAGATAACATTTAAGGAGGGATTCATAGTGGCATCTACTGATGAGCGTTATTTAAAGGCGTTTAGGGGCAGGCCTGTAGAGGAATTTGACTTTAAAGAAATAATTTATGACAAAAAAGAATGGGTGGCCACAATAACTTTAAACCGGCCTAACCGCTACAATGCTTACACAGGAACGGAACTTGTGGAAGTATGTGAAGCCTTGCACGATATTATGGTAGATGATAATATCGCGGTAGGTATAATTACAGGCGCTGGCGATAAAGCTTTTTGCACCGGGGGCGATGCAGGTACTTATTCCACAATATACCCTGAAAGGCCGCACGAGTTTTATTACTGGTGGGAGTTTTATGAGCGCATGCTTTACCTAATCAGAACCTGCGGCAAGCCGGTAGTTGCGCGTATCAACGGCGTGGTGGCCGGCGGCGGAAACGAGATAAACCTGGCCTGTGATATTTCGATAGCAGCCGATCATGCCAGGTTTATTCAGCCCGGAACCAGGACAGGAAGTGTCTCGGCAGGTGGGGCAACCCAGTGGCTTCCTTTAACCATCGGCGATAAGAGGACGCGCTGGATGGTCATGGTAGGAGATGAAATTGATGCCAAGACAGCTCTAGACTGGGGTTTAATAAATGAAGTCGTTCCTTATGACAAGCTGGATGAAGCTGTAGCAAAGGTTTGTGATAAACTTATCGACAAATTCCCCGACTGTATGCGCTATACCAAGGTACAGTGCAATTTCTGGGGAGATATGGCATGGACAACATTTCAACACGCTCGCGACTGGCTCTCTGTCCACTATGCTACCGGTGAGCCTATCGAAGGATTTGGAGCTTTCCTGGAGAAGCGCAAAGTTGATTACCGCGCCATGCGTAAAAAGTCGGCAGAAGGAGGAAGCCATTCGTACATTTACGGTGCTCCCCTTAAATCCTGCCCGAAGTGCGGCGCTAAATACCTGCCGGTGGAATTTGATTTCTGCGGTAAGTGCGGTGCAAAAGTTGAATAATTTCTTTGATTGACAACAAGTTTATTTAAAAGGGCTGGTTAATTAAGCCGGCCCTTCATCCTTTTATCAATCATTAACAATTAACATAGGATAACCTAGGAGGTTAAAAAACTAATGAGCATTTTAGGTTTTTATAAGAAAGGCGAAGGGCCGGAAGAATTGGTAGCAGAAATTAAGGAAGGTGAAGGCGGAGAGCTTTATGTTGAATTACCCAGCGGGATCAGAAATCGCATGGAGATTGTCGTGGGTAATAAGATTAAATGTATCATAGCAGGCTTGGTGGATAAGGATGACAATTTTCTCAGCAAAGTTAACGAGGAAAAAACCTGGGAAGTTGTCGGCTACTGGAATGAGCTGCACATTTCCCAGGAAGAAATAACGAGATATCGTTTTAAAAACGGAGACAGGGTTAAGTTGCTGTTAAAAAGCGTAATTCAATGGGGGGAAGAATTTATCATTTAAATTACGCTAAATATCCAGGTTACGTACTTCCCTGGCATGATCTTCTATGAACTTACGCCGCGGTTCCACTTTGTCTCCCATAAGAAGGGTAAAAACGTTATTGGCAATAATGGCATCCTGCATATCTATCCTTAAAATTGTCCTGCTTTTGGGGTTAAGGGTAGTTTCCCAGAGTTGTTCGGGGTTCATCTCGCCCAAGCCTTTGTAGCGCTGGACACTTGTACCCTGACGGCCTATCTTCGACATCAGGTCTTCCAGTTCCGACTCCCTGTAAAGATAATATGTCTTCTTACTCTTGGTCACCTTAAACAGGGGGGGCTGGGCTATATAAATATTTCCCGCCGCGACTAGTGGTTCCATAAAACGGAAGAAAAAAGTCAGTAACAGTGTCCTGATATGGGAACCGTCCACATCAGCATCAGTCATGATAATAATACGGTGGTAGCGTAACTTGTGGATGTTAAACTCGTTTCCGATGCCTGTACCCAGGGCTGTAATAAGGGTTCTTATTTCTTCATTGTTCAAGATTTTATCCAATCGCGCCTTCTCCACGTTTAAGATCTTACCCCTTAAGGGTAGAATAGCCTGAAAATGCCGGTCCCGGCCCTGCTTGGCTGAACCGCCTGCAGAGTCACCCTCTACCAAAAAAAGTTCGCTCTCCGAAGGATCGCTGGAAGCACAATCGGCCAGCTTTCCAGGCAGGTGACTAATCTCCAGGGCATTTTTACGGCGGGTAAGCTCTCTGGCCTTGCGGGCAGCCTCTCGTGCCCGTGACGCCTGGAGGGCTTTTTCGCAGATTTTCCTGGTAATCGCCGGGTTTTGTTCCAGGAAAGCCCCCAGTTCATCCGTAAGCACGCTTTCCACTATTCCCCTTACTTCTGTATTTCCGAGGCGAGTTTTAGTCTGCCCTTCAAATTGGGGATTAAGAATTTTAACGCTGATAATCCCCGTTATACCTTCCCTGATATCTTCACCCTGGAGGTTATCCTGGTTGTCTTTTAAAACACCCAACCTGCGAGCATGGTCATTTATCAGGCGGGTAACGGCAGTTTTAAAGGCTAACTCGTGAGTGCCTCCCTCCTGGGTTCTGATGTTGTTGGCATATGAATAGATGGTTTCACTGAAACCGGTATTATACTGCAGGGATGTTTCAACCCAGCAATTATCTATCTCTTTTTCAATATAGATAGGCTTTTTGGGAAAAGTTTCCTTGTTCTTGTTGAGAAAGGAAACAAAGGAACTGATCCCCCCTTCAAAATTGAAGACTTCCTTCTTTTTTTCCTTATCGCGGTGATCTTCGGCTATTATTTTAATACCTTTATTTAAGAAGGCCAGTTCTCTCAGTCTTTGTGTAAGAAACTGGAAATCAAAATTAATGTCTTCAAAAATCTCACGGTCAGGATAAAAAGTAATCGTTGTCCCGGTTTTTTCTGTCTTCCCCTTTATAGAAAGGGGAGTGACCGGAGCACCCCTTTCGTAACGCTGTATATATATTTCCCCGTCTCTTTTGACCTCCACTTCCAGCCACTCCGAAAGGGCGTTTACCACTGATACACCCACACCGTGAAGCCCTCCGGCAACTTTATATCCTTCACCGCCGAATTTACCCCCGGCATGTAATATGGTCAACACTACCTCCAGTGCCGATTTCTTTTGCTGGGGGTGCTCCTTGACAGGAATTCCCCTGCCGTTATCTATTACCGTAACGCTGTTATCCTTGTTAATAGTTATCTTAATAAAAGTACAAAATCCGGCCATGGCCTCATCAATGCTGTTATCTACAACCTCAAAGGCCAGGTGGTGCAGTCCCCGGCTACCAGTAGAGCCAATGTACATACTGGGACGCTTTCTAACTGCTTCCAGTCCTTCTAAAACCTGGATCTGGCTTTCATCATAAATTCCCGACGTTTTATCGTTCATTTTATCGTTCATCTTGTGGCCTCCCACAGGAAATGTATTATTCCCAATTTTTTTCTATTCTTTTCTGCAACGTGAGAGGAGAGATGGGTGAATAATAAACTTTTTTCGCGGTTATGATGAAGGCATTACAGGCCTCTTCTTCTTTTTTAGTCAGCTTTTCCCCGGGAAAACTTTCTAAAAACTGGGTATTAACCTGGTTATTTTTCAGTTCCAGGTTGAAGATGCCGATAATTTCCTCCAGAGAAACAACCCGAGAGCTTCCTATGTGTAAAAACATTGCCATTCCCCTTTCTTTAGTGTAAAAACGCTTCGTCTATGGAACAATCACGGGACCTAAACCCGACCATTACTATTAATCTCCAATTCATCCATTCTTGTAACCTGTAGGGCCATGGGGCAATGCGGGCCGGTATTACCGGCTATTATCTAAATAAAGATACAAGTCCGGAATATCCTGTAACGCCCTGATCATATCAGCCTGTTCAATAAAAACAGGTTCCTTTGCTTCCACAAGCAATACATACCTCTGCACAAGCCTGTATAAAACTCTTTTTTTTATTTTATCATCGGCACGTTTATTTTCTAAAATTTTTAAGAGGCGCCTTTTATATTTATTAATTATTTCATTTTTACATATACAAAACACCTTATCATCCAGAGAAGGATATTGTTGCAAGATATCATTATATTTTAACCAGGGAGTCCTTTTAAAAAATATTTTTAGCACTTTAAGCCAGCTTTTAACCATTCGGGTGCAGTGAGGACAAAGCTCTTCCCTTGAATTTTGAGCATTAAACAGGTCCCGGCACGAATGGCAAGTCCTGGCGCCCTTTTTTTGGTGCTGTTTCAGATAGAGACAGCTTTTTTTCAAAAACTTGCTGAGTCGAGGGTGGAAAGGTTCGGGAGATAAAAGAACTGCCTTTTTTAAATTTTCTTCTTCACCGTGGTCCATGGTTATATTTTCTTCTTCGCTAGAAAACTCCTCCTCTTTTTTAAAAACTAAATTTTTTTCTTGTAGAGAAACTCGGGTATGAAAATCAGCGTTAAAAAATTTTATATCATTAATTACTTTACAGCCGGCCGCGGTGTTAAAATCCGTTATGATCCTGGACTTGAGCAAAGTTAAATGATAAAGCCAGGTACTGTCTGTTACTTCTATCAATAATTTTTTTTCCTTAATAGCCAGGGGCCGGGTATAATGGACAATATACTCACCCGCAACTTTAGACCATAAAGCAAGATAATCCCGGTTCATTAATTGTTCTTTCAAACCTGCTTTTAAAAGAAAGAGATCAACAGATTGTCCTATTTTTTCCATTACTATTAATCTCCAATATTTTGCCTTCTTTAACATGAAGAAAAGAAGAGCAGGTAGCCTGTTCCAGAAAAGAATCCAGGCAGCTGTCCTTTTTAGTTATGGTCAAAAAAACTTGTTCAGCATCCCGGAGAAGTAAAAAACACTGTTGTTTTCGCCATTCATCGAGTTCTGAAAAAACATCGTCAAGGATAAACAAGGGTTTCTCCTTTTTTTCACTATACAGCTGGATCTGTGCCGCCTTGAGGGCAATGACAGCGCTTCTCTGCTGCCCGTGCGAGGCGAAACGCCTGGCGTCCCTTCCACCGAGCAAAAAAGTTATGTCATCCCTATGTGGACCCAGCAAAGAAAAGCCCCTTTTCAATTCTTCTTTTTCCACTAAAACAATTTCATTACTGAACTTTTCTTCAATTTCTTCAATACCTGCAAATAATACATCTTCCCCCATAAAGTTATTATACACTATTTTCATCTCCTGATCATTTTGAAAAAGCACACTGTAATTATGGGCAGCCAGTTTGTTCCATGTAGATAATACCTGGGCCCTTTTATGTATAATACGGCTGCCAAAGTAAACAATCTGCCTGTTCCAGGGGCGGATTAATTTCTGGATTTCATTGTTATGCCTTTTTTCCTTCAATATCTGATTTTTCTGATAAACTACCCGGTTATAACGGCTCAATAAATCCGCGTAAAGAGTGCTTTCCTGGCTTATTTCCCGGTCAAGATAACGCCTTCTTTCTTCCGGACCCCTTCTTACAAGCTCCAGATCTTCCGGCAAAAAGAAAACGACCGGGCAATATTCCGCTAAGCGAAATTGCCTGGTAGTCCTGCCGTTAATTTTGGCAACCTTTCTTTTCTTTAATAAATCATAACCCACTTCTACTTTAAAGAAGCGATTTTGCAGGTATAAAGTTCCCTGGAGATAATAAAAAGGCTTGTTCCAGTAAACGAGATCGCTTTCTTTAAGATTTCTGAACGAACGGGCAAAACATAAATTATAAACAGCTTCCAAGAGATTGCTCTTTCCCTGCCCGTTTGCTCCCTGGATAAGGCAGGTACCCGGGGAAAAATGAATTTTCTCCTGTTCATAGTTGCGAAAATTTTTTAAGGATAATTCCTTTATATACAAATACTGCACCTTCCAGGTATTTTTTAGTAATCTTTTTTGTCAACTTTGATAGGCAGGACGAGGTATCGATAAATCTCCCGGCCGTCTTCCTGCTCCTGGCGACAGTTAAAAATACATGGACCGAAAGGACCGTTAAATTCTATCTCTATAAAATCATCTTCCAAAATACGTAATGGATCTAAAAAAAACCGGCAATTAAGAAGAATTTCTTCCAGATCATTGCCCTCTTTTTTTTCAAGAACCAGCTCTTCCTTCATTCTCCCGATCTCTGAACCGGATCTTACTTGAAGTATCTTATCTTTAATACCTAGGGAAATCATTAGATTTTGCCCCTGAACAAGCAGTGAGGCTCTTCCTACCGTTTTCTCCAGGAGACGTGTATTTACAACTATTTTTGTATCAAACCCTGCAGGAAAAGCATTAACAAAATTTGGAAATTTATCTTCCAGCAACCTACCTGAAAAAACAAACTGCCTGTATTTAAAAATTATCTCATTTTCCCTAAAAAAACATTCTATCCTTTCATCGGAATCATCGAGAATCCTTATAACTTCCATGAGGGTTTTCCCTGGTACAAGCATGCGCAAAGGTTGGATATTTTTTTTCTTGCTTATATACTTTTGATTATGGGCCAGGCGGTATGTATCGGAGGCCATGCATAAAATATTTTCTTCATTGTCCACTTCTATTAAAACTCCTCTGAATAAAGGCTTACTTTCATCTTGCGAAGCGGCAAAAATAACTTTTTTAAGTATTTTCTTCAATTCACTTGCGGAAAAAACTATATTTTCCCACTGGCTCCACAGATGTTCATCGGAAATAAAAGGAAATTCATCCGCATTCATACCATATAAAAAAAAAATTGGCCCGGTTGCTCAGGATTTCAGTACGTAATTCTTCTCCATCTGTTTTTATTTCTAGATCTTCTGTAGGAACCTGCCTGATAATATCGACTAATTTATCAGGCAAAACCACAGCTCCTTCTTCTTTAATTTCTACAACATTACATTCAGACCTGATAGCCATCTCCAGGTTGTTGGCCATAAAAGTAAGGCTATTATTTTTAGCTTCAACTAAAATTCCCTTGATAATTTGGATTGGTGTTCTAATGGGTATGGCTCTTTCTACAACACTGAGACTTTCCAGTAAAGCATTCTGCTTGGCTAAAAAATGCATAAACAAAAAACCTCCCTGAAATTAAATTGACAACATGATCTTCCATAATTATTTATTTTAAAAATAAGTAGTAGTAGATATAAGCCTTGTGAATTAGTGGATAAGCTGTTTTTGTACCAGTGCTTACATATTATTTAAGGTGAAAAAACTGTGAATAACGGTCTAAAATTATCTACATAATTCACAGGAGAACAAAAAATTTCTAAAAAAAATTAATTTATCCACAAAATAGTTCAAATACTAACAAAATTTTCCCAAGCTTGTCCACATTATTAAAAGTTTAAAAGACTTTTAATATCTTTAAGATAGCGGAGGAGTCTTTCATCGTTGACCATCTCGGAGGAAATCTTTTTATAGGCGTGTATAACCGTGGTGTGATCCTTACCACCAAATTCTTTTCCAATCCTGGGAAGGGAAAAATCGGTAAGCTCACGGCAGAGGTACATGGCTATTTGTCTGGGTAAGGAAAAATTTTGTGTTCTTTTTTTGGATTTGATATCCTGTAACGTAATTTTAAAATAGGATGCCGTTGTGGCTATAATTTCTTCGGGCGTCAAAAATTTTTGTTTTTGAGTAAAAAAATCTTTTAATGCTTCTCCGGCAAGTTTTAAATTTATAGACTTGTCCTCAAGAGAAGCAAAGGCAATTATTCTAATAAGGGCCCCTTCCAGTTCTCTGATGTTATTTTCTACCTTCTGGGCTATAAAAGTCAGGACGTCATCAGGGATAAAAATTCCTTCTTGTAAACTTTTTTTGCGCAGTATGGCAATTCTTGTTTCCAGATCCGGAGGGTGTATATCCGTAATCAGACCCCATTCAAAACGGGAGCGAAGCCGATCTTCCAGAGTGGGTATTTCCTTGGGAGGACGGTCGCTGGAGATGACAATTTGCTTGTTATTTTCGTGAAGAGCATTGAAAGTATGGAAAAATTCTTCCTGGGTTTGTTCTTTTCCAGCAAGAAACTGGATATCGTCAATTAAAAGAACGTCAACATTACGGTATTTATTGCGAAATTCAACCGTTTTATTATCCCTGATAGCGTTTATAAATTGATTTGTAAACTTTTCCGATGAAAGATAATCAACTTTTTCACTGGTGTTATGAGAGATGACATAATGGCCGATAGCGTGCATGAGGTGGGTTTTTCCCAAACCTACGCCTCCATAAATAAAAAGAGGATTATAAGCTTTGGAAGGAGCTTCTGCTACCGCAAGTGAGGCAGCATGTGCCAGGCGGTTACTGCCCCCTATAACAAAACTTTCAAAAGTATATTTTGGGTTTAACCACTTGCATATTCCGGAAAGATCTTTTTTTTCCCCGTCATTACTTTTAGCACCAGGTAATTTTTTGAAAATTTGTTTATCTGCATAACTCGTTTTTTCGGAAAAATCGCTGTTCTGGGGTGTAACGAAATGTATGTAATAATCGCAGTTGCTTACTTTTTGCAAAGCCTTGGAAATAGTCTTCCGGTAGTGGTTTTGTAACCAGTCTTTGGTGAATTCATTGGGCACTTCCACGATTAAGGTTTCATTTTGCAGTACCAAAGGTTTCGTTGTTTTTAACCATGTCTCATAGCTGGGTTTGCTGAGAATATTTTCCATTTCAGAAAGTACTGAGCGCCAAATATTGGCTAACTGCTCTTCCATCATAAAAAACCCCCAAACATTTTATCCACAAATAATCAATTGTTTTCCACAAAAACTGTGGACAAATTTACAAAAGGAATCTTTATACACAGCAATATAATAACAGAATAAACCAAGTGCTGCAATAAAAATAAAAGCTCTTAAAAGAGCATTTGGAGCCTTGAAATGTTTTTTCAGTATTATAGCTCTTATATTTGTCAATAAAAAAGAAAAAATCAAAAGGAGTAAAAGGAGTCAAATGTTGCATGATTTTAAAAGATAAGTTATAATGAGTTCCAGAGTTTTACTGTGTTAAAAAGTAAATTTTCTTAAAGTGGAGGTTTTATAGTGAAAAGAACGTATCAGCCCAAAAAGAGAAAACGTAAAAGAATACATGGGTTTTTAAAAAGAATGAAAACCCTGGCAGGGCGAAATCTCCTTAAGAGGAGAAGAAAAAAGGAAAGAAATAAACTCTCTGCTTAGAGTAAAAAGGAAATAGGTGTCAAAAATAAAGGCCGGGAAAATTGAAAAGCTTCGCAAAAACTACCAGTTTCAAAAAGTGTATAAAGAGGGGAAGGCCCAGGCAACCGGAAGAACGATCCTTTTTATCAAAAAAAACAATGAACAGTGCAACAGGCTGGGAATCTCCATCAGCAAAAAGGTTGGGAAAAGTGTTATCAGGCATCACTTAAAAAGGCTTTACCTGGAAGCCTTCCGATTTTTAAGAAAAGATATCACTAAGGAAGGGTTTGATATTGTTATTATTGCCAGGAAAGGAGCCGGTAACATGACATACAGTGAAACGGTAAATGATCTGCAAAAGTTACTGGCAAGGGGAAAGTTAATGAAATGAAAAATATTATATTGTTAATAATAATGCTTTATAGAAAGGCAGTTTCCCCGTTTTTAACTCCGAGGTGCCGCTTTTATCCTTCTTGCTCAGAGTACTGCTATGACGCAGTGAAGCAATACGGTATTCTAAAGGGGCTATTTTTAGGTTTTGGGAGAATTTTACGTTGTCATCCCTTTAACCGGGGAGGATATGATCCCGTACCTTTACCCCAGGAGGAATAAAAGAGGAATAAAAAAGTTGTTGTGTTTGAATAAGGATAAAACAAGGGGGCTAAATTAATGATACAGGCTCTTGCCGGGTATATAAATATTATACTCAGCTTTTTTTACAATTTAGTAGGTGACTATGGTGTAGCTATTATCATGCTTACTGTTCTTGTCAATATTATTATGTTTCCTTTAACAAGAAAACAGCTGGAGTCATCGAAAAAATTGCAGGATATTCAGCCGGAACTAAGAAAATTACAGGAAAAGTACAAACACGATAAAGAAAAATATAATCAGGTTACCATGGAGTTTATGCGAGAAAACAAGGTAAACCCCATGGGCGGGTGCCTGCCGCTTTTAATTCAATTTCCCATTCTTATTGCTGTTTTTCAACTTCTTCGTGACCCGAGTATAATTGCCCGGTCAGTAGAAAATTTTAACCCTAATTTTCTTTTTTTTCGGCTCGATCTTACTAAACCAGATCCGCTTTATATCTTACCAATAATGGCTGCTGCTGCTACTTTCTTTCACCAGCGGTTGGTTATGACTGATCCTAAACAAAAAATGATGTTGTATATATTCCCAGTGATGATTATGGTTATTAGTGTAAGTTTTCCAGCCGGCCTGGTTTTATACTGGTTTACAAATTCTTTGTTTTCTGTAGGAAATCACTATCTGTTAAAAAGATCAGAAACTGCTAAAAATGTTAAAGAGTTAAAGAAGAAAGAAAAAAATAAGTTTGAAAAGATATTTGATAAAAAAGAAGAAGAAAACATCAAAAATGAAAGTGCTTTAAAAGATGAGGCTTCCAAAACGGAAGAAACATCAATAAAGCAGGTAAAAAGGAAAAAAGCAAAAGCCTTACAAAAAAAAGATGCCCCCAAAGCTAAAAAGAAAACTACAAAAGGCAAAAAGAAAGGGGCTGAAAAAGCGAAATGATTTCGCTTGAAATTAGCGCTAAAACTGTAGAGGAGGCTCTTGATGAAGGTATAAAAAAGCTAGGTGTAAAAAAAGAAAATATACAAGTGGAAATATTAAATGAGCCGTCACAGGGTTTATTAAAATTTCTCGGTTCCAAGCCGGCGAAATTAAGGTTGACTGTAATAAAAGAACCAGAAGAATTTATAAAAGAGTTTTTACAAAAATTATTGCATATTATCCGCCTTGAAGGAGATGTTAGCGTTGAAAAAAATGAGGAGGACGATCTCTTTTTAAAAATAAACGGAAAAGATCTGGGCCTTCTTATTGGAAAACGGGGAAACACATTAAATGCCTTGCAATACCTTTCTAACGTTGTCTTTCACCGGCAATTTGCCTGTAATAAAGGGCGTATTTTACTTGATGTTGAAAATTACCGGCTAAAACGTAAAAAGACACTTGAACAATTGGCAAAAAATTTGGCTCTTAAAGCTTTGAGGACTAAAAAAGAAGTTACTTTGGAGCCGATGACTCCTCAAGAAAGGCGTATTATACACTTGGCTTTGAAAAATAACAGGGATGTTATTACCTCCAGTCATGGAGAAGAACCGTACCGCAAGGTTGTTATCTCGCCTCGCTAGTGTAATTTAGAAGAAAGGGAGAGAGGCCGCATGTCCACGTAACGGGCTATGCGGCCTTTAGTATGAAAATGGCGCAGCGTTTACTGTTGGCGGAGTTCCGAGTTCCGCTTAAGAAAGCTCTACGTTTCAGCTTGAGTCTACGATGACCTCCCCGGGAGAGTTCGCTGACTGCTCACCTCCCGGCTGCCGGCTTCCATGCCGGCAGGGCCATCTCCAACCTTCGCTTCAACGTGAGCTTTTAGCTTCGCTGCACAAGTCGCTCCGCCAACA
>JAGVAS010000025.1 GCA_020060185.1 Desulfovibrio sp. | reverse complement strand
ATAGTGGTAAGCATCCCCATAAAGATTACTACCCAGCCGTAATGAAATTTATGCGACTTTTCCTGCGGTTTGCTCATGGATTTGAACCACCTTTCTGTTATGATTAAAAATTAAACTTGTTCCAGTAATTCCAGTACTCCAGTCATTATCTCCCCGGCCTCTCCCCTTATGCTCAGGTCGGCAATACTGTCCAGGGGAGTGCTTTCCCTGTTGATAATTACCAGTTTTGCCCCTGAGTTTTTAGCTGTTTCCGGGAGCTGCGCCGCTGGATATACTACCAGGGAAGAACCTATGCAGAGAAGGAGATCGCAGTTCATACTGCAGCGCTGGGCTTCCTGGAGTGTTTTTACCGGTAAGGACTGTCCAAATGATACAGTAGCAGGCTTGAGCAACCCCCCGCACTGGTGGCAGTTGTCCACTTCCCGCCCCTCTTCCAGGAGATTAAAAACTTCTTCCCAGGGGTAGAAGTAATTACAGGACAGGCAGCGGACCTCCCACATCGTCCCGTGAAGCTCTAAAACTTTCTCCGGGCTGTTACCGGCCGCCTGGTGCAGCCCGTCTATGTTTTGGGTGATAACAGCTATTACTTTACCCTGCTGCTCCAGGGCAGCCACAGCCCGGTGGGCACTGTTGGGCTGAACCCCGGCTGCTCCTTTCCAGTATTCCCGGTAAAACTCCCAGTACTTACGACGGCTTACCGGATTAGCAACAAAATTCGGGTATGACAGCTCTGAGGGATCGAAACGGGCCCATATGCCTCCCGGGCTCCGGAAATCGGGTATTCCAGATTCAGTACTGATCCCGGCGCCGGTAAAAACCACTATTCTCTGGCTTTCTTTTATCCAGCGGGCAATTTGCGCCAGCATTTCTTTTTTCTCCTTGTTCAATACTCATCCTCCTCTTCCTAACGGGTTTAAAACATCCACTAATGAATATCCTCTTCAGTCTGGTCGCTGGAAATAATATCCTGGAAGTCGTAGGTAAACTCTACCAGTTTAGGGGCCATATAAATGGAAGCCTCACATCTCAAAGCCAGGGCGATGGCATCGCTGGGCCTGGAATCCATTATTAATGTTTGACCTTTATGCTGGATATAAATTTCCGCGTAAAAGGTGCTGTCGATAATATCTGTGATAATTACTTTTTCTACGGTCCCCCCCAAATTTTCACACAAAGATTTGAGCAAGTCGTGCGTAAGGGGACGCGGGGGCATTTTCCCCTGTAAAACCAGAGCTATGGACTGCGCTTCAAAAGGCCCGATGGAAATAGGTAATATTTTCGTTTCTTCTTCATCGCACAATAAAACTAAAAAGCTGCCACCCTGATCCAAGGTCACCGCTTTTACTTTCACCTGCAACAGCTTAAACATCCCCTCTCGGATTGATATAAAACCGGGAAAAATGCTAAAACTTTAACTTTAAATATATGAAGATTAAAAAGCTGCTTACTATTTTTATTATACCAAATATTATCGGTTCATGTTAGGAGCCTTTAAAAATATATTAAAAAGTTGTCTTAATTTTGATCCTGAGCTTTCTGAAAACCATGTTCGGGAAAACTAAGTTGGTAGAACAACCTCAGGTAAACCTGGATATTTTTTGTTACCAGAAATTCTTTTCTAACCTTTTCCCTGGCTGCCTCCCTCATATCATCAGCCAGAACCGGGTTTCTCAGCAATGTTAAAACCTTTTGCGCGCACTCTTCCACGGTGTTCACCAGGTAACCGGTTACCCCATCTTCGATTTGCAGCTTTATGCCCCCCACGTTTCCACCTATTACCGGGGTTCCCTTCCACAAGCTTTCGGCAACGGTAAGCCCAAATCCTTCCCGGAGTGATTTCTGCAGTATTATATCTGAAGCCGTCTGAAAAGCATTAACCTCCAGGTCGGAAATACCGTTAAAATTGGTTACGACTTTAATGTCATAATCCTCCCCGGCCCTGCGCAGGGTCCTGTATAGATAATCCCAACCCTCGGGATCATCGGAAGCCATGGAACCTATCAGTGCCAATTGAACGCTGGGAAAATCTTTTTTCACTATTTTATAAACATCGATTACCCCCAGGGGATCCTTCCAGGGGTCAAATCTGGAAACCTGTGAAATCAACGGGCGGCCGGTATCGACGCCAAACCTGCAGGTAATGGCCCTGGCTTCTTCTTTTTCCAGGGGGATATTTTTCATACTAAGGGGATCAATAGAGGGGGTTATAAACGTAATGTTTTTAAGATCGGCACCCTCCTTGACATAATCTGGCATGGTGAAAATTGCGGCATCATACTGGACAATGAATTTATATAGAAAGTCCCAGTATTCCATATTTGGAGTGGATGTATCAATATGGCATCGCCAGATCCATTTTTCATGCTCTCCTTTTTCCCGGAATTCGATTAAAGCAGCGGGCTGCGGATCGTGAATCACAATAAAATCATAATGCCAGTCTTTCATATAAGAAGCATTCATTTTGTTATATTTAAGGTAAGTTTCTATGTTGCTGCTGGTCAAATTCCCTTCCTGGCCCTGCAGGCAGTTATGAAAGTTTTTTGTGATATTATAAAACTCCTCGTGCCCCAGGATAGTCCACCAGTCTACATCCACTCCCATATCTTTCATCAGGGGTACCATGGAATGCAATTTTTCTGCTACACCCCCCCCATAAGCGGTGGCATTAATCATGGCAATTTTTTTCCCCTTTAACCTTTGCACTAAAAAGTCAAGTTCGAACTCAGTTTCTTTCTCTATGAACTGGCGGTAATCAGCAAAATTTTTCTTTTTCACCGTTACCAGTTGCATTGTCCTTTCTCCTCCATTAGCACATTTAACGCTTTTTTTAATCTTCTTTCCATAATTTAACCAAGATGAATATTCCTTAAACCAACAAAAAATATCATCCGAGGAAACATAGAAGACTTTAAAGATGGTTATATTAATTACTATGAAAAAAATGGGAGCAAATATTTTAGACAGTAAGAATGGCAGGATTGAGTTCCGGGTATTTGCCTTTAACAAAAAAAAGGTTGAACTTCTACTCAAGAACGCTGAAAAAGAAACTACTGCTCTTATGTACGAGGAAACGCCCCATATTTACAGTACCGTTCTAGAAAACACCGGCCAGGATCTGTTGTATAAGTTTAGGATCGAAGATGAAGGAGACTTCCCCGATCCGTATTCCCATTTTCAGCCTGAAGGTGTTCACGGTTTCTCCCGGGTAATAGATCACAAAAAATACCGGTGGAACGATTACGACTGGCATGGTAAAGATTTGAGCCAACTGATCCTCTATGAACTTCACGTAGGCGCTTTTAGCCCGGAAGGAACCTTTAGGTCAGTCGCCGGTAAGCTTGACTACCTGGTGGAACTGGGAATTAACGCCATTGAGTTGATGCCCGTAACCCAGACCCCCGGCAGATGGAACTGGGGATATGACGGGGCCACATTATTCAGCGTAAATAAAAACTACGGTACTCCCGACGATTTGAAATATTTAATAGATAGATGTCACCGGAAAGGAATTGCCGTTATTCTCGATGTGGTCTATAACCATTTGGGCCCGGAGGGAAATTACCTCCCGGTTTACGGCCCGTACTTCACCTTTAAACACACCACTCCCTGGGGGGCTGCTGTAAACTTCGATGACCAGTACTGTGAATATATGCGTGCCATGGTGGTGGATAATGTCCGTTACTGGTTGGAAGAATACCATTTCGACGGTTTAAGGCTGGACGCAGTTCATGCCATCAAAGATGAAAGCCTAACCCATATCTTACAGGAAATAAGGGCAATGACCCAAAAAACGGCTGCTGAATTTAATCGCAAGATTGCGCTGATCGCTGAAACAGATGATAATAACGTCAAAATTATTAACCCTCCGGAAAAAGGCGGGTATGGCCTTGACGCCCAGTGGATGGATGACTTCCATCACACCATTCACACCATCTTAACCGGGGAAAAAAGAGGTTACTATATTGACTACGGACGCCTGGAGGACCTGCCAAAGGTTTACAAAAATTACCTGTACACCGGCGAATTTTCCCAATTCTGGCAGAAAGACCGCGGGAGTGACGCCTCCCAAAATCCCGGTTATCAATTTGTGGTCTCTATTCAAAACCATGACCAGGTGGGAAACCGTGCCGGTGGGGAAAGGCTCTCCAACCTTGTGGATTTCCCGTCATTAAAACTAGTCGCTGGTTTACTGTTTTTTTCTCCTTATATACCCTTACTTTTTATGGGTGAAGAATATGCCGAAAAAAAACCTTTTTTATTTTTTACAGACTATGGTGACCCCCAGCTTAAAGCAGCAGTTTCCCAGGGAAGGAAAGAAGAATTTAAAGCTTTTGGCTGGAAGAATTTTCATGATCCTGAAGACGACCAGACATTTTATAGCTCCAGACTTACACCCCGGGATGACTGGGAAGAGCATAATAAACAGATGTTTACCTTTTACCGGGATTTACTAGGCCTGAGAAAATCCCATCCTGCTCTCAGCAATCTCGTAAAAGAAAACACGGAAGTAAAAGTAGACAGTGATACTAAACTGGTGGAAATCCAGAGATGGCATGGCAGCATTAAACTAACAGGCCTTTTTAACCTTGGTGAGAACGATTTTCCCCTTGATGCCTACCAGGGAAAACAAATATTTAATTCGCAGTGGAAAAAGTACGGGGGAAACGTTGAAGGCAACAGCAATATCCTGGAAAAAAGAAGTATGATTATTACGGAAGCTTCCAAATACTAAAATTCTAATAATTCATTCTCTAAGGAGGCACTCAACAAGAAAAAGGGAGCTGAATTATTCCTGGGAAGCAATAGTATAATTCCATTCTCCATGGAAGTCATCCCTTGCAATTAGTGACAGCTCCTTCAGTTTTTCTATTAACTGTTCCCCATCGATAAGATCTATGGGGGGAGCTCCATCCCTGGTTGCCTCCTTTATAGCATCCCTAGTAAAAGACCCTGTTGTAATAAATAGGCCTTTATCAGTCCGACCCAGCATTGCTCCCCTGAAATCACGGATATTACCGGCAGTTACGGAGCCTTGATATTTTTTGCACTGAAACATCACATGAAAACTAAGAAAATCATTAATTCTGTAAATACCTTTTCCTTCAATTCCACCGTCACTGCTTCTGCCAGTTACTTCTACCTGTATAAAATCGGATTCCCTCAGAAGCCTTTGGATCAGTCTTTCAAAAGCATCCGGTTTCATATTGACTAATATGTTTTGAAGTTTAATTCTCCAATCCTCAATGTCTTCAGTTTCATCTGCTGGGTCGTCCTCTAAAACAATTTCTTTTTTTCCTCCAGCTTTTGTTAACTTTACTCGTACCTGTAAGTACGGAAAACTATATGTCTATAAAAGATGAACAGTAAAAAACCCGTTGCTACCCTTTCACTTTATCTAAAACAATACGTCCTTCAAATCTACCCCTGTATTTCTTTTTATCGGTAGCTATTTCCCTGAGTTTCTTCCAGGACACTTTTTCAAGCATAAGCAAGGCTTCTATAACTTCGTAGATATCGGCAAACTCCTCATTTTTACTTGCCCGGCATGGGTCGCGCAGTCGATATCAACTAACCTGCACCCAGCAAACGTCTTGTAGATCTGAGAATCAAGGTCTTCACGGTCAGTGCAAATTAAAAAGGATGTTGAAACCATCTTAACCAACGATTTGTTGCTCAATTTTCGAATAATAAATCACTTATGTATATATAGTTATATATTCCATTTGCAAAGTAAATATCCTGCATAAGAAAAACTCGCCTTTCAGCAGAATTTTCATATATTTAAACTTTGATTGTTGCAAAGATTGACATATTTTGTTGTTACAATTAGTATATATATTGTAAAAGGAGGAATATTTATGTCGGATAAAGTTGGAATATTTATTGATGGGGCCTATTTAGATCGCATACTTCAAGATGAGTTTGATTCAGCAAAAGTTAATTATAATGATTTGGTAAAATGGATGAGTAACGAAATTCAAATTTTAAGAGCTTATACCACTGCCTTCCATATCAAAGCGATCCCCCCAGTGATGAAGAAAAAAAGAGATTTTCCAAGGCACAGAAGTTTTTCAATAACCTGTCAAAATTGCCT
>JAGVAS010000089.1 GCA_020060185.1 Desulfovibrio sp. | reverse complement strand
GTTCTCGTGCAACCAACGTTTCCGGGCCGCCAAATTGCAGTATTCATGGACATTCTTCCGGTTAATCGGATCACTTAAAATCCAGGCGTGACGGGCGGTGTTCCCCTTCAGTATCCAGACGCATCAACCCTTTCGCTTCTTGCCATACCGAAGGCAGTGAACCGTCTTTGAGTACGATCATAAATTTCCACTTGTTTTTACGGCAAACCATGACCGGCCCGTTCGCATACAGCCCGTCCAGCAGCAGGGTAAACGGCAGTTTCGGAAACTCCCGTTTCAGCCGCTTCGCCAACCGATGGAATGCTTTCAATTCGCAGTCCTGTTTCCACTCTTCGTCGTTTTCGATCTTTTCCAGCTCCGCACTGTTCTCCAAAAATACACTCATCAGCGGCAGAACCATGCCGTTTGTAAAGAGCAAAACTGTTTCCAGGACATAGGCATAATACTGGTATTCACCGTCTTTGCCTCGAATCTTGCGGCGAAGATAGCGTTCATCCCAGCATTCGTCCATGACGTATTTTTGTGTCCCGTCCACAGTCACAAGATAGCGCTTTTTATGCAGCAGGTTTTGAAACGTCTTCTTGCGGATCAACCGTCTCAACATGTCGTTGTAGAGAGTTTCGATTTGGCCCACATCCATCTTTTCCAATAAGCGGCACAGGGTTTATCCCGACTTTTTTGTTATCCCGACTTTCTAAAACAATATATAACGAATTGTTGAAAATAGTGTGCTTTTCTCACTTCCATCTGCTAAAAAGTCGGGATAATCTTTTACTCCAATCCATCATAGATTTTCATTAAAATTACCCAACCCTAATTTTTAAATTTAAAAACATAGGGAAACAGCCATAAATCGCATCCTTATCAACAATTAGGTCTTTTTTGTTAGGGGTATTTTTTATAACAAATTAGGGTTAATTAAATTTCTATATATTAATTATTAAATCGACTAAGTATAATAATTGGTTCATAAATGGTCTAATAAAGCCTAAAAAGGGGGGTTAAATAATTTATTTTACTTAAAAAGGTCGGAAACCCCGGGTTTTTCATTCACCAGCAACCCTTCACCCCAGGAAACCCCGATTAAGGAGCCGAAGTAACTGTCCCGGCTGCGAATAAATCTTTAAAAAAGGGATCATTTACGATGGTGGGAACCCTGTCGCTGCAGTGAAAGGAAAACTGGCTCTGGTGTGCCTTTATGGACTCCTCTTTTGTTTCGTAAACGTCTGAAATATCCACAATCAGATCGGGAGCACGCTCAACGGAAAGCAGAAAAAAATAAAGTTTTTCCGGCCTGAATGGTTTCTCCGTCAGCGGCAGCCGTTTCAACCCTGCCAGAAAAACAGCCCTCTTTACCAGTTCACCCGCGGCGTTGTGGTCAGGATGGCGGTCATCACGAAAATAAGGGGCCAGGACAATCCCTGGTCTCCACTTCTTGATGACTTCGACAACTTTATAAAGGTTCTCCTTTTCTACGGACAGGTGGGCATCCGGCAAATTAAGACAGTGTCTTACGGAACATCTTAAAATCTCCGCCGCTTTCCGGGCCTCCTCTCTCCTTTCATCTACTGTTCTGTTACTGGCCATTTCTCTATTTATAACCCATGGCAGCATGCTTTGCCACAATACCGCTCACCCCGATCTCCACGTCTGCAGTTAAATCAATAATACCGCATCAGGATGAGCGCCAAATGCCAGTAGATCAACTCCCCAGGCATTCCGCAAATAAAAATTAATGAATAAGGAGAGCAGGCACAGCAAGAGTATTTAGGTCGTTTTTGCTAAAGAAATATAAATTCGAATATTCAGTCTAAATTGTCGATCTATTCGATCTCTTCGATCTTTTGATCGATTTGGAAGATAACAACTTTTAAAGAATAAAAAGGGAATCTCCTCTTTCTGTAGAAGTAATGTTTATCCAAAAACATTCCTCTCTGACGGGCGTACTAATCCTTCTATACCGCTAAACACGGTTATTGCTGTCATTTTTTTAGGAATAGTAACCTGGAAGGGCAGTTTTAACCAGATAGAAGAGAAGATGCGTCAGGGTTACTTCAACAAGGCGCTGAAGCAAAAGATTACTAAAGGCAGTGCTGAGACCTTTGGTAATGTATTACAGGCAGCCATTATAGAGCAATATATTCAGTTTGCCCGCGATATTATCAAGACTGCCCGTTATAACAAGGTTTACCAGGGTGGTACCATCGATGGGTTTACAGTGGCTGCTTTAGACGGTACAGAACTTACCCGTACGGAATCGCAGCATCGCAGTTGCAAATTATGTAAGGCTTCCAAGTATACCAAAGAAGATGGTACCAAGGTAATCCAGATGCATGAGAACTTTGTCGGTGCCAGCTACGTGGGAAAGCCTCCCAATCTCATTCTAGGCATAGAGAGAGTTTCACCCAAAGAGGGAGAGACCACTGCTGCCTTAAGGCTTTTGGATAACCTTAAATCCTGGCATTACTACTATGCGGATGTTGTTGCCCTGGATTCGCTATATGCTAATGCCCCGGTAATAAATAAACTGCTGGAGCAAAATGTTATCGGTGTAATCAGGGTTAAGCAGGAGCATTACACCCTGGTCCAGGACGCCGAAGGCCTGTTCTCGTCCCGCGGCCTGATCTAGTAAAAAAAGGTGTAAGTATTATAAAGGGTAAGCGCAAAAAAGTAATAGAGTCTCTTATAACACTCGATTTCCAGTTATATGGATAATGTTAGTTAGTTAGCTTCGGCAGTAAAAAGTAATTGGTATGAAAATGACACGTCCGGCCGGAAATACAATTATGACGTGAAGATCTGGCGGGCATTCAACACCCTACTGCATAAAAATTTCGTAGTTAATTTATGGTAAATTTACGGCCCATCGCGGATATCAAGGTAAATATCCGGCTCAAAACCAGCCAGTTTCAGGACCCGGGGCACCTTGTATCTTTTAGAAAATGTCCGGCGGTAAGGGTCATCGGTCGTCAACCGTCTCCAGGGTTTCCAGAATCTTTTTCCCGGTGGGGCTAAACGTTTTTACCTTGCCTGGGATAATAAGCGGTTCCGTTTCATTTTTCATCGCTTCCCGGACCCGGCATTCCAGTATCCCGAACATGAGCAGGGCAATCAGCAAAACATAGGCCAAAGCCTCCACGCGGCCGGGTTTTTTCAGGTAGATGGGGCCGACAAAAAGCGGATCTTTGAGAAACTTAAAAGAAGTCTCCACGTTGTTTTGCGCCTTGTATTCTTTTAAGATATGGCTTGCTGTGTACCCCTCATCCAGATTCGTAATGAGCACAAAACAACTGAGACGCTCCTTGGCCTGTTGTACGGCATTTTTGTCGGTAGTGTACTGCAATTTTAGGCAGTATACATCCTGCGAAAGATTGTTCTTGCCGGGCCGTCCCGGTTTTCTTTTCTCCTCGCAGATCACCTGACCGGTGAGGGGAAAATAATCGTCTTTATGCTGTTTTTGGAACTCGGCCAGAGCCGCTTTGGCATCAGGCTCGCAGGCGAAGACCTGTTTTTCGACCTGGCAGATGGCTTTTTGCAGTTCCTTTTCCCGGTGCGACAGCTCTTTTTGCAGGGACTTGGTTTTACGGCCGTCCAACTTAGTGGAGTGTACCACCAGGAAGCGGTAGCATTTCCCGTACAGTTCTTCCCTGAATTCCTGGACGCGGTAAGCGGCGGCATCTTTTTTATCGGAGAAGCGCCCCAGCTCTTTAAATTCACCTTCCTTTTCCCAAGCCTTCTCCTTGAGCGCTTTTTCCAGGCCGAAATTACCCCCATCCAATGCCGGGCCGGGAATATTCTGGCAGATCTTTTCGGCATGATCAATACCCTGCTTCTGACATAAATAAGTGGGGACTATGCCTTCCGACCGGCTGTGGTAGCGTACCGTCATCCTTTGACCGCAGATAGTACAGATGACCAGACCCTGCAAAAGGGCGTTTCCTTCCCTGGGTGGGCTCTTGCGGCGTTCAAGGCCATGGGCCTGGGCGTTTTGGCACAGGCGGTCCTGGTTTTCCTGGAATTCTTCCCAAGAGATGTAGCCCTGGTGGACATCAGGAATGAAAGCATGCCCGGGGGTGATTGAGGTTGGATTTCGTTCCGTTTACGTTTTGGTGGACCTGAGTCTTTCCGTAGAAAAAGGCCCCGGCATAGCGCGGGTTGTGTAATATTTGCACCGCCTTGGAATGCAGCAGCGTTCCCCACACCAGGTCACCCTTGCGAAAACCTCTATGCAGGCGCTTGGGAAATTTTAAGCCCTGCTCGTTAAAAGTTTTTACCGTGGAGAAGGCAGAACCACAGCGGCGGAAGGTCTTAAAAAACAGTCGGATGGATTCCTGGACCTGCCGATCCGGATCCAGGATGACCCGGTCTTGCTCGTCATAAATAAAGCCGATGGAAAAGGCAGCTTAAGCTCCCCACGCCTGGCTTTGTTCAAGACACCGCTGCGCATGCGCGATTTCAAGATATGCAGTTCAGCTTCGCTCATGGTACCCTTGAGCCCCAAAAGAAGCCGATCGTTGAAATCATTGGGATTGTAAATCCCGTCCTCATCCAGGATGAGGGTATCGGTAAGAGCACAGATTTCCAGCAGGCGGTGCCAATCGGTAGAGCTTCTGGCCAGGCGTGAAACCTCCAGACCCAGCACTATCCCGGCCCGACCCAAACTTACTTCCGCCACCAGCTTTTAGGAAACCGCTGCGGTCTTTCGAAGCACCGGATTGGCCCAGGTCGCTGTCAATGAGGCATATCTGCTCCAGAGGCCAACCGAGAGCTACCGCCTGCTGGCGCAGGGCATACTGGCGCTTGGCGCTCTCTGAGTTTTCCACCACCTGTCTTAGCGTTGATTGCCGGATGTACAAATACGCATTGCGCTTAAGATGTGAAGGGAGCACTTTTTTAAACTGTTCATCTTTTTGCCTCCTGTTCAGCAGCATTTCCGCCAGCAACATGGCCAGCTCAGAACAGATCATCTCCGGAAGGGGTTCTTTTGCCTTTGGCGCTTCCGGGGGTCGGTACCAGGCCAAGAGCCAGGCCGCTGTACCTTTGCGCAGAAGCAGTGCTAACCCCAGGGGTGTAACCACCGCGGTGGGTTCTTCCAGGGCCTGGCTGCGCAGTTCCTCGTAGCACTCATTTAAGTTTGGGCTAAAGGTCTCGCTCTTTTTTAGCGTTTTTTTTTCTACGGTCAAGGGCGCGCTCAATACTGCGGGGATGGACTGTATAACCAAACTTGTTCTCAACCAACCCTGCCAGTTGCTTCGGCCGTAATGAAGGATCCTGACTTACAAGCTCTTCAATAAAAGCCATCACCTCCTTATCGAGTTTGTGAGCAGATTTAGGGCCCCTTTTCCGGGGTAGAAAGCCGGGCAAGCCCTCTTTCCCAAAGGCCTCCTTGAGCTGGTAGAAAGTGGGGCGGGAGAACCCGAACAGCTGCGAGACCAAGCTCACAGAGTAGTTGTCCTTAACCACTCGCCGCACCATCTCGTACTTGACTTGGACCAGGTCCCTGGGGTCAAAGAAATCGCTACTTAGAAAAAGTTCATCGGTCACCTTTTCCGGTTGCGGGTTTAAGACCCCGTGTTCTTTTAACGTTTCTTCCTTATCATCTTGTTGTTTAACCATGATAAACCCCCCGATGTGGTGTTAAGTAAATTATGACACATCAGTTAGATGTATTGTAGACTTATTCAGAATTTGCGTAAACCGTACACAGCAAATATTACTTTACACAAGCGGCATTATTTGCTTTACACTACTTGGCTTGCTGGTTTAGATGCTCCTTCTTTAAATCCCCAAGCAGTTTGGCTAAAAATGTGTAGGTCCTGGAAATGAAGTACACAGCGCCCTGCTACTGGGTGAGGAAAGGATCCGCTAAAACAATGCTGGTCCAGCGGGCAGGTATGGAGGTTAGCTTACCTTGAGGGTTGTAAAAGAAAACCCGGTTCTCACCCCAGCCCCTGTCGTGGGTGACAAAATCAAATGCTTGACCATACAGGGGATGAAAAGGATGGGTTACCCGAATTTGCTTCAAATCGTTCATTAGGGGTGTAGTTGATGACTTCTTCCAATAACCTGGCCGAAAGGGACCTACGGATGATGAAGGTAAAACAGAAAATCTCCGGCGTTTTCCGCAGCAGCCAGGACGCAAAAATATTCTGCCGTATTAGAGGCTATATCTCTACTGCCAGGAAAAATTCACGCCCGGTACTCGATGCTATTAAATCAGCACTGGAAGGTAACCCTTTCATCCCAGAGTTTTAGCTCTCGGTACGGCTATGCCAATATCTCCTGAACTTGATTTGAATATCCCCTTATCGGGAGCCTGAGCAGTTACAAAAAGTTTTCTTCTTCGCCGTACTGAGCACAGCTTTCCAGGACCAGGGGCATCAACCCTGGATTGCAGCTAAAACTTTTTGCAAAATAACATCCCCGCATGTTCCCGAACAATCTTTCCTTCGTGGCATAAAAAGGGTTTCACCTGCTCCGCAACAAGCATACCCGTTTCCAGTCATGGGAAGGAAAAACGATCTTTAATGAGTACCCTGTGCATATCTGCTCTGGCAATTTAGAGGAGGCCTTCCCCAGTTGCTTAGGACGTCCTGCGCCACCTTGCCGCCACTGACACCCCGCTGGAGTGCAGCCGCTTATCAGTCAGGTTTCGCATCTGCATACTGCCTTCGCTAACTGCTCAAAGGCTCGGCCTCCAAGATTTTTGTTTTCGAGGCTACCTGCGTGTTCACTTTCGTTGCGGCCCAGTAGCTTACTCATCGCTCTTAGAAGCTGCTTTGTGGGCAGACTCCAGGGGGTTGGTTTCCCGCTGCCCTGCTGCCCAAGTTACAGAGCTCTGACTCTTACTCTGGCGGGTCTGTCTCCCGCTGAACGTCCCAGCCTTCGCTGGGCAAACGGATAGTTTACAGGTTTACCAGTAAGGCACCGTGTGTTTAATTTAACCGAGTTTTGCAAGGTATTTCGAAATATCATTTTTCTCTATATGCTCCTCGGAAACCCGGCCTATAGGTGGCATGTTGTGGCAGAAAGGTTTGGCTGTAGCATCAATGCCTACTTTAGTAACAACGGCTTCTTCCTTCGCAGATAAATCAAGATCAGTTCCTATGGAACCGGGAATGATCAAGAAATCCCGTTCTGCTTGGGCACGCGTGGCAATGCTCCAGAAAACTTCCGATTTATTCTTAATATCAACGTCGTCATCCACAACTATAACGTATTTCAGGTAGAGCTCATTGGCAAAAGCCGAAAGTATGGCTTGTTTCGGCTCGCCCAGGTGAGTTTTTTTCATACTGATTATCCCGTACATGAACCCGGGGTTGAAGGCAAATCGGAAATCCTTTATGCTCGGGATATCCTTCTGCAGCTCCCTTAACATATAAGTCTCTTGGGGAATACGAGTAAACTCAAGTCCATACCGCACCCAAGCCCCCGCATCGTGAAAAATCATGTCCTGACGGTGGCTGATTCCTGTAACAAAGACTGAGTGGCGCTGTGCTATCTGGGAATAGCGAGTAAAGTCAGACCATGGCCCTTCCTGCTCTAAGCTGTGGGGTCGCAGTTCACCCTCAATGACCATTTCCGCTCGGGCTGGTACCAAAAGATCGCTGTTTTCACAGCGGACCACTTCCAGAGATTCGCCCAGCAGCCCTCCTATGACATCGTACTCGGTTGGAGGGTGAGCAATCCGCGACTGAGCTCCCATGCTCCAAAGGGGGTGATTCCCTACAATAAAAGCAATGGGTAGGGGCTGTTCCATGGCTTCCGCTTTTTTATAAATATACCACAGGTGCCTGCCGGGAGTTATATGGGTAACCATATGGTTCTTGCTTTTGACCATCAAGCGATAGATTGCAGCATGCAGGTAACCCTTTTCAGGGTCCCGTACCACCCCAATACCGCGGGTTATATAGGGAGTTTCTCCAACATGATGGGTTATAACAGGGAATTTGTACAGGTCAACCTCCTCACGGGAAATTATAACCTCTTTTACAGGACTCTCTCCAGGCGTTACTTCCTTGGGAGGATAGTTAATGGTGCCATTTAAAACGCCATTTTCAATTTCCCGATATCTCTCTTCAACCTTATCTGCGGGAACCCCCAATGCCACGCTCAACCTTGAAATAGTGGCCTCCATGTTGCAGACCACGGGGTAATGATAACATTTTACATTTTCAAAGATAATCAGTGGTCTTTTTCCAGCCAAGTCAAACTTCTTAACAATGGCCGTTATTTCATAATAAGGATCTGCTTCTTCACGGTAACGAACAATCTCCTTCGGAGTTTCCTTTTCTAATTTTTTTATAAATGTCCTTACGTCTTGCATAAATTTATTCCTCCTAGTATACTATACTTGATTCTGCTGCAAAAACTCCATTTTAGTTATCATGAGTCATACTTTTTTGAGCGCTGTAAGGACTTTTTCCGGGGTTGCCGGTAGCTGATCTATCCAAATGCCACAGACATCGTAGACAGCAGATATTATTGCTGGAGCAACGGGAACAACACTTGCCTCACCCAACCCAATAGCATCATAAGGACCCAATTTCTGAGGAACCTCTACAATATATGTATATATGTCTGGAACTTCTTTTGATCTTGGTATTCTATAATCCCTAAATCCCCTAGTTTCCCCGGTGTTATACTTTTCCTGGAGGGCAAAACCTAATCCCATAACTGTGCCCCCTTCCAACTGTCCCTCCACACCTAAGCGGTTTATAGCTTTTCCGCACTGGAAACACGTAGCTACGCTTAATACTTTAATCTCGCCGGTATCCGTATTTACTTCTACTTCCACAGCTGTAGTACCATAGGTGGAAGAAGCCACATAAACATCACCCTGGCCTGTTTCCCTGTCTAATGGTTTTAAGTTTGTTTTAAACTCATTTTCTGCTTTTAGTTCATATCCTTTTTCCACCAGTTCCTCAAACGATATTCTTCTACTAGTATCATCTTTGGCAAAAACCAATCCTTCAGCACAATCAAGGTCATCTTCCGAAATACCTAGTTCTTTAGATGCAGCATTATAAGCTTTTATTTTCAATTTCTGCAAGGCTCCGAGCGTTGCATTCCCGGTATAGAAAGTTTGCTTGCTGGCACAGGTCTTATCACAATCAGGGGTTTCTAAAGAATCAGCAGAAATAACCTCAATACTTTCCAGAGGAATTTTTAGCTCTTCCGCGGCCAAAATAGCCACAACTGTATTAGCCCCCTGGCCGAGATCTGATGCCCCCTCCCTTATTCTTATCTTGCCTCCTTGAATTACCTCGACAATAGCACGTGCATAATTAAGCGTTGCTTCCTTTCCTATACCAGATTTAGCAGAAGCAAATCCTACTCCACGTTTTATATGTGGTGGTAGCAACCTTATTGTTTCCGGATTCGTATACTTTTTGCACTTAATCCAATGATTTTTAATTGTTTCAATTGTTTCTAGATATCCCGGTGGCTCCGTTATTTCCTGGCCGGTCTCAGTCACAGATCCTTTTTTAAGGCAATTTATCTTTCTCAATTCTAAAGGATCCATTTCTAAAAGTCTGGCAATCTTGTTCATCTGCATCTCGGTGGCAAAAGCAATTTGTGGAACCCCGAAGCCACGCATAGCTGAACTGGGAGTATTGTTGGTTAGAACAGACCTGCCGCATACTTTAACATTAGGAATTTCATATGGGCCACAGGAGTGAATAATAGACTTCACCAGTACCAAAGGACTTGCTAATGCATATGCACCAGCATCTGTTACGACCTCCGCCTGTTGAGCAACTATCTTTCCATCTTTCCTGGCTCCGGTTTTCATCTTGATATTGAATGGGTGGCGTTTAGGGTAAACAACAAAATCTTCCTCCATGCTCAGCTCCAAACGTACTGGATGACGAGCTTTATAGACGGCAAGGCCTGTAAGCAATTGGATAAATGGAGCAAGACGCGCTCCAAAACCTCCGCCGGTAGTAGCCTCTACTAGACGCACTTGGTTCTCATTCAATCCTAAAACCCAAGCTACATCCCTTTGGTGAGAATGAGGTGACTGACCGGGACAATAAATGCATATCCTTCCTTCATCATCTATCCAACCAATACCAGTACTTGGCTCCAAGTAGGCATGGGCGTTGGCCGGGGTGGTATATTTACTTTCCACTACCACATCGGCTTCCTTAAAACCTTTTTCTACTTCTCCTTTTAACAGATTCTGGGCATAGACAATATTGCCAGGGAATTCGTCAGGTTGAATCTCTATGGCGTCTTCTTTCATGGCTTCATATGGAGTCTTATAATGAGGAAGCTCCTCATACTCGACTTTAATTTTAGATAGGGCGTTTTCGGCGATCTTCTCGTTAAGAGCTACGACTATAGCTACCGGTTCACCCCAAAAACGCACCCTGTCATCGGCTAACACCCGCATATTCATGCTGCATTTATTTTCTTTGAGGTCTTTGTGTGTGCACACAGTAATTACTCCGTCCAGTGCCTCAGCCTCTGCCGTATCAATAGCTAAGATTTTGGCATGAAAATACGGGCTGTGTAGCACTTTGGCATGGCAAATACCATAAACATTTACATCTATCGGAAATTCTAATGTTCCTGTAACCTTCTGAACAGAGTTTAACTGAGGCACTCTATTACCAAGATAAAAATGCTTTCTAGTTTCATGGCTTGATTTTTCCATAGCCTCTGGATTACGAATAAATTCCGCAGCCAAAAGTATCCCGTCTATAATTTTCTGATAGCCAGTGCAACGACAAAGGTTCCTGTTAATTGCCTTACGGACATCTTCTCTTGTGGGATTTAATTGCTTGTCTAAAATTGCCTTAGCGTTTAAAATCATTCCGGGAGTGCAATAACCACACTGAGCGGCACCAACTGTAATAAAAGCCTTTTGAATAGGGTGTAAATTCTTAGGAGTCCCTAAGCCCTCAATAGTAATTACTTCCCGTCCATTCACATTTTTTACAGGATAAACGCAGGAATTAACTGGACGGCCATCTATCAAAACAGTGCAAGCTCCGCAAACTCCTTTATTGCATGACTTTTTGGTTCCGGTTAGAGAAAAGTCCTTTCTTATTAAATCTAACAAAGTACGCTCCGGATCAGTCAGAACATTACGAGGTTCGTTGTTTAAAATAAATTTAATCCACTGTAGTGACATGGATAATCCTCCTTTCATGGTTTTAATCTCCTATTATTGATTTTCCGTATTAGAGAAAATCCTATACCAGGGGTATACCTTCTTTGCGTCTGTTCATCGGTAATTTTCACACCCTTGACATACTCGGTTTGATGGAGATAGGCTTTCACCTCCAGGTTGGTTTTTGTAGTGGTAGTTCGAATATAGTTGAGCACTGTCTCGTAGCTGTCCAAAAGTCGTCCCACTCAGTTTTTGTTGACCTCACTGAATAACCGGTGTTCGATGGGGTTCCACTTGGAGACGCCCGGCGGGTAATGACATACAGTCAACCGTGAAGCCGAAAGGGTTACAGAGCCTGGTTTGCAGTCCGTGCTTCCAGGCGCGGCAGCGGTATCCGTTGCTGCCGCCGACAGTATCACTACCTGGGCTACCGCAACATGCTGGGAGCAAGGCTCAAGTATATTGCCTTTGTTGGCGGATCGCCGGTAGCGGTCATCGGCTTTCGGTCCGCCAGCTTAAAAATCAAGTCCCGGGACAGCTATATCGGCTGGTCCGAAGAACAAAGGTCCAAGCATCTGCTGCAGTTGGCCAATAATAACCGTTTTTTGATCCTGCCATGGGTTAAGGTCAAAAACCTCGGTTCTTATCTTCTCTCCCGCATCACCCGGCATTTGCCGTAAGACTGGTACCGCTTTTACGGCCGGGAACTTCTACTGCTGGAAACCTTTGTCGATCCCCGGTGGTTTCAAGGTACCATCTACAAGGCAGCAAGCTGGGTCCATGTCGGCAGTATCCCTGGGCTTTACCAGACAGGGCCCTTCCTCTAGATACCACGGTTATACCAAGGAGGTGTATCTTTACCCGCTCAAAGCAGATTTTCGCAGTATTATCGGGTGAATACAGCGTCCTTTGAAAAAGCCCTTAAATTATAGACAAAGGAACGTGTGCCAGATGATGTTAACCCATAATGACTAGAACCCGAATGTGGTTGCTCAGCTTGAGCTCACCCCGGAAGAGGTTCACAAACTGGTAGAACAGCTTCACACATTCCACCAGCAGTTCCATCATTTCTTTAGGCGGGAAGAACAAAGGGTTATCAGCCTGGCCTATATGAAAGGCCTGGCCAGCGCTCTTGAAGCCAAGTCTGCCGAACCCATTTGCACTACCTGGATGAAAAAGGCGTTGCGCAATATGCAGCATTTTTTAACCGCCGCCATCTGGGATGAGGAAAACCTCCAGGTAAAACGCTACGGGGGTCCTCCTCGGCAAGCTGGCGTGCCAGCAGCTGCTGCTGACGACGGTGGGGGTCGCTTGAGCAGTACAACCAGCTGGTTCTGGACCCGCTGCCGATAAAGGCGTTTCTGCTCAAGCTTCAAGATGATAAGGGATATCCATTTTTCGTACTGCACGTTCAGGGCTCCAGCCTTCAAGGTCACGGTAAAAACCCTTGAGCTCATCATAATTTTCGATTAAACTCTTTACAATTGAATACGCTATTTCATCATCAAGATCTTCACGGGTATCTCTATATTGTTAGCTGAATTCCGCACTGTGGAAATCGAGGCGAGACAAACCCATGAAGCTTACAAAATCAGTCTCTTTTCTTGCAAGAATCTTATACAAAGGAACCTTGTTGCGCACCAGATTCATCACCTTACCTATATTTTCCAAATCCCCAACTATTTGAATACCTTGAACTGTTCCGTCCTTGAGCAAAAACCTTCTGATAAAGGCATCGCCAGATTTTTCTACTACCGAGATACTAGGATCATCATTCTTCAGAATCCCCAGAGACACTGCTTGAATTCCAAATACATCCACACCAACATAATTCACTGAGCCAGGGTACCTCTCTTCAATCCCCAAGGCATTTAAACCTGCGATCTGTCCTTGCCTTCGTGCAGTATGCCAAAGTAAGCTTAGGGTGCTCATACCGGTCAAGGCATCCCTAGTTTCGACACAGTCTCCACAGGCATAGATTCCCTCCGCACTGGTCCTCATCCGATCATCTACCGATATCCCCTTTAATTCACCCAGCTTGATTCCAGCCTCTCTGGCAATCTCACTATTAGGAACCATTCCAGTTGCTAGGATGATCAGGTCGCAGCTGACCTTGCGCTGGTTGGTTATCAGCTCCATGACGTTTCCCCTGTGGAGAACCTCGATTACCGTCTCGCCGCAAAAGACCTTTACTCCCTTCGCCTCCAATCTTCTCTTAAGAAAATAAGAGGGTGCTTCGTCAAATAGTCTTGGAAGGATCCGGGGCAAACTCTCAATTAGGTAGACTTCGAGTCCCTGTTTTTTGAGCGCTACTGTGACTTCGATGCCGATTGGGCCGGAGCCGATCACCACTGCTCGCTTCCCCCCAAAACTTAGGATCTTGTCTACATCACTAATTGATTTCAGCTCAAAAACGCCTTTTTTTCCCATACCTTCTATTGAGGGCCTAAGAACTCGGCTCCCAGTGGCCAAAATAAGCTTATCATAACACATAAGCTCACCGCTCTCTAATACAAGCTCTCGCCTTTGGGTATCTATCGTCATGACCTTTTGCCCCAACCGGGTTTTAATCCCTGCACACTCATAACTCGAGAACGATTCCAAGAATATGACCTCTCGTTTGATTTCTCCAGCTAGATAACACCCTAGTGCACAAGCAGAATACAATGGATAGGGTTCATGAGAAACTATTGAAACTGTGGCTTCCTTCTTATATCTTTTTATTGTGGAGGCTGCACTGTAACCAGCCACCCCATTTCCAATAACAACGAAGCGCTCCTTTAAACTCCCTTCAGACATCTCTCTGCCTCCTTAATTTCAATCTTAAGTGGCTTGGCCGGATGTGGAGGGCTGCCGTTTTATAATGAAACTGCATCATCCGGGCCGCTTAGGGCAACTAGGCAATCCATTTCAGCGCTCAACTCTATATAATCACCCGGCCTGCTAACTGGCTCATCTATGAGCAGCATGCCATTTCTTACGTCATAGTGGACATTCAGGGGATCCGGAATGTTCCCTTTCACAATGCCATATGGCTTTGGAGCCCCTGTCAAAAGTTCTAAGCATCCATCCTGAGGCACGACCCCTGCGGCTTGATACATCCAGGAAGAACACATTCGCAGCAGCAAATCGTGAATGCCGCCCGGAACTGGCGTGCTGCCACTATGCTCGCCATAGGATTGAGTAAATTAGAGAGTATATCAAGCATCATTTGGAGGCGGCGGTGACTCACACTCTGGGGCTGAGTAAGGAACAGATGCCGGTCATGGTGGCACTGGCCACACCAGGCACACTGCCAGCGACATCATCGACCCATGAACCACGCCACGCGTGGGACTCGGTTTGGACCTTTGGTGGCCAAAGGTAGTGAGTTGTGTAGCGATAGAGCCACCTGCCTGCATCACCATAGCTTAAACCGCAGCCAGGGGGAGCGTAAACGCGTCATTTACTACCTCCAGAACGTCAACGCCTACCACTCGCGGCTCAAAACCTTGATGCGCGTGTTCATCGGCGTCGCTACCCGTTACCTGCCCAACTACCTAGCCTGGCATCTTTTTGCCGAGGAGGCTGAACGCCTGAGGTCACAGGTGACCGTCCAGATGCTGGTCCAGAAAGCTGCAATCCTGCTCTCGCCCTAAACTCGCTACCCACATTGCAGTTCCGTGCTGGCTAATGAAGCAGCTGCCTGAAAATCAACACTGAGATGGACAGAGCCTTTTGTTTCGTTCTGCTGGCTCCTTCTTTGATCATTTTCTCTATTTGAGCAGTAGCAGGGGTATCTGGGGAAAAATCATCATTAACAAAAGAGTGATTGCTATGAGGAATACAAAAGGTATCGCTGCACTATATATTTCACTCATGGTTGTACCTTCAGGGGCTACACCTCTCATGAAAAACAAGTTCATGCCAAAGGGTGGTGTTAAGTATCCCATCTGCATGTTTATGACGTAAAGAATCCCAAACCATAGCAGGTCGAAGCCTAGTGCAAGAACAATGGGTACAAATAAAGGTGCAGACACAATTATTATACCGCCTGGGTCAAGAAACATGCCCATAATGATGAGTATAAGCTGAATTCCTATGATTATCAACAGAGGTGGTACATTCGCACTCAATACCCATTGCACTACTCCCTCAATAATCCCTAGTTGCATATAGAAAACGTTGAACATGGCGGCCCCGAACATAATCCACATTACCATGCCAGTCAGAGAGAAACTTTGGGTTAACGCTTCTTTAAGCCCTTTAAAGGTAATACCGCGACGTATGAGCCCAAGTATTAAAGCACCGCCAACGCCTATACCAGCAGCTTCTGTGGCAGTGCAAACCCCAGTATATATCGAGCCCAGAATTACAATAACCAGTATTAATAATGGGATCACTGCTTTAAGACTTTTTACTTTCTCCTTCACAGTGAATCTTTTATTTGGTAAAGGGGGCCCCAGGTGAGGTTGTAAACGACACCTTATTAATATATAGATGATAAACAATGTAGCAAGTAGCATCCCCGGCAGAATGCCTGCTATGAAAAGCTTCCCGACCGATGCCCCCGACATGAAGCCAAATACAATCATTGTGATACTGGGCGGAATGAGGATCCCTAGGGTACCCCCTCCCATAATAGTTCCCATAGCTAATGATTTGCTATAGCCGCGCTTTAGCATAGATGGTAAAGCTACCAATCCCATGGTCACAGTAGCCGGCCCACTCATTCCGGTCATAGCGGCGAAAATCACACAGATGAGTACCGTTACCACTGCTAGACCACCAGGTATAGTCCCGATCCAACGGCGCATCCCCTCATAAAGTTCTTCTGCTATACCTGAGACTCGCAGTAAATTTCCCATAAGTATGTACATTGGGATCGCTGCGAGAAGAAAATCATTAGACATACCGAAGATTGTGGTGTACACGAGAACTAATGCTTTTGGCCCCACAAAGATTAATAAAAACAATAGCCCAACGCCACCCAAACTAAAGGCCAGTGGAATGCCGATTGCCAAAAGTACAATCATACAGAAGATCAATAACAACACCAATACTATAGGTTCAATGCCCATTATTTATCCTGACCCTCCCCCCTGGTGACTATATGGAGTGCGTGTATGAATTGGGATATCCCCTGTAAAACTAGTAGAAAAACCCCAATGAATATTGCACTCTTAAAAGGCCAGAGTACGGGGGCCCACACCGATGAATATTTTTCCTGTGATAGTATTGAAGACCAAGCAAATTCTGCTGAATACCATAATAAAGGGGCGCAGAAAAAAAAGAAGATAAATGTAGCGCATAAGTCTATTATCGCTTTTGTCTTTGAAGAGAAGCGACTATACAGTATATCTATCATTATATGCCCTTTGTGAAGAAGAGTGTATCCCCCGGATAGTACACTTAGCCCGCCAAATATAAATGCAGTTAATTCAAAACTCCACAGGAGTGGACTGTTAAAACCATACCTTAGCACTATCTCGGCTATCATTATGCCCGCCATAGCAAATAGCAACCAAGCCAAAACATTACCAACTCTTTCAGTAATGAAGTCTATGAAATGCATACCTTCAACTCCCTTTATCCAAAAATTATAAGCACCCAATGCTTCATATTTCCTCGCTTCCTTCTCCAACTCCGCCAATCGTCACACCACCTACAGCGACCTTATTGCCCAACAACTGACAGGTACTTGCACATCAATAAATGTGGAACTCTCTCTCTTTCCAATCCGGGTCAATTTCCGCATCCTCATTCGCAACTTATCCATTGGCACAAACAGTAGGCTTAAGAGGAGAACACAAAGCCATAAAGGCCAAGATTTTTCTCTCTATTTTCCGCCATGCTTATCCTGTTAATTAAAGTTTCAACAGCTGCAAAGATGGCTACGAATCCAATGCCCATAATAATTCGAAGTAAAAACCATGCTTTTACAACAACCCATAACGGCAACAGAAACATGGAAAGCGCTATGATAAATAACTCTGTCCCCAGGACATGTTTAATTCCATATTTCCCAATTGCCTGTCCTACTAGTGTAGACCCCAATGTTATTCCAAAAACGTAGCAGTAGCCGTTAAACCTATTAAAGTTGTGCTACCCCCCCCCTCTTCAAGAATAACAGAAGAAACCGGCAAGACAAGACCGTAACCAAAGCCAGCAGTTGCAAAAGACACCACGGCTGGAATTAACTGGCCAATCCCAGAGCTCATCATCCAAATTCTCTTCACTTTCTTTGAAACAAATTTTCTTCTCCTCTTTTTTCTTAGAGCTTTACCCTCCAAGGGTGGCTATAAATTTTAAATTTACCACCTCGCAAGTAACCCACTATGGTAATGTTTAAACTTTGCGCCAGGGAAACTGCAAGTGACGTGGGTGAGGTCCTGGACACAAGAATGCATATTTCCATTCTTGATGCTTTTTCAACCATGTCCGATGAAATCCTACCCGTTGTCAGCAGGATCCCACCGCGGGTAGATATTTTCTTGACCAGGCATTCTCCTGCCAGCCTGCTAATGGTATTGTGCCGTCCAATATCTTCAGTAAGTGCAATAATTTCTTTTCCATTAGTACTGATACCGGAACTATGCAACCCTCCAGTGGCGAGGTATGTGGCCGCGTTATGATAAAGGCTTTTCATTAAAGAAAATAAGTTGTTCGCTTCAACAACGGTTTTGATGCTCTCATCTATTTTTTTTAGTTGCTTTTGGCCTGAAGTTGCTCCACCGGTACAGGCAGAAGCCATGATTGAGCTCCTGGAAAACTCCTTACAGTCAAAGGGAGTACTTGTTAAAACGTCGGCTACTAATTCCTGGTCACACACTTTTATCATCAATAGCTCTGAAAGATGGTTAATCACTCCCTCCAGGTAAAGAAACCCGATCACCAGAAAAGTCAATTTCTCTGGAGAACATGAAATGGTTGTCAGGACATCCCCGTTAATTTTAATTACTAAACGATTTTCTTCGGGCACCTGTCCTTGAATTGCCTTTAATTTTCCATCTTGAAAGAAAAAAAAGGAGTGTGTCATTTTCTTTTACCCCACCTCACCAAAAAGAAGCTTGTCCTTATTTACTCCAAGGAAAAAGATAAAATTATACACATACCGGTAGAATTAAAGGTGGCGTACAAGTCATGAACTTCTTTTGTCATCAGCGGCTTGCTTTTAATGTCGTATGGATCGATATAATCTATATTTTTCTCCCTGCTTATATTCCAGTCATATCCCCCGTGTAAATTAATATCATGCGTTTCTCGTCGAATGCTGCGCCTCCGCGGCTTTGAATCGTATACTGAATAGCTAAAGTCTGCAGGCTGCGGGCACGATAACACGCAAATTCTTGCTTCTTGGACGATATGGAAAACTCGTGCTAGAGAGAATACTACACCGGACCAACCTTGCAAGTTACCCCTAAGCGTGACCCAGCCTCCTAGGGTCTCTTCTAAACAGCGAAAGCGACTACCCCCGCTTTAAGATAAGTCCTTT
>JAGVAS010000190.1 GCA_020060185.1 Desulfovibrio sp. | reverse complement strand
GGAAGTGGGGAATCAGCAGCAACACCTTCAACTTGGCTTACAAAAAAATAATAAATATTTTTCAGGAATCAGTTTTAACGGCAAAAAAAAGCTTCCTCCCTTAACTCTTTTCCGGGAAGTCGATTTGGTTTTCAGCCTGTCTTTTGACCGGTGGAGAGGAAAGGAAAATTTACAGCTGGAAGTATACGACTGCTTTTTTTGTGACGAGCACAACGGGAAAAATTTCATTGTTATTGATAAAAGAGGCTCGGACCGTAAAGTACTCTATGTCAAAAACCTTTTGTCTCTGGGTGAAACAATTCTTATATTTGTAAATACTGTGGCACGGCTTAAGTACCTGGAAAAAATTTTTGCCGGCGGGCCGGAAATATATTTCAGCCACCAGGGAAATTTTCCTTCTGAAATTTCCGGAATTCCGAAACATGTAGTTATATATGATTTGCCGCTTGGCGGAGCAAGGTTAAAGGAACTTTTAACCCGCCTTTCCAGGCTCATTAAGGAAAAAGGAGAGCTTCATGTGCATTTAATATATAGCAGCCAGGACTACCAGGAAAATCTGAAGCTTTTAAGGGCAACAGTTCCTGCTTTTTGTTCCCTGGAGCAGGTTTATTTTTCCCTGCAGGAGCTGGCGGCAAGGGGGAACATCTCTCTAAACAGTGTTTACAGCGAGCTTGGCAAGATGCTTCCCTTTGCAACTACAAAATACCTTTTGCAGAAAAGCATCGAGCTTTTGCAGGAGGCTTCATACCTGGAATTAAATGATCAGGAAATACTTTTAAAGCACGGGAGCAGCGATTACTGTTCTCTTTTAAAGGGCATCGCCGGCATTAAGGGTTTTCGTAAAGAAAGGGAAAGATGGGAACGGGCTCTTTCCTATCAACAATTTTTGCTGGGAGCACCGGGAGAAGAAATACTTTGCTCGTTAAGTGACTTTACTCTTGGGATTACATAATTTATACTTGATTTAGAGGACAAATACAACAGGAGTGTAAAATGAGCCTGCAGGTATTAAAGAGGCGTTTCGTCAAGTACAACGACAGAAGAGAAGATTGGGCCCTTATCCGCAAGGCCTACCAGTTTGCCCTGAAAGCTCATGCCGGACAGAAGAGAGTTTCCGGGGAATCCTATATTACTCATCCCCTGGGTGTGGCCTATATTCTTGCCGATTTGGAATTAGATCTGGTCACCATCGTGACCGGTTTGCTCCACGATGTGCTGGAAGATACTCCTGTTACCTATGATGAAATAGAAAAAGAGTTTGGTGAGGAAGTAGCTTCCCTGGTAGATGGGGTAACCAAGCTGAGCCGTATGGAATTTCGCTCCAAGGAAGAGCACCAGGCGGAGACGTGGCGCAAAATGTTTGTGGCCATGGCCCGGGATATCAGGGTGATCCTTATTAAACTGGCCGATAGGACCCATAACATGCGCACGCTCCGCTATCTTAACAGTTCCAAGCAGAAGGAAATTTCCCTGGAAACACTGGAAATCTATGCTCCTCTTGCCCACCGCCTGGGGATTTATAAAATTAAGTGGGAACTGGAAGACCTGGCTTTTCGCTATTTGAACAAGCAGGAATATTACTACCTGGTAGATAAGCTCTCCAAGAAGCGCAGGGAAAGGGAAGACTTTATCGGTAGGATGATCGAAATTCTAAAAGAGAAGATAACTGAGGCCGGGATTGCGGCAGATATAAGCGGCCGGCCCAAGCACCTTTACAGTATTTATAACAAGATGAAAAATCAGGGTAAAGATTTTAATGAAATATATGATTTGACTGCTGTGCGCATTATCGTGGACAGCGTCAGGGACTGCTATGCAGCTCTCGGTATCGTTCATACTCTCTGGCGCCCTATTCCCGGCCACTTTAATGATTATATCGCCATGCCCAAGCCGAATATGTACCAGTCCCTTCATACGACGGTGGTTTGTGCCGAGAATGAATTGCTGGAGGTGCAGATCAGGACCAAGGAAATGCACCGCACGGCGGAATATGGAATTGCCGCTCACTGGAAATATAAAGAAAAAGTCAGGGATGACAGGGAATTTGAGGAAAAGCTTTCCTGGTTAAGGCAGTTACTGGACTGGCAGCAGGATTTAAAAGATGCACACGAATTCATGGAGCACTTGAGAATAGATCTTTTTGCCGATGAGGTTTTTGTTTTCACTCCGAGGGGTGATGTAATTGATCTCCCCGCCGGCTCCATACCCCTGGATTTTGCCTATAAGATCCATACTGATATCGGCAATCACTGTGTAGGCGCAAAGGTAAATGGCCGTATTGTCCCCCTTGAGTATAAATTGAAAACAGGGGATATTGTGGAAATAATCACCAGTAAACAGGGGAATCCAAGCCGGGACTGGTTAAAGTTTGTTAAAAGCTCCCAGGCTAAAAGCAAAATAAGGGCCTGGTTCAAGAAGGAAAGGCGCGAAGAAAATATCGCTAAAGGAAAGGAGACCCTGGAAAGGGAAATCCGCAAGCTGCACCTGGAACCTCACCTGCTGCTTAAAGAACAGCTTTTAGAGGAGGTAGGAGCAAAATTTAACCTCCTCTCAGAGGATGATGTCTATGCTGCCGTAGGCTACGGGGGTGTTTCTCCTCAACAGGTTATCACCAAATTGCAGGATGAATATCGCAAAAAATTCGGGGAAGAAAAAAGGCAGCTCCCTCCTCCGGTGGAGTTAAAACCCTGGAAAGGCGCGGCTAAGGCCGCAAAGGGCATTAAGGTCCAGGGTATCGATAACCTCTTAATCCGTTTTTCAAAGTGCTGCAACCCGTTGCCGGGGGATGAAATTATCGGTTTTACCACCAGGGGCAGGGGAATATCCATACACCGTGTAGACTGTCCCAATATCATGCGTGCTGCCGGGGAGAAAGAGCGCTACCTGCAGGTCTTCTGGGAAGCGGACAATGATTTATCATATCCGGTGGAAATCGAAGTTACAGGAATGGATCGCCCCAATTTTCTCACGGAGGTTATGTATGCCGTAAGTGAGAGTAAAGTAAATATTACGGCCGTGAATGGACGCATGAGCAAGGATAAAATGGCTGTTGTTCACCTGACTTTTGTGGTCAGGGATTTAGAGCACCTGGAACACATTATGAACAGGATCAAAAGAGTAAAGGATGTCTTTTCCGTAAGGCGCTATGCAGAGGCAAATTCGGTTCAGGAGAGAAATGTGCGGCAAATATCCCGTAAAGGCTGGTGAGAAATTGCGTGCCGTTGTCCAAAGAGCAGGCCGGTCCCTGGTGGAAGTTGAGGGGGAAGTTGTAGGTGAAATAAATAAGGGACTGGTTGTTTTTGTCGGTGTCGGTGAAGATGACGGGGATGATGATTGCAGGTATATTGCCGAAAAAATTGCCGGGTTGCGTGTTTTTGAAGATGAAGCGGGTAAAATGAACCTTTCCCTGGAGGATGCCGGAGGAGAGGTTCTATGTATTTCCCAGTTCACACTTTACGGAGATTGCCGGAAGGGACGCCGGCCCAGCTTTATTAACGCGGCTTCTCCGGAAAAGGCGGTTTGCCTTTACAATAAACTGTGCAGCATGCTGGCAGGCAGGGGCCTGAAAGTGGCATCGGGTAAATTCCAGGCTAAAATGAGGGTAAAAGTCGATAATGATGGACCAGTAACGATCCTGCTTGATAGCAGGAAGCTTTTTTAGTACGAGAATGGGGTGGCGAAGGTTGGTGCTCGCTTACAGGTTCGCTTGAGACAGGTTTTGCAGCTCAGCTCAGGCCTTCGATTGGCCTACCCGGCAGAGCTCACCTCCATGTTCGCGCTGTCCGGCGGCGGACGTCCATGTCCGCCGGGCCATCTCAGGCCATCGCTTTGCTGAACCTGTCGGCTCAAGCTGCACATGCCGCTCGCCACAACCTTGCACCACCTTGGCGGGAAATAATACGGTTTCTAAAAAAACTATAAAATTATTATGAAGTAAGGTTATAGTAGCGCAGCACGGCGCGGTAAAGGGCTTGAGCTGCCAGTTTAAGGCAGTGATCGGAGCCAAGGATTGTTTCGTCTACGGCGTTGGTGAGAAAGGCCAATTCAACCAGGGCTGAAGGCATGCTGGTTTCCCTGATAACATGGAATGGAGCCTTTTTAACTCCCAGGCTGGGCAGCTTGAGAGCAGCAGAAACTTCCTGCTGGATAAGCGACGCAAGGTAAAAGCTCTGGGGAGAGGCTTCTTTGTTCTGATAGTAAAAAGTCTCCGTCCCCGAGGCAAATTTATTGTTCGGACTGGCATTGGCGTGGATACTGATGAACAGGTCGGCATTAATTCTTTCTGCCAGGGCCACTCTTTCTGCCAGGCTCATATTGAGATCATTTTTGCGCGTCATTACAACGTTAAAACCCCTGGCCTGTAATAAATCCGCCATGTATAAAGAAACAGTAAGATTAACATTTTTTTCTTTTAAACCGCTGAAACCGGTAGCTCCATTATCCTGCCCTCCATGTCCGGGATCGATGACAACAGTTATATTTTTGGATTGGGAAGGATTGACTGGCTGGGCACTGGAGGTTCCTCGCGAGACTACGTTTATGATGGCGGCATATTCACTGCTGATCCATCCGTATTCGCCACTTGGAGTGCGGACATAATACCAGCCGTTTTGTTCGTGCAGAGTTAAAAGATGATTCCCGGAGAAAACCCTGCCTATTTGTGGATATTGAAGCCCCGGACCGGAACGTACTCTCAAGACATCTGCATTTACGGCAGCAAGGCGAAAGAAAGTATCCGCTTTTTCTTCTCCTCTTTCCTCATTTCCCTCCAGCTTCTGGGTATACCACCCGGCTACCCACCCCTGCCTTCCGTCCGGGAGTTCGACTTGCAGCCACTCTTCCTTTGTTTTATGCAGGACGGTAAGAATTGTCTCTTTGGGAATTTCCCCTACAGGTGCGTTATTTAAGCCCGGCTGTTCCCTCAGGCGCAGGGGGCTGGACGTAACGATAACTTTATAAGGATACTGTTCCACCTCTTTTACCGGTGTTTGTTGTTGGGGAACTATTTGTTCTGATTTTTCCGCGGGCTGGCTTTCTTTTTCCGTATTTGTATCCGGTGTTTGGGGATTTGCGTCCGGTGCTTTAGGTGCAAAGGAGGTGTACTGGCGGTAAACCCACCCGCTTGTTCCATCGGCCAGCCTGGCTAAAAGCCAGTCGCCTTCATGAAAATAGACCGTAATGGTGTTATCCTGGTGAAGCTGGTTTATCCGCTGGTAATTTAAATCCGGTCCGAGCCTGACATTCAGCAGGCTGACTGTAACGGTAGCTTTTTCTCCAATAACAGGGGGGAGCTTGTCCGCCATATTTTTGTTAAAACTGGTATACTTGCCGTCTACCCACCCTGTACTGCCGTCTTTAAGCCTTACAAGAAGCCATTCCCTTTCGCGGAAAAGTACTTCCAGGGGAGTCCCGGAAGGAAGACCCTGTATCCGGGTATGGGCGGTAGAAGGGCCCATACGTAAATTGAGTAAATTTACTTCCACTTTTATTTTAACCGGGCTGCTCACAGCTCCGGCAACAGATGTGGTTGCCAGTATCGATATAAAAACAACTGCCAGGATCAAACTTATGTAAAAAGGGCCCTTGTAAGGGGATCGGACTTTTTTTGTTTTGATCATATCTATACCCTCCCAGAGAAAACACTGGCGAATTTTTAGCCTTAGTTTTGTAAATTTAGACAAGTTTTGCTAAAATTTTAACATATATTTGCTTTTTTGTATAGGAGGTAAATTATACCAAATAATGAAAGTCAAGTTGACAAGGGAGTTCTCATTAAGCTAAAATCAATGTGTAGTTGCCATTTATTATCTTTTTAAGAATTGAGTTGTCAGCTTTATGAAGGGGTGGGATAATGAGCAATAAAGCGCCTCGTGGGACAAGGGATATCCTCCCACAGGAAGCCTCAAGATGGCATTTCCTGGAGGAAAGATTTAAGAAGTTGTGTTATATTTACGATTTTGCCGAAATCCGTACCCCGCTCTTTGAGGAAACAGAGCTCTTTGTCCGCAGTGTGGGAGAAGAAAGTGACGTTGTAAAAAAGGAGATGTATACTTTTAAAGACAGGGGAGGAAGGGAACTGGCCCTAAGGCCGGAGGGGACTGCCGGAGTGGCACGGGCTTATTTGGAACACGGGATGCATAATATTCCACAACCTGTAAAGCTTTTTTATTACGGTCCCATGTTCCGTTATGACAGGCCTCAGGCAGGCAGGCAGAGGCAGTTCTACCAGATGGGCATCGAGGTTTTTGGCACTAAAGAACCCTCGGCCGATGTTGAAGTGATTAAATTTACCGCGGAATTCTTCCTAAGTATCGGCTTTAAAAATTTAAAATTACATCTAAACAGTGTGGGATGCCTGCAGTGCAGGCCTTTTTACCAGGATGATTTAAAGAAATTTGCCCGGGGAAAACTTTCACTGTTATGCCCGGACTGTCAGAAAAGGGCACTGCTTAATCCCCTGCGTCTTTTGGATTGCAAGGCAGAGAGCTGCAGGGAACTTATGAAAGATTCTCCGCAAATAGAGGATTATCTCTGTAAATCTTGCCACGGGCACTTTAACGAAGTTTTAGATCTTTTAAAAGCCTTAAATGTGCCATACTATGTGGATTCCCGCCTGGTTAGAGGGCTCGATTACTATACCAATACGGCTTTTGAATTTATCTCTGAGGATATTGGCGCCCAGGGTTCACTGGGGGGTGGGGGACGTTATGACAACCTGGTGGAAAGTTGTGGAGGTCCGGCTGTCCCTGGTGTAGGTATGGCTGTCGGTGTGGAAAGAATAGTACTGGCGATGGAGAAAGAGAAATTATGGCCGGAAAAAAACGAACCGGAAGGTGTTTTTTTAGCCATAGACGGTCCTGAATTAAGGGAAGAAGGCCTTGTAATGCTTTATTCCATGCGCGAAAAAGGTTTGAGGGCGGAAACCGATTACTTAAACCGCAGCTTAAAAGCCCAGATGAAATTTGCACACCGAAACAGGTTTCGTTATGTCATTATTTTTGGAAAGGAAGAAAAGCTTAAAAACGAAGTTAAGCTTAGAGACATGCTTAAAGGGGAGCAGCTGGAACTTTCTTATGAAAAAGCCCTTAATTTTTTAATATGAAAATGGGGTGGCGAAGGTTGGTGCTCACTCCGAGTTCCGCTCTGAAAGCTCTACGTTTCAGCTCAGGTTTCCGATGACCTGCCCGGGAGAGTTCGCATCCTACTCACCTCCCGGCTGCCGGCCTCCATGCCGGCAGGGTCATCTCCAACCTTCGCTTCAACGTGAGCTTTTAGCTTCGCTGCACAAGTCGCGAGCCGCAACCTTGCGCCACCTTGGCGGGACATATACGGTTTAGAAAAAGAGCATTTTCATCCATTTTTGTGACCCGCAGGGTCGTGGCGGTTAATAAGTAGATAAGTTAAGTGCCAGGCACCAACACCAGGGAAGGGGGCTGAAATTATTTATGCGTTTAAAAAGAACTCATTACTGCGGTTTATTAACGAAAAAGAATATAAATGAAAAAGTGGTTCTGGCGGGCTGGGTACAGGGCAAAAGGGACCATGGCGGACTCATATTTCTTGATTTGCGGGATCGTTACGGGATAGTTCAGGTAGTTTTCGATTTCCAGAAAAATGCCTCCTTTTTTAACCAGGCAGAGAAGCTGCGCCCTGAATATGTCCTAGCTGTAAAAGGTGAAGTGAAACACCGTTCGCCGGATACCGTTAACCCTAACCTGGCTACGGGAGAAGTAGAGATATATGCAGAAGACCTGGAAGTGTTTAACTCCTCCCTGACCCCACCTTTTTATATTGAGGATGGCATTGATACGGATGAAAACCTGCGGTTGAAATACCGTTTTTTGGATTTACGACGCTTTGAAATGCAGCGCTCTCTCGAGATTCGCCACAAGGTCATGATGTCGGCCAGGGAATACCTGGATGACCACGGTTTCTGGGAAATAGAAACGCCGATGTTAACCCTCAGTACACCGGAAGGCGCTCGTGACTTCCTGGTGCCCAGCCGGACTTCTCCGGGTAGTTTCTTTGCTTTACCCCAATCGCCGCAGCTTTTTAAACAGCTTCTAATGGTTTCCGGAATGGACAGGTATTTCCAAATCACGCGTTGTTTTCGTGATGAAGATCTCAGGGCTGATCGACAACCTGAATTTACCCAGGTAGACATCGAGATGTCCTTTTGTACAAGCCGGGATATAATGAAAGAAATGGAAGGGCTCGTAAGTCATATTTTTAAACAGGTGCTGCATAAAGAGTTAAATACCCCCCTGGAAGTTATTACCTACAAGGAGGCTATGGAGCGTTTTGGCTCCGATAAACCCGATACACGCTTTGCCATGGAGATTGTCGATATTTCTGAGATCGCCGGGCAATCCGAATTTAAGGTTTTTAAAGGAGTTTTGGAAAAAGGCGGAGTGGTAAAAGGCTTAAATGCACGCCGGTGTGGGCACTTCAGCCGCAAAGAGCTGGATGATTTAACCTTGCAGGTGCAATTATGGGGAACAGGCGGCCTGGCCTGGATAATTTTAACTGAGGATGGTTTTAAAACACCTATTGCCAAATTTTTTACTCCCTCCCAACTGGCCGAAATTAAAGCTAAATTACAGGGGGAGCCGGGGGATCTTTTACTTTTTGTGGCCGACCAATGGGAAACGGCCTTGAAGGTTCTGGGCCAGCTAAGGATTTCCCTGGCCGGGCGGTTGGAGTTAATTCCCGGGGATAAGGATCATTTTCTCTGGGTGGTTGATTTTCCTCTCTTGTCTTATGACCGGGAAGAAAAAAGGCACGTTGCCAACCACCACCCTTTTACTGCACCGCTGGAGGAAGAAATTTCTATGTTGGATCAGGAACCTTTAACAGTACGCTCTCAGGCTTATGACCTGGTCTATAACGGTGTCGAAGTCGCCGGGGGAAGTATACGTATTCATAAAAGAGATCTTCAGGAGAAAATTTTTAACCTGTTGGGCATAAACGCTGGCGAGGCTGAGGAGAAGTTCGGGTTTTTCCTGAAGGCCTTCGAATACGGGGTTCCACCACATGGAGGTATTGCCTTCGGTCTTGACCGCTTAATTATGCTTATGGCTGGCAAAAAAAGCATCAGGGATGTTATTCCTTTTCCTAAAACAGCGGGGGGAACATGTCTCCTTACCGGTGCCCCTGCACCGGTTTCTCCTGAGCAATTGAAAGAGTTGCATATTTCCACCATATTTAAGGGACAATAAAATTGTGTAATTATTGTTTGTCGAATTTTTTTCTTGCATAAAAGTCGTATTTATGCTATCATAATATTGCCAAAAATTAAAGCAGAATACCCTGCTGTGCGCGTGTAAAGTCGCTAAAGTTTTGAGCTAACACTAATAATACGGGAGCCTGGCTTTATGTGCAGCGTAGAAGCCCCAGGTTTTAAGGGGACCTATAAAGCATGTAAGAGGGCACCCACCTGCTGGGAGAGCAGTTCAAAACAGCGACTCCCACGTCATGGTGGGGTTATTTTTTTTGTGTAGGGGTTTTTTAAAAACTTATATCCTTTAAAAGAATATGCTATAATAAACATAGTTTTTTCTGGGAAAAGGGTAGCTTCCCATGGGGGTGAGGAAAGTTGTCTATTCAAGAGACTCTGGAAAAAATACTGCGCCAGGTGAAAGAGGGCATGCATCCCAGCGACCTTGTCGATCTGGTAGACGAGCTAAACGACGAGCAGAAAAAAGAGCTTTTTGAGCTCCTTTCAGATGAAGAGGCCGCCCTTATTATCCAGGAAATGGAAGAATTTGATCGGGTCTCTTTGCTAAAGCTGCTGACAAAGCACAGGGCTTCCGCCATTCTTAAAGAAATGGCCATCGATGATGCCACGGATTTGCTGGGGGAACTCCCCTCTGAAGAAGCGAGGGAGCTTCTTGCACTTATCGAAGAAGAAGCTGAAGAAATACGGGGCCTGCTGAAATATCCCGAAGATACTGCCGGCGGTATCATGACTACGGATTTTATTTCCCTGCCGGAAGATATTCCCGTTGAAGAAGCCATTATCCGCTTGCGTGAAGTTGCCCCGGAAGCAGAAATCATTTACTACGTATATATTGTTGATACCCAGACAAAGTTAAGCGGAGTTCTTTCCCTGCGTGATTTAATTGCCGCCCAGGACGGGACTTTACTTAAGGAAATAATGTACTGTAATGTGATCAGCGTTCCTGCCAATATGGACCAGGAAGAGGTCGCCCGGGTCGTAGCCCGCTATGACTTGCTGGCTGTACCTGTCGTAGATGAAGAACAGCGCCTGCTGGGAATCATCACCGTAGACGATATCCTGGACGTAATCGAAGAAGAGGCTACCGAAGATATATACCGTTTAGCAGGAACTGGTGAGGTGGAAGGGGTAAATATTCTTGATGCCTCTGTTTTCAGCCTGGCCCGCAAAAGATTACCCTGGCTGCTAATCTGCCTTCTGGGGGGGCTTCTTTCAGGAAGTGTTATCGGAGCCTTTGAAGCAACACTGCAATCCATAGTGATCCTGGCTGTTTTT